>NZ_VTYM01000010.1:0-112835 GCF_013113925.1 Alteromonas sp. 07-89-2 | reverse complement strand
GGCAAGTTTCCTAGCAAAGCGTGGGAATGCAGGAATGGTTGTTCCCTTTCAAATTCCCAGAATGAAGCTAGGAAGCTTGCCAGACCTTCCCGAAGGGCGAGTTTAAAATGTCCGAACTCTTTGTTGTGTCACCTTGATGTAGAACCACTATACCTGCGGTAACACGCCGCGATTACGAACATTTTAACTCTCGCTGAGTGGGTAATGATCTATGCGGACTGGTATTATTCTCAACTCGGACTCGATGTTAAACGTACACTAACAAACAAAAAAGCCGCTCGAAAGCGGCTTTTACATCAATTAGCTAGTAGCGCACTAGCGACTGAAAATTATTCAGCCACTGCTGCTACTTCGGCAACGTCATCTACCGACTGAGGAAGCGTTGTTACTGCTGATGCACGTGACGTTACGTGCGACATCGCTGCAGTTTTACCCGATACTGCGAGTGCAGGTCGTGTGTCGTCAGCTTTAGCGGTAAGCGCTACATCAACAAATGCGTCGTTTACTGCTGCAGGCAATGCCATAGGGTGCGATGCACCACGCTTTCCTTTGCCACTCGCTGCTAGGCTCGAAGAAGGCGCTGCTGTTGTTTCAGCTTCTTCTTTAGCCGCTGGCGTATCTGCTTTCGCCTCTTGTACCTGTGCTTCTGGTTCTGCAACTACAGGCGCGTCAGCCAAGTTTATTTCAACTTGCTCAGGCGATGCTGCTTCATCTTTAGCTTCTGGCGCCGTATCAGCTTGCGTTGTTTTAGCTTCAACTGCCGGTTCCGCTTGTGCTGCCGGAGCCGTTTCTTCAACGTTGCTTTCTTGCACTGAAGTTTGAGCTTCCTTGGCCGGTTTAGCTTCAGTTATCGTGTTATCGTCTGCTGACGTTACTTCATCAGTTGAGTCTACAGCTTCCGAAGGTTTATCGTTCGCTGACGGCTCTGCATCCGCTGACGGCTCTGCATCCGCTGAAGGTTTATTTCCCGCTGAAGGCTCTTTACCCGCTAAAGGCTCTGCATCAAACTGAAGTTCGTCCTGAACGGCTTCAACGTCAAGCTTTGCTTTCTCTTGCTTAGCAACAGGTTGATCTTCAGCTGGCGCTAGTTGCCCAGGCTCTTTTGCTTGTGTTTCTTCGATAACAGGTGCATCTGTTTTAGCTGTCGCTTCAACTTCTGCTTCTGGCTGCTGCGGTGACAACTCACCAGGCTGTTTAGCTTGCGTGTCTGAATCGTCAACTTGCTGCGACTCTTTCTTACGACGTTGACCAGCCGCACGAACGTGACGTGGAGAGCGGCGTGAACGGCCACGGCCTTCACGTTTTTGACCATGCTCTTCACTGTTAGCGTCGGTATTCGCATCAGTGCCGTCAACGGCATCATTAGTTACCGCTGATGAGTCATCTTCACCCTTAACAGCATCCGATACTGGCTTCGCTTCAGCAGGTTTATCCGCTGGTTTTTGCGCGGCTTTGACTGCTGGCTTTTGCTCATCCTTCTTCTGTTCAGCAGTGTTTTCAACCGGTGACTCTGCTTTCGACGCTTTAGGCTTGGTGTCAGCTTTAGCTTTGTGCTGCACTGGCGCTTCTTTGGCTACTGGTGTGGTCTGCGCTTCGCTCTGTTCAGCAGTATTCACCGCGTTGTCATCTTTCTTCACTCGAACGCTGCGGCGTTTATCACGGCGTTTTCTACGTTCAGCAACTTCACGCTTCTTCTGCGCTTGGTTTTCTTGCTGCTCGCCATCTTGCTTTTCGTGCTTAGGCTTTTGTTGCTCATCGCGTGGTTGCTGTGCCTTACGAGGCTTACGACCTTTGTTATTGCGCTTATCATCTTGATCTTGACGCTGGTCTTGTCTCTGGTCTCGTTGTTGTTCGCCGCGCGGTTTGCGATTATCCTGCTGCTCACCATCGCGGTTCTGGTCTTTACCTTGAGACTGATTGCCACGACGATTGTTCTTATTGCGCGGCTTGCGGCGACGGTCGTCATTATTGCGGCTGCGGTTGTTTCTATTTTTATTGCCAGACTGTGGCTTCTTGTCTTTATTGGTTTCTTCTTCGCTTTCGCTACCGAATAAATCACTAATCCACTTGCCAAATCGGGCAAACAGTGAAGGCACATCGTCGGCTTTCTTTGCTGTTTCTTCTTTTGGCGCAACTACAGGTGCAGCCGTTGGTGCAACAAGGCCCTTCAGTGCTGGCTCTTCGCGCTTAACTGGTGCTGAAGTCGTTGTTTCCGTCTCAGCTTCTACCGCAGGCATTAACTCTACGTCGTAACTCGCTTCAGATATAACATCATCTGGACGTCTGCGTAATACCTGGTAATGCGGTGTATCTAGGTTCGCATTAGGAATAAGTAGCAAGTCAACACCGTGGCGCTTTTCTAGAAGCTGAATAGACTTACGCTTTTCGTTAAGTAAATACGTCGCTACTGGAACGGGTAACTGCGCTTCAATTTGCCCCGTGTTTTCTTTAATGCTCTCTTCTTCCAAAATACGAAGAATAGACAGTGCCAAAGACTCAGTGCCACGAATGGTACCGTGACCAGAACAGCGAGGACAAACGTGATGCGCTGATTCGCCTAAAGAAGGGCGTAAACGCTGGCGAGACATTTCCAAAAGGCCAAAGCGAGAAATACGACCCAATTGTACTCGTGCTCTGTCGCTTCTCACCGCGTCTTTCATGCGGTTTTCAACTTCACGTTGGTGACGTACTGGCGTCATATCAATGAAGTCGATTACAACCAATCCACCTAGGTCACGAAGACGCAGTTGACGGGCAATCTCGTCTGCCGCTTCTAGGTTTGTGTTAAGCGCTGTCTCTTCAATATCACCACCTTTTGTTGCACGGGCAGAGTTAATATCTATAGAGGTTAGTGCTTCTGTTGGGTCGATAACAATTGAGCCGCCAGAAGGCAAACGCACTTCGCGTTGGAATGCAGACTCAATTTGGCTTTCGATTTGGTAGTGGCTAAATAACGGCACTTCACCACGATAGAGCTTTACGCGATTTGCAAAGTCAGGGCGCACTAATTGAATGTGCTGTAAAGCTTGCTCATAAATACTGGTTTTATCGATAAGGATTTCGCCAATATCGCGACGTAGGTAGTCGCGGATAGCTCGAACAATTACGTTACTTTCCTGGTGAATTAAGAAAGGCGCTTCACGTTCTTCAGCAACGCTAGAGATAGCTTCCCAATGGGTAAGCAAGACTTTTAAATCCCATTCTAGCTCTTCGTAAGATTTGCCAACGCCCGCAGTGCGGACAATCAAACCCATACCTTCAGGAAGGTCCAATTTGCTTAGTGACTCTTTAAGCTCTGTACGCTCATCGCCCTCTATTCGGCGTGAAATACCGCCAGCGCGAGGATTGTTTGGCATAAGTACTAGGTAACTGCCTGCAAGCGATAAGAATGTAGTTAATGCAGCGCCTTTCTGGCCGCGTTCTTCTTTATCAATTTGAACAATGACTTCTTGGCCTTCTTTAATCACATCTTTGATGTTAGGGCGGCCTTCGAATTTGTAACCTTTAGGGAAGTAAGTGCGGGCAATTTCTTTGAGGGGTAGGAAACCATGGCGCTCTGCACCGTAGTCAACAAAAGCAGCTTCTAAGCTGGGTTCAACGCGGGTAATTTTACCTTTGTAGATATTCGCTTTTTTCTGCTCGTGTCCTGGACTTTCTATATCTAAATCATATAACCGTTGCCCATCGACAAGAGCAACGCGCAACTCTTCTTGCTGAGTTGCATTAATTAACATTCTTTTCATTGTATCTAACTCTGTTTTCGTACAGCCGTTAAGACACAAAATTAAAGTGACATGTGCAAACCCTCACCGCGCAACCTCACGGCTGGACGGGGACCTTGTTGTAACGTCGCATTATCCCTGGTGGGTAAACACTCACGCGAATAAACAAGCGCCTTTATCTTAAGCGCAAACCCATACGACCGTGAATTGACACGTATAATCGTACAGATGCATTCATGTTCACACTGCTTTAAGGATGTCGGGAGCGACTAGCCCTTATTACTCATTTCATTTTTTCAAGCGGCATCATTTTCGCCACTCAATTGTCATTTAATTCTGTTAGCTAAACGGCAAACTTATTTTATGTTCGCAAGCATGGCCTCGCTTTTTACGGCAGTGTAGTCGTTGCCTCTCTCGCGGGGTCGGTATGAATGTGTTATTTCATCGAACACTTATCATTGCTGATGTCACCGACGCTCAAACCATGCTTTTATCGTTTACAAGTTAAAACAACACACTCTAATGCGTGCTGATTTTCGGTCTTGTTGTTGTTTTTATAACGCTGTGTTTCACATTGTTAAAGTGCGGCAACGAGATGCCTGTTCCACACCTTTCTTTTTACGTGAATTTAATCGTGTTAAAAACATCGATAATTATCGCACTAAAAGTCAAATTTTAGCAAGGAAAGCGAATGAATAAATCCCATAAATTGAGATGTTAAATACAGAAAACATGCGCTTTGGATAAAAAGTATGCGTAAAGGTGGGGTTTTCTAAGTCCTAGCTAAGCGCTGATATAATAATTATTTAGTAAAACGTAACTTTCAGTATGTTGGGCACTTTGCAATAGGGTATAATGCCCCTATGAAAGAAGAAGCTCCCCAGAAAGTACGTTTTGTAACGGTTGAAGCCGACTTGGCTGGTCAACGTATCGATAATTTTTTGCGCACCCAGCTAAAAGGTGTGCCGAAAAGCATGATTTATCGCATTTTACGCAAAGGTGAAGTGCGGGTGAATAAAGGTCGTGTTAAGCCTGAATATAAGTTACAAGCCGACGATTTAATCAGAATTCCACCGGTTCGCGTGTCGGAAGGTGCGCCTGCGCCATCGCCAAAGCTCGATAAAATTGCATCATTAGAATCGCATATCCTTTTCGAGGACGACCGTATACTTGTTATCAATAAGCCATCGGGAATGGCAGTTCACGGGGGAAGCGGCTTAAGCTTTGGTCTAATCGAAGGCTTAAGAGCCTTGCGTCCCGATGCCAAATTTATGGAATTGGTACATCGACTAGACCGTGATACGTCGGGCTGTATTTTGATAGCCAAGAAGCGTTCTGCCCTTCGCCACATGCATGAGCAGCTTCGCACCGGTAAAATGGACAAGCGATATAATGCGCTAGTTGCAGGTGAGTGGCCTAAAACCCGATTTAAAGTCAAAGCGCCGCTTCGTAAAAATGTGCTGCAATCGGGTGAACGCATGGTAAGTGTAAGCGACGATGGTAAACCGTCAGAAACTCGCTACCGCATATTAGAGGAATACGCAGGTGCAACCTTGGTTGAAGCGTCGCCTATTACAGGTAGAACCCACCAAATTCGCGTTCACTGTTTGCATGCGGGTCATCCTATTGCTTGTGACCCAAAATACGGCGATGCGGATTTCGACGCGGCAATGCGCCAAAAAGGGCTGAACAGACTGTTCCTTCACGCTCGCAGTATTTCACTGCTGCACCCAGCGACTGAAGAGCGCGTAACATTTACCGCGCCATTAGACGACACACTCTCAAATACACTTAAAGCGCTGTAAGTTATGCATTCAAAAAAACAGGCTGTGGAAACACAGCCTTTCATTTCGTTAGATAAAACACTGCCTAAGTACAAACTTGTTATCTTCGATTGGGATGGCACGCTCATGGATTCGGCGGCAAAAATTGTTAGCTGCATGCAGCTTGCTGCTAAGCAGTGTGATATGCCTGTTCCTACCTACGATGAAGTAGGTCACATTATTGGTATAAGTTTAAAGCCTGCCATTAAACAGCTTTTTAATATCAAAGACGATGAGTTAGCCGAGCGTTTAGTCGCCGCCTATAAAGAGGCATTTGTCACTCGCGATACAACGCCGTGCCCTTTGTTTGATGGCGTTGAACAGTTACTTAGCAATTTGAAAGAAGCGGGATGCACATTGGCCGTTGCGACAGGTAAAGCGCGCCGCGGTCTTGATCGAGCGTGGGCACAAACAGGGACGGGACCTTTCTTTAGTGCGTCACGTACCGCCGATGAGGCAGAATCAAAGCCTTCGCCCGACATGCTCCTACAGTTACTTGATGAACTTAGTGTAAAAATAGAAGACGCCGTGATGATTGGTGACACAACCTACGACATGCAAATGGCGAAAACGATTGGTATGGATAGAATAGGTGTGTCATATGGCGTTCACGCGCAGGTTCATTTAGAAGCGTTGTTACCTGTAGCACTTGTACACTCTATAAGTGAACTAGAAACAGCGCTATTCAAATAGCGCTGGTTTGTAGCACTGCTTTGATACAACTGCTCTGACAGAATTAGTGGCTTACTGTGCAGCCATTGCTAATAAATCGACATCGAAGTGTGCGCCCAGTAATTCATTTAGCAGCATTATCGGAAGACCGATTAAACTGTTAGGGTCGCGGCTTTCTATTTTATCGAACAGTAATACACCCAAACCTTCGCTTTTAAAACTGCCAGCGCAGTCAAGTGGTTGCTCTTTATCTACATAGGCGCGAATGGCAGCTTCACTGTTATGGCGAAAGAAAACGCGTGTTTCATCTACCTTTGTTATCGTTTTATTAGCGCTAGGTTGGTGAAGGCAAAGTGCAGTATAAAATGACACTTGCTTACCTTGGCATGCCATTAGCTGGTTTACTGCATTTTCAAACGTGCCAGGCTTGCCAAGTAGCTGCGGGCCCGCATCGGTTTGGACCAAAGCTACTTGATCACTACCTATAATAATGGTGTCGTTATTTACCTTTTCTAATTCAGCGGCAACCTTGTGCGCCTTTTGTTCGGCTAAACGTAAACTCAATGCAGTAGGGCTTTCGTTCGCAAAGGGCGTTTCGTCAATATCTGGTGCGTGGGTGTCCACCTGAATACCAATGTTGGCGAGCAACATTTTTCGGTATTGCGATGATGAGGCGAGAACAAGGGAGGCCACAATTACTCCTTTTATAAAATCAATATGTTGCGTACTTTCAGTTAGTAGTACAATGTTACATTATCACTGCGTACCACATACAGCGTTTTATTGTAGGTTAAAACGCAATTTTGCTTTGACAGGAAGGGGTTGACCCTATATCATGCGCGCCCTATGCAGAAAGTGAAACTCCCTCATTCGGTTGAACCGACTAAAAGTGCCATGAAACGTTCCGATTACCGGGGCGTGATTGCGTCTAAAGATATGGAACGATTGAGTGAAGCAGTTGTCCGATGCAATGACTATGTGGACGCAGAAGTACAGTTCGAAAAAGACGCGCAGGGTCTTACTGTCTTTCACGGCCATCTAGCCACGCAGGTAACACTTATCTGTCAAAGGTGTAATGGTGAACTCGATTATCCCGTGGAAGCGGAATTCTGTTTTACTCCAGTGCAGGGAGAAGAACAGGAAAGCGATGACATCATTCCCGAGGCTTACGAACCGGTAGAGGTCAACGACCACGGAGAAGTTAATCTGCTTCAAATTTTTGAAGACGAGCTACTGTTATCTTTGCCAATTGTGCCCCTTCATGCAGAGTCGGAGTGTACAGTGAAGCAGGACGATATGTCGTTTGGAAAGATTGAACCGGAACAAGAGCGACAAAACCCTTTCGCGGTTTTGAAAGAACTTAAGCGAGACCAGGAGTAAGTTATGGCAGTACAACAAAATCGTAAAACGCGTTCTAAGCGCGGTATGCGTCGCTCACACGATGCATTGACAGGCGCGACTTTGTCTGTCGATTCAACGTCGGGCGAAACTCACCGTCGTCACCACGTGACCGCTGACGGTTATTACAAAGGCAAGAAAGTAATCGGCGCGTAATACGGCGACTACATTTTGTCTAAACTAACCATCGCGTTAGATATCATGGGGGGCGATCATGGTCCCCCTGTTATCCTTCCCGCAGCCGTAAAGGCTATTCAACTTCATCCAGACGTGCACTTCACGCTATGCGGTGATGAAGATACCATCAAAGCAGGTATACAGCCCCTTACTGATTCTGAGCGCAACCGCGTTACTATTGTGCATTGCTCACAAGTGGTTGAGATGGGCGAAGTGCCTACGTCAGCGCTACGAAATAAGAAAGATTCTTCTATGCGTCGCGTTATTGAGCTTGTCGAAAGTGGCGAGGCTAACGCTTGTGTAAGCGCAGGTAATACCGGTGCATTGCTTACCTTATCGTTCTATTTGCTTAAAACCTTATCAGGTATTGATAGGCCCGCACTCATTAATATGATGCCTACAACAGGGCTCCATAACGTTTTTCTCCTTGATTTAGGCGCTAACGTAAACTGCACGCCTGAAATACTTTTCCAATACGGTGTTATGGGCTCAGTGCTTGCGCAAGAGGTGGCGGGCATAGCATCGCCAAGGGTTGCCTTATTGAACGTAGGCGAAGAAGATATTAAAGGTAACGCACAGGTAAAATCTGCCGACCAGCTTTTTAAAGACGCGCCAGGCATAAACTATATTGGTTATGTAGAAGGCGACGACATTTTCACCGATCATGCCGATGTAGTGGTAACAGACGGTTTTACCGGAAATGTAGCGCTTAAATCGAGCGAAGGGCTGGCTAAGTTAGTGATAAACGAAGTAAAACGCCAGTCACAAAAGAACTTTTATACCCGATTATTGGCAAAAATTGCCTTCCCATTACTGAAATCTATCTATAACAGCGTGAACCCCGACCAGTATAACGGTGCGAGTCTGATAGGATTGCGCGGCATTGTTATCAAGAGTCACGGAAATGCACAAAAAGACGCCTTTTATTACGCCATCGTGCAAGCAATGAAAGAAGCAAAGATGCATTTACCTGAAAAGATAAAGACAAAGATAGAAACGGTATTGTTGGAGCAGCTTTGAGCAAATATTCACGCTTTATAGGAACAGGTAGCTATTATCCCAGCGACGTGCGTACAAACGCAGATTTAGAGCAAATGGTGGACACCAGTGACGAATGGATCACTGACCGTACCGGGATAAAAGAGCGACGTATTATTGGAGCAGATGAAACCGCTGCTACCATGGGGGCAGAAGCCAGTAAGAAAGCCATTGAAATGGCTGGCATTGACCCGAAATCTATCGACATGATTGTGTGCGCTACCACGAGTGGTCGCTATGCGCTTCCAAGCACAGCATGTGAAATTCAACGCATTCTTGATATTGACGGTATCCCTGCATTTGACGTAGCTGCTGCGTGTGCAGGCTATTGCTACGCATTAAGTGTTGCCGATCAATACATTAAGTCTGGCATGGCGAAACGTATTCTTGTAGTCGGTACCGACTGTTTAAGCCGCTTGATAAACCCTGAAGACAGAACCATGGTTATCTTATTTGGCGATGCGGCAGGCGCGACGATTATTGAAGCCAGTGATGAACCTGGGATTCTTTCCACACATATCAACGCATCAGGCTCTCATGGCGATTTGCTGTACGTGGGTAATCCAACCCGTGGTGACGAGCAGTCGGTTCACGAGAACTGGGGTGTGATGCGTGGTAATGAAGTCTTTAAGGTTGCGGTAACTAAGCTTTCAGAAGTGGTAGAACAAACTCTTGCTGCCAATGGTATGCAAAAATCTGATCTTGACTGGTTAGTACCTCACCAAGCAAACTTTAGAATTATTAAAGCGACAGCTAAAAAGCTGAATATGTCTCTTGATCAAGTAGTGCTTACGTTAGAGCAGTATGGTAATACCTCTGCTGCTACTGTGCCTACAGCGCTTGATACGGCTATCAGAGACGGGCGCATTCAACGCGGACAGCATTTATTACTAGAAGCATTCGGGGGCGGATTTGCTTGGGCATCGGCGCTTGTACGCTATTAGCCTTGCAGATATTTTCCTTGGTGATATTTGCCTTGTTAGGGGGCACTCCAACTCCGACGTTTTCTCGCTTCTAGTAAATTAAAAATAATAAGGAATCGACATGACAAAGACAGCCTGTGTATTTCCAGGACAAGGTTCTCAAAGCGTAGGTATGCTAAAGGAACTTGCTGAGACTTCTCCTATTATCGAAGCAACGTTTAAAGAAGCCTCTGACGCGCTCGGCTACGATCTGTGGGATTTAGTCCAAAATGATACAGACGGTAAACTTAACGAAACCCATATCACTCAACCAGCGTTGCTTGCTGCTAGCGTAGCAATTTGGCGTGTTATTCGCGAGCAGGGCATCGATGTAGATTACCTAGCGGGTCACAGCCTTGGTGAGTACTCAGCATTAGTATGTGGCGGCGCCATGGATTTTGCTGACGCTATTAAGCTTGTAGAAGCTCGTGGTAAATATATGCAAGAAGCTGTACCAGCAGGTGCGGGTGCCATGTATGCCATTATCGGATTAGACGACGCTGCCATTGCTGATATTTGTCAGCAAACCGCTATTGCTACAGGCGATGTGGTAGCACCAGTTAACTTTAACTCTCCAGGCCAAGTGGTTATTGCAGGGGAAAAGAACGCCGCCGAGCAAGCTGCTAATGCGTGTAAAGAAGCGGGCGCAAAGCGCGCACTTCCTCTTGCGGTAAGTGTTCCTTCACACTGTGAGTTAATGCGTCCTGCAGCAGACAAGTTAGAAGACGCGTTATCGTCATTGAACGTTAATGAGCCTGCAATCAATATCGTGAATAATGTTGATGTCACTATTGAAACCCAAGGTGATGCAATTAAGAACGCATTAGTGAGACAACTATATTGCCCCGTTCAATGGACACGTACTGTTGAATATTTGGCGGCAGCGGGCGTTGAGCGCGTTATTGAAGTAGGTCCTGGTAAAGTACTTACTGGATTGAACAAACGTATCGACAAGAGCCTAGAATCTCTTGCAGTTAATACACCTGATGGTGTTGAAGCATTAAAACAATAAGGAAACGCAATGAGTCAATTAGACGGTAAAATTGCGCTTGTTACCGGCGCAAGCCGAGGTATAGGCAAAGCGATTGCCACGCAGCTTGCTCAGCAAGGCGCTACGGTTATCGGAACCGCAACCAGTGAAAACGGTGCGCAAGCGATCAGCGATTATCTTTCTGAATTCGGCGGCAAAGGCTTTGCACTAAATGTCACCGACAAAGAAAGCGTAGATACTACGATTAAAGCGATTAATGAAGCACATGGTGGTATCGATATCTTGGTCAATAATGCAGGTATCACACGTGATAATCTGCTAATGCGCATGAAAGATGACGAGTGGCAGGACATTATCGACACCAACTTAACCTCAATTTTCACACTGTCAAAAGCGGTACTTCGCGGTATGATGAAGAAGCGTTTTGGTCGCATCGTGAATATTGGTTCAGTGGTGGGCAGTGCAGGTAACGCCGGACAGGCAAACTATGCTGCAGCGAAAGCAGGGGTCATTGGTTTTTCTAAATCAATGGCGCGTGAAGTGGCTTCTCGTGGTATTACCATCAACGTTGTAGCGCCTGGTTTTATCGATACCGATATGACAAAAGCGCTGACCGATGACCAAAAAGAAGCCATTTTCAAAGATATTCCGGCTAACCGATTAGGCGAGCCTGATGAAATTGCAGCCACTGTTGCCTTTTTAGTAAGCGATGGTGCAGCCTATATTACAGGCGAAACTATCCATGTAAATGGTGGTATGTATATGGGGTAAATTCGCAAAAATTGCGAATTTTCCTTAGTTTGGGGTGGTATTTACCCGAACTTGGATGTAAAAATAGTATTTTACGAATTTCGAATGTCGCTGGTTTGACCAGAAAATTTGTTTAAACTGGTGCTTGCAAGGATGCACCTTGCAAAATAAACTAGCGGCACTTTTATTATCTAGTGACGTTTAAGGGAAACCTAGAATTATGAGTAACATTGAAGAACGCGTTAAGAAAATCATCGTTGAACAACTTGGCGTGAAAGAAGAAGAAGTAAAAGCAGAAGCTTCATTCGTTGACGATTTAGGCGCTGATTCACTTGACACTGTCGAGCTAGTAATGGCTTTGGAAGAAGAATTCGATACTGAAATTCCTGACGAAGAAGCAGAAAAAATTACTACTGTTCAATCAGCAATTGATTACATCAACGCTAACAAAGACGCTTAAGTCTTAAGTAGCGACAAAACGGCTCTTCTAACAGAGCCGTTTTTGTATCTCCTACCTTAGTTCCAAAGCGAGGGCTTTTTGTGACAAAACGTCGCGTAGTGGTTACTGGTCTTGGAATGCTTTCACCATTAGGTCTTAATAGCGAAGACACATGGCGCAAATTGCTCGCGGGCGAAAGCGGCATCGGTGAAATCACCCATTTCGATTGTAGTAACTATTCAACCCGTTTCGCAGGTCAAATTAATGATTTTGATCCGCAGGAATACATTGAAAAGAAAGAAACCAAGAAAATGGACCGCTTTATCCAGTTGGGTATAGCAGCAGGCAAGCAAGCCTTGGTCGATTCTGGTTTAACTATTTCACAAGATAATGCGCATCGTGTAGGTGTAGCTATTGGTTCAGGTATTGGTGGTTTAGAACAAATTGAACAAAACCATTTAAAACTGACAAATAGCGGTCCTAAGCGCGTATCGCCATTTTTTGTACCTTCAACCATTACCAACATGATTTCAGGCTTTTTGTCTATCATGGAAGGGTTGAAAGGACCGAATTTAAACGTTGTGACTGCTTGTACAACAGGCGTTCATAACATTGGTATTGCCGCAAGAACCATTGCTTATGGCGATGCTGATGCCATGTTGGCCGGAGGCGCAGAAGCGTCTATTACTCCGCTAGGCATGGCTGGTTTTGCCGCAGCACGTGCGTTGTCATCTCGCAACGACAACCCACAAGCCGCAAGCCGCCCATGGGATAAAGACCGCGATGGTTTTGTCATGGGTGAGGGCGCTGGCGTGGTAATGCTAGAAGAATACGAAGCAGCAAAAGCGCGTGGTGCGACCATTTATGCAGAACTGGTTGGTTTTGGCATGAGCGGCGACGCATACCACATGACTTCTCCACCTGAAGATGGAGAAGGTGCGGCTGCGTCTATGCAAAACGCGATAAATGATGCGAAGTTGGATGCAAGCGAAATCGGCTATGTTAACGCACATGGTACGTCTACGCCTGCAGGTGACATTGCGGAAGTGGCAGCAGTAAAACGCGTGTTCAATGACCATGCTCACAAGCTACTTGTTAGCTCTACCAAGTCAATGACAGGCCATTTGCTAGGGGCCGCCGGTTCAGTTGAGGCAATTTTCACTATTTTGGCACTGCGTGACAAAATGGCGCCGCCAACCATTAACTTGGACGAACCAGGTGAAGGCTGTGACTTAGACTTTGTTGCACACAAAGCAAAAGCATTCAATGAAGACTACGCACTGTGTAACTCATTCGGGTTTGGCGGTACGAACGGCTCATTGATTTTCAAGCGTATCTAATACGGCGTGACTAACGCTGTTAAAGTGTAATTCACGTATATTTAAAAGGCAGCTTCGGCTGCCTTTTGTTGTTTATACAGTTAAATCTCACAGTGAATATCATAAAACTCAGGTCTCATTGAGCACCGCTACAGCCAAATCAATTCAGCTAGACGTTGTCTGACCAACGCAAGTTGGTATACTTCCAACAACCACAATAACGGCGAACAAGAGTAGGCAGTGAGAATTATTCCTAGCGCTACGCCTATTTCATCAAGTGACAGGGCGTTTAATTATGGCGACGGTGTGTTTACCACATTATTGGTAAGTGAACATCAAGTAGAATTATTGCCTTATCATATTTCACGTTTAGAGCACGATGCGGCAGCCATCAAGCTCAATATTGATATCCGCGCGCTTGAAGCCGCAATTGCTGAACAAGTTAAGGCGATAAAGAACGGCTCGGGTGATAACGCTTCTTTAAAATATGTGCTAAAAGTTCACGTGTCGGGAGGTCAAGCCGGAAGGGGGTATGCGCGAAGCGAAGACAGTGAAGCATTAGTCAGATTTAGCCAGCACCCTTTCCCTGTCCATTACGATAGTCTTGCGAATGAAGGTGCAACGGTAATTTGCGCTCAAACACGGTTAGCCATTCAACCATTGCTTGCGGGTGTAAAGCATATGAACAGGCTAGAACAAGTCTTAATTAAGCACGAAGTAGACGACGCTGGCGCACACGATGCTATTGTTTGCGATACCCAAGATAACATTATTGAAGCGAGTGCTGGCAATGTATTTTTCTACCTCAATGAACAATGGTATACCCCGTCTTTGAAAGGAAGCGGTGTCAATGGCGTAGTCAGGCAGTGTCTTATTGATTCGCTGTTAAACGACAATTGTTCGCTTCACGTGGGGGAATATGATCTTTCTTATTTGCGAAAAGCGAGTGCAGTGGTAATTACCAATGCACTAATGGGCGTTATGCCGGTACAGCAAATACGAATGCCGGATTTCTCTTATGTCGATTTTGATATAAAAAGCGATGCGATTGTAGCGCTAAAGACACGGCTTCAGACTGCGCTTAAAAATTAATTAAAACGCACTTCTTACAACAGGGTTCGTCAACGTTTTACGAGCTTCACCAGATCAGTAGTAAAAAGAAACAAAATGGAATGTAGAGCAATGAAGAAAGGGGAAGTTCAAGCATGAAGCGGGTAATTGTTATTCTATTATCTCTTGTCATGCTTGCCGTTGTTGGGGCAGCCTCTGGCGTAATGTATGTGTCGAGCAAGGTTACCGGTGAACTAGCATTAAAAAGTGAAACCTTATTTACGATAGAGAGCGGCAGTAACGCTTATCGTACCGTGAAACACTTGCGTAAAATAGGCATGACCGATGTGTCGCCCTTTGTTGCGAAGGTGTGGCTCAAATTCTTTGCAGGCAGTACGTCTGTTAAGTCTGGCACCTACATGCTGCGCCCAGGACAGTCACTAGTAGATGTGTTTACCTTGTTTACTGAGGGCGATGAGCATCTCTTCGCAGTGAGTCTAGTTGAAGGGCTAACTCTTGCACAGTGGCTTGAGTCGCTTAAACAAAACACAGATTTGGTGTTTGATTTAAACGAAGGGAAATTAAACCAGCTCACTCAGGATAACGGCGTAGATTGGTGTTGCGAAAACGTTTCGCAGACAGAGGGCGTATATTTGGCTGATACGTATTTCTTTACCAAAGGCACAACCGCAAGCGAGGTATTGAAAAGAGCACACCGCGCGCTAATTGACTTTGTCTCTAGTGAATGGGAGTTACGGGATGCCGAACTGCCGTTAGCCACACCTTACGAGGCTCTTATCTTGGCGAGTATCATTGAAAAAGAAACGGCTGTGCCTGCGGAACGTGACATGATTTCAGGCGTTTTCGTCAATAGGCTAAACAGAAATATGCGTCTTCAAACTGATCCCACCGTGATTTATGGTATCGGTCCTACGTTTGACGGCAACATTACCCGTAAGCACTTGCGAACAGCAACGCCTTACAATACCTATGTTATTAAAGGGCTCCCACCTACGCCTATCGCGATGGCAGGCAAGGCCGCCATTCACGCTGCGTTGCACCCACTGACAACGGATGCATTATATTTCGTGGCGAAGGGCGATGGCAGCCATCAATTTTCTACGACACTAGCTGAACACAATGCAGCTGTGCGAAAATACCAGTTAAAACGATAGCCGTATTGATGCAGACAACCGATACGTTATAGCTAAATAAAAACAGAGTTTAAAAAGTAATGCGCGGAAAGTTTATTGTAGTTGAAGGCCTTGAAGGGGCAGGAAAAAGCTCAGTGATTGGGCTGATTGTTCAAGCATTAAAAGGTGCAGGAAAGCGCGTTGAGCAAACTCGTGAGCCAGGAGGCACACCGATGGCAGAAGCCATTCGAGAATGTGTAAAACACGACTGGGATGAGACCGTGAGTGAGGAGACTGAACTACTTCTTATGTATGCGGCGCGTGTGCAATTACTTACTAATAAAATCTTACCTTCACTTGATGCTGGTGCGTGGGTGGTAGGTGACAGACACGACCTGTCTTCTCAAGCCTATCAAGGCGGTGGTCGGGGCGTCAGTGGAAAAACAATGTCGGCCATCAGCGATATCGCCCTTAAAGGGTTTAAGCCAGATTTAACTTTATATCTGGATGTCGAGCCTGCGGTTGGACTAGAGCGCGCCCGTGGGCGAGGGGAGCTTGACCGCATTGAGCAAGCGGGGCTCGCCTTTTTCGAACGAACTCGTGCAAAATACTTGTCTCTTGCTAAGCAAGATGAATCTATCGTCGTGGTCAGTGCAATGCAGCCTATGGAAAAGGTTCATCAAGACGTGATTGCGATTATCAATGACTATGTGACGAACACAAGTAGCGAAAGCAGTAACATTGCTCGAAACGAAAGCCAGCAGGGGAAAGGCTAATGCAAGTAATGCCTTGGTTTGCTACAACGTTCTCGACGTTACTGTCGCGATATATGGCAAAGAAACTACACCACGGTTTATTGCTGACAGGGCCAAAGGGAATTGGAAAATACCAACTCGCGTTAGGGTTAAGCAATGCGTTATTGTGTAAGCAGCCAAGCATAAATGGGCCATGTGAACAGTGTCAAAGTTGCCATTTGAGGCAAGCTGGAAACCACCCAGACTTTCATGTTTTAGAAAGTGAAAAGCAGTTAGGTGTGGATAAAATTCGCGAGGGTATTGGCAAGCTATCAGGTACTGCGCAAATGGGGGGCAATAAGGTGTTGTTGATCCCTCGTGCCGATACCATGACGGAAGCGGCAGCTAATGCACTGTTGAAAACCCTAGAAGAACCCACAAATAATACCTTCTTGCTGCTGATCACTGACAGTATCAATAAAATTATGCCGACCATATTAAGTCGATGTGAACGGCAGATACTCTCACTCCCGTCAGTGTCAGACAGTTTGAACTACTTAAACGCTAAGGGCGTAGAAGATGCAAGCGAAGCGTTACTGGCAGCTTATGGCTATGCCCCTCTTCGCGTAGAAGAGGCTCTCAGTGGTGAAGAAGACATTAGCTATCGCAATTTTAGCGATGGTATGCAAGCGCTCTTAGCAGGCGATGCAAATTTGCAAGTACAAACGCTTGCGAATAAGTGGCAGGACAATGCGCCTCAAATCGCATTGTGGTGTCAACAGATGGCCCACGACGAATACATAAAACGTCAACAGGCTGTTGATTTTAAACGCTATGAAGCGTGTGTTGATGCGGTAAGAACGCTTCAGCACGCAGGTGTTAACAAATCAATGGTACTTTTTGGGTTACTAAAGCAATTTCAACGTTAATAGGCAAATGCTGGCTTGTCGAAGCCCTTTTGTCTGACAGCAATTTTTTAAAACAGGTGTAGTTTGTTCGTAGATTCTCATTGTCACTTAGACCGACTTAAGCAAGGGCCAGAAGAGCTGGCTGAAACCTTAAATTTCGCAAGAACCCGAGGTGTTGAACACTTCCTTTGTGTGTGCGTATCTGTTGGTGATTACGACAGCATGTTAGCAGCTGTAAGTCAGTTTGAAGATGTATCAGTATCTTGTGGTGTGCACCCACTACATCAAGATGAAGCGTGTAGCTATGAAGAACTGTTAGAGAAGGCGCAGCGTGAAGAAGTTGTAGCCATTGGCGAAACTGGGCTGGACTATTTTTATAGTCCGGAAAGTAAAGAAGTCCAGCTAACGTCTTTCGTCGACCACATCAAAGTAGCTAACGAAACTAAAAAGCCGTTAATTATTCATACGCGGGATGCAAGGGAAGACACCATTAACTTACTCCGCCAACACAAAGCTGCGCACACTAAAGGTGTTTTGCATTGCTTTACTGAGTCATTAGACATGGCGCTGGCAGCAATAGAGATGGACTTCTATATCTCTATTTCAGGCATTGTAACCTTTAATTCAGCAGATGAATTGCGTGAAGTGGTAAAAGCGATCCCTTTAGAGCGACTACTTATTGAAACTGACTCACCATGGCTTGCGCCAGTTCCTCATCGAGGTAAACAAAACCAGCCAGGATACGTGGTAGAAGTGGCAGAATTTATTGCTGAGCTTAAAGGCGTGACGGTAAAAGAACTAGCGGAAATTACCACGCAAAACTTCTACACGCTGTTTTCTTTAGCTGCGAAGAAGAAAGCCGCGTAGCGGTAAGTATAGGCGATTTTACTCTCGGAGGTGGTTATGCCCCAGTGGCGACAAGGGTTGACAAAGAGTCTTCACCAAACTCGCAGTATGCCAGAAAGTCGTTACTTTCAGTTAGCTACTGTGGACGGTAGTGGTGTACCGTACTGCCGTACCGTGGTTTTTAGAGGGATCACCGACGACAACCAACTGGTGGTTATTTCTGACACCCGCTCAGATAAATATGACCAGCTTGGCCAGAATCCTCACTCGCAGGTGTGTTGGTATTTTTCTAAAACCAGGGAGCAATATCGCTTCTCTTGTACTGCAACAATAATAACGTTACATCAAGATGCTGACTTAGTTACTCAGCACTGGAATAAATTGTCAGATGCGGGCAAAAAGCAGTTCTTATGGGGCGAGCCAGGCACGCCAAGAAACGATGGTTCGGCACTACAGGTTGAAGGGGATTTTGGTGTAGTTCCACCTCACTTTTGCGTGATCATGCTGGCTATCGATAGCGTAGATTACCTGAATTTGAGAGGTAACCCTCAAAGTCGAGAGTGGCATCAAAAAGACGGGAATAGCAACTGGGTTAGCCAGTCATTGATACCGTAGGTGACTATCTCTAGTCTCTAAGTAGGCATATATTGAGTGCGTGATACTGCCTATTCTGGGCACCACCTAAGTCAGTAGTATACAAACCGGCGACCGAAGCAAAAAGTAAGCCCTCTCTAGCTTGGATAGACGCGATAACGCATTGGCAAATGAGAGGGCGTCGATCACCTAGAAAATATGGGAAATTGGTGTATCACCTTTAAATAAATAGGTGATCAAGTCAGCATTACTTTCTCTTGCAATGCTTTCGACAATAGCTGTCGCTACATCTTCTCTTGGTATAACAGCATCGTCCCTATTGCTTGGCATATCGGTTCGTACTAAATGCGTGCCCGGTTCATTTAATAAAGTGCCAGGTCGAAGAATTACGTGATGTAAGCCGCTATTAATTAAATGCTCGTCGGCCATGTGTTTGGCAACCAAATATGGTTTTATTGCTGACTCCACGGCGTCAGGATCGTCTGCACCAATAGAACTAACCATAACAAATTTGGGTGTCCCCGCCGCTTTTGCATAGTTAACCGCGTTGCGGGCCGCCCAAAGATCAATCATAAGTGTTTTATCTGCGCCGGTGCTACCGCCTGAACCCGCTGTGAATACCGCAACGTCCACACCTTCAAAGTGTGCTGAAAAATCTTTTTCTAAATCCTGCTCAACCACTGTGAGGTTGGCATTTTGGATATCTGACAGTTTGTCAGGGCTTCTTACTGGCGCTACGACTTTGTGACCAGCATCCAACAATTTCACTGTTGCTTGCTTACCAATTTGGCCTGATGCGCCGATTACTAATACATTTGCCATATTTTCATCCTCCTTGTGGGTGATTTCGCTCATCTTAATCTACTTAAGAATTCACAATACATAGGCGGGTAAAAAGGAAAGCGATCAATTACTGCGATAAAATGCATGACAAAACGTTTGCCTGCATGCATTGCCGTTTAAACGGTAATGCAATGGGGGGAGAAACTAATAGGTATGATGATCGGCTGGCGGCTATTTTATCACCGCATTTCGGCCTGATTCTTTTCCGGCATATAGCTTTTTATCGATAGCGTGAATGCAAGCCTCGACGCTATCGTAATCTCGTATATCCGCTACACCACAGGTTATGGTAGCCGATACCGAGTAGGGGGGAGCATCGATTTCGTAATCAGCGACAGTTTTACGTAGCTTTTCTGCTACCCAAAATGCTTCTTGAACCTTTAATGAAGGCAGCAATATAAGAAACTCTTCACCGCCCCATCGCGCAATAACGTCACTTTCTCTTAAACTATCTTCTAGGATCCTAGCTATTTTGACCAGTACTGTGTCACCCACATGATGACCGTATTCATCGTTAATACGCTTAAAGAAATCAATATCAACAATTAGCAAGGAGAAAGTATGATTATGGCGTTTATAATTTTGCCATGCTGCCTTGGCTCTTTGTGTAAAGTAGCGACGATTTTTGAGGCCCGTCAATGCGTCCTGAGTTGAAAGCTGCGTTAACTTTTCTACGACCGCTTCTAAGTCTCGGGTTTTTTCCTCAACTTTTAGTGCAAGTTCAGCAGAGCGCTTTTTCAACGATGCTATCCTCAGCCACACCATCGACGAAATCAACAGCATGCCTAGCAGGGTAATCGCCACACGCCATATAGGCTTATCCCACCACGGTGGAACTACAACTATTTCAAGTTGCGCTGCATTGGTGCTCCATTCATTCTCTTGATTTATAGCTTTAACAGTGAAGCGGTAGCGTCCTGGGTCCAAGTTGGTGTAGGTGGCCGTTCTTGTCTTATAGTCAGTAAAGCGCCAGCTGTTCTCAAAGTCAGCGAGTTTATAGGCATACCTAAGTTCGTTTGCATTCATATAATCAGTGGCGGCAAATTCAATCGTGAGCGCAATATCGTTATGTTTAAGTTCGATTACCTCGTCTAGGCGCTGTCTTTGCTGATAGGTTGTTCCGTTTTGCTCGTTCCTACTCACCGTTTCAACGTTTGTGAGGTGCACTCCAGGTGACCACTTTACATTTGCTACTTGTGAAGGGGTAAATTGTGTTACGCCTTCCGCTCCACCAAACATTATTGTGTTATTTTCAGTTACGGTGACAGAGCCAATATAGTAACCCGTAGACAGTGCGCCGTTTTCTGCACCGAAATAAGAAAGGGTAGACAAGTCAGGTGCTAAATACGCAATCCCTTCAATTGTAGAGATCCAAAGCCCATATTCATCATCTTCAACAATTGCCCCGATGGATACATTGCTCAATCGACTTTCAGGCTTAATTTGTGTCACTTTAATCGTTGACAAATCACTGCCTTCTTTAGACATAAAGAAGAGTCCAGCTGCTTGCGTTCCAATCCAATAACCACCGCGTTTCGACTGTGAAATCCACGTCACTACAGTTTGATCTGAAATCTTGTCCGTAAACTTACTGATGCTGGTTAAGTCTCCAGTCAGTTTATTCGCAACAAATAAACCGGATACCGTACTTAACCATGCGTTTTCATTGTCGTCCAAAACAATTCTCGTTGTCAGCGACAATGGCCATTGCTTTATTACCCTATCTTCTGACGGGCGATATACATACAGCCCATCGCTGTAGCCGCCATACCAAATGTCTCCGTCATCATCGATATTAATGCTGTAACCCGACTTACCATTCAGCGCAACAAATTCTAGGTTTCCGGTCTCAGGGTTCAGTTTGGCGAGGCCCGTGCGTGTGGTTACCCATAATGCATCGCTTTTCGTATGATAAAACACGCTCAACAGCTTATCGTTAGTGTCTTCGCTACTCGCAAATGCACCATTGGAAGTAAATGGGCCTTGTTGAGTTTTACTTATCGTGTCGTAAAGCCAAAGGCCCTTTTCGTTCGCTACCCATACTTGGTTATCTTTGTAATTCGATATAGAGGAGATGATTCGTCCTTCGCCTATTTCCTGAGAGTAGAAGTTGCTAAGCTGAGGGTTACTGATCGCAAACCCATCGTCTCTGGTGCCAACGACAACCAGCCCAGCTTTCGTTTGATAAAGGCTTGAAATTCTCTCTTTGGCCGCATCTTTCTCGTTAATCGGTGCACGCAGCACAGAGTTAGGGTTATGTGACGTTAAAATATTCAGCCCACGCTGAGTAGAAACCCATATATCACCGTTGTCCTTTAATAAGATGTCTGTAATGTAGTTATCAGATAATCCGTGAGTTTCAGAGGTACAGCTTTTGTCGATGGTAGTGCTTTGCTCGTCGGGATTGAACAAACATGCGCCGTGGGTAGCGGTACCTAACCAGAATTGAGATTTCTCTGCTGCCACCAGTCGAGTAAAGTTCATGTTTTCAAAAGCCACTAACTCAAGAGACTTCTTAAACGGATCAAGTTTATACAGGCCCGAGGTGGAAGTGACATAAAGCGTGTTACCGATAAGTTCTATGTCTGTCAGCGTACTCGTGGTACTGGGAAGGTAGCTGACCAGTTCTACACTGTCTGATTCTGGAGAGTATGTGTAAAGGTTTCGCTCAGAGACTATCCAAAGCTGGCCATTGTGGGTGGTCTTGATCCTATTAATTACCTGTTTGTTGAAAGGCTCTGACGCAGGTAACGTGTAGTGCTTGAACGACTCAGTATCAACATCTATACGGCTCAGCCCGCTGTATGTCCCCACCCACAGGTATTGACCGTCTAAGCTTGCCTCTATCTGAAGGGCAAACAGGGTTTGGAGGCCTGTTGACTTGTCTTCACCCCACAAGCCGAAGTTTCGAAATGTATAGCCGTCAAATTTATCAACACCAGACTGTGATGCCAACCACAGAAAACCATACTTATCTTCCGCAATATCTGAAATGGATACGTGGGCGATACCACTATCCATATTGTAGGAATGAAACGCTGGGGCAATAGGTTGCGCGCGTGAAGGTAGGCTGCAAGTTGCAGCAAAAACTATGAGAAGCGAAAGTACCAACAGGATGCGCATAATATAATCAAAAATTACATAAAATTTATACACTAACGTTACGCTAATCTACCGCTCTTACAATGGTACAAAAGTTTAAATTCAACAAAAAAAGCCTCGAAATTCGAGGCTTTTTGGACTGCATTAATTATGTTAGCCAGTGGCTAATCATAACGGATATAGTTACCAGCCACACTGGCGTGTAGCATTTTGCTCATCTAACCACGTTTTTAGTGGCGCAAAGTAGTCAGCGATAGTACTGGCATCCATTTGCGGTGAGCCTGTCAGTGTTTCTAACGCATTTTGCCAAGGTTGGCTCATACCCATCTCTAGCATTTCGTTAAGTGCTTTACCTGCTTCTTCACTGCCGTAGATAGAACAGCGGTTAAGCGGGCCCTCATCACCTGCAATGTCACACAGTGCTTTATGGAACTGGAATTGAAGGATATGCGCTAGGAAATAGCGTGTATAAGGTACGTTCGCAGGCACGTGATATTTTGCACCCGGATCAAATGCGTCGGCGCTGCGCTCAACAGGCGCCATCACACCCTGATACTTTTCTCTCAATTCCCACCATAGTTGATTGTATTGTTCAGGTGTTACTTCACCTGACATCACTTTCCAGCGCCATTGGTCAACCATCAGACCAAAGGGAATGAAAGCAATCTTGTCTAACGCAACTTGCATTAACATACCGATATCGTTTGATGCGTCTGGGATCTCATCAATTAACTCGATTTGCTTAAGGTACTTAGGTGTTATTGATAAAGCGATGGTGTCGCCAATAGCCTCGTGGAAGCCGTCGTTTGCCGAACCACGGTAAAGAAGAGGTTGGTCTTTATAAGCGCGTTGATAGTAGTTGTGACCTAATTCGTGGTGAATAACGTTAAATTCTTCGCCAGTCTTTTGAATACACATCTTTATACGAAGATCGTCTTTGTCATCTAAATCCCACGCAGAGGCATGACACTGAACGTCACGGCCTTCAGGCTTTTGAAACATAGAGCGTTCCCAAAAGGTATCTGGAAGTTCTTCAAAGCCAAGCGATGAGAAAAATGACTCTGCTTGTTTAACCATGGCGATTTCGTCATACCCCTGTTCAGCTAATGCGCCTGTAACATCAGGAACTTTCATTTCTTGCTGAGGTTTAACGATATCGTAAATATTCCCCCACGACTGTGCCCACATGTTACCTAATAAATGGGCTGGGATTGGTTTGTCTTGAGGTACTACGTCTTCGCCATAGTGTTCACCTAGCTTAGCGCGCACATGGCAATGTAGTGACTCGTAGAAAGGCTCTACTTGCGTCCATAAGCGATCCAACTCTTTGGGAAATTCATCTGCAGGCATATCGTACTTTCCACGCCACAAGGCGCTGACGTTTTCAAAACCTAGCTCTGCAGCGCCTTCATTGGCAAGCGATACTTGTTCTGCATAGAGTCCTGCCATTGGTTTAGATACTTCACGCCAGCCTGTCCAATATTCTAGTAGCTTGTCAGCATCGCGTAGGGTGGCCATTTCAGAGCTCATTTCAACCAAGCTTTTGCACGTACCATCTTCGCTGCAATACTCACCAGAGCCATACATGGCACTTAAGTCAGAGCCAATTTTTGCAAGCCGCTCTGCTTTTTCGGCATCTGCCGGCGGCGGCATTGTTAAACTGTTTTTAAGTAGATCAAGCTGTCTGCGGGTGTCGGCATCTACGTCTACATCGTTAAATTTCGCCGCTTCTTTAGCTAACTTTGCAACCTTGGTAGAAAGCACTTCATTAAAGTAAGCACTGACTGCTGCTGTATCGAAATTGATATTCGTGGCGTAACTCCACTCGGCGTGCGCGGCAGGAACTTGCATTTTTGCAATATCATTTTGCGCCTGTGTTAAAAACTGCTTGGCGTCTTGTGCAGTGAGTTGTGGTTTAGTTTCTGTCTGTGTTGTACTTTCGCCACATCCCATAAGCGAAACGCTTACCAATGCTGCTATCAGAGTACGTTTGTGATTGAGCATACTTTGTCCTTTAATTATTGTGTTTTTTTACGTGAATCGACGTTCACATAGACATGTCCTAGTATTGTGTAACGCTGTGTTGCTTTTGTAAAACAAATTTGAAAGTCCCTCCATTTTAATCAGCGATAATTTCACCTCTCGCCTTATAAAATGTTCGTAATCTGTGTTGTCTTGTCTTGTCTTGTCTTGTCTTGTCTTGATTTAGAACCGCTATACCTAGGGTAACACGCCGCGATTAGGAACATTTTAAATCTCACTGAGTGGGTAATGAACTATGCGGACTGGTACTACGTTTTTGATAACACGAAAGTTGAGGTGTGGTCTGGATATTCGAGGGTTTGAGAAATTTAATTAAAGCCAGATGAAATTTGGGGCGAACAATACGAACATGTTAATGTTTCTGGTACATTAGGATCCGGTACGGCGATAGATGCTTACATCTATTAAATTAAACCTGTGTAGATTTTAAGGAATAGTAATGTCAACGGAAGAACCACTCTACTGGGGCTTGAACGCTCGAAGCTACTGTACACTCATTCATGTTTCTCAGTTATCCAGTTTCATTATACCTGGCTTAGGTATCATATTGCCTATCGTGCTATGGATTGCTCACAAAGATCAAAACGAAGACATCAATCAGCACGGCAGGGTGACAGCGAATTGGTTAATAAGCTTGCTCATATACTCTGTTATTTGTTTTGTTTTGACGCTGATTATAATAGGAGCCCTAGGCTTCATCGCTCTCGGATTAATGAACATCGTCTTTGCTATCGTGGCAGCAGTCAAAGCGAACAAAGGGGAGTTGTGGGTGTACCCGCTAAGCTTTGAGTTTTTTAAACGTTAACCTAAAGAATCCTACGTCACGTCTAGCAAGAAAAACTGCGACCTAAGATCGCTTTCGAAGGGCGTTTCCATGTTGAAACGCCTTTGTGCTTATCCCATTGCAGATACTGCAATTGCCAGCGTGAACAATAACGCGATGTGTTTTGGTTTTAAAAGCATGTTCACCTCTTTCCTGTGACTTCTTCTACCTGTGGTAATCTTGAAGATAGTTTTCGAATGGGTGTCGCGCTATTCACAATTAGTATAATTAGCTCATATGTCGCTAATGTCGTTACGAGGGCGCTGCTTTTTCAAAAGTGCTATGTCGTCGGTTAGCACTTGGTAAATATTTGATTCGTAGAATACTATTGCTGCGTGTGCGATAGAGTAAAAAAGAATAATAAACGCAAAGAATGACGTTATATAAAGGATTAACCTGATAGACGAGTACTCGCCTAAAAATTACTTTGCGCTGAAGCGGTGACTTGGCAGTGCGCTATGAATAAGGTACTGGCTTTTGGATTGTTTGGTGGCTTGAAGCGAAACATCAGTACCGCGCTTCACTGTGCTTAGTGCTAGCGGTTTATTTTGACGTTGCTTCTTTAATAGTTGCGAAGAAGGCACTTCCTTCATATTTACAAGCGTAGATTGGGCTTCTTGCGCAATACTAACGTTAATTAACGAATAGGTTATACAAAGTGTAGTAGCTAAGAAAATGTTTTTACTTGGCTTTTTCATCACATTTTTCTCTTTTTGTTCAACTTAATCGCTAAATAAAATTATTGAGTTTTGCTTGGTAGGGGTTCGATTGCAGAGGCGGTTGCACTCGCCTCATTCATCGATTCTGTTTGTTCCTCTTCATTACACCTAAAGTAGAACGAAAGAGAAACATGATGAGTCATACAAAGGTATGTCAAAAAATACCTTTGCATGTATTTCGAAACTGCGAGATAAAAACTACCATGCTGTAACACCACCATCTACTGCTATCGTTTGCCCGTTCATGTAAGAGTTGCCAGGGGAAAGCATCAGCATCATGGTGTTTACGATTTCTTGCGGTTCGCCTAGACGTTTCATAGGACTTCCCATGCCTAGTTGCTCGCGCGCTTCAGGGGTGTTGTACCCGTCTACGTTCAAAATATTGGTAGGACTATAGAATGGGCAAATTGCATTAACGCGAACATTCTTTCGGCCGTATTCCACCGCGGCTGTGCGGGTTATCCCCGAAACCGCGTGTTTTGCTGCAGCATAAGCACCGCCTTTGGGGGCTCCACCTAGTCCCGCAAGTGAGCTTACATTTAAAACGTGCCCTTGCTTTTGTGCAAGCATAACGGGTATTTGGTACTTCATTCCAAACATAACGCCTTTTACATTCACAGCGAACTGCGAGTCCATGATTTCCTCTGTCATTTGATGAATTGGTGCAGGGTTATGCGCTATGCCTGCATTATTTACGGCTATATCCAGTTTGCCAAAGGTTTCAATGGCTGTTTCAACCAGCGCCTTATTTAGCGACTCGCTAGCAATATTACCCGCTAGCACCACGACATCAGTGAGTGCTTTTACATCCTTTTTCGTTTCCTCAAGGGCGGTTTCGTTAATGTCTGAAAGAACGAGTTTTGCTCCTCGGTTGGCAAGACCTAGCGATAACAAGCGGCCAAAACCACTGCCTGCGCCGGTAATTAATACAACTTGCCCTGAAAAGTCGAGTAGAGCATCCATGGTAATCTCCTATTAGTAACTGTTTAATGTTTTTTGCAACGTGGCTATTTCAGCTGCGTTTGGTTTATAAATTGAATGAGTAATTTGGCAAGCATTTCCCCTTGGTCTTCCTGGATAAAGTGACCACCGTTTTCTACAAGGGTATGACCCATACCGCTGCTACCAGGAACGAGCTTTTGAAATACCTTATCGCCACCTTTAGTGACAGGGTCGCTATCACCGAAAGCCGTAACAAAAGGTTTGTTATATTGCTTTAGCTTTTCCCATGCGTGTCTATTCGCCTGCGCCTCAGCATTGTCTGGGCTTGTAGGAACAAGAATAGGGAACATACGTGCACCTGCTTTAAAGCTTTCCTCTGGAAAAGGGGCGTCGTAAGCTGCAAGAGTCGCCTCATCTAGAACAGTGGTTGTGGCGTTTTGAATGATCGTAGATGTGGGAAATACGGCGACATCCTGTGAGAATCGGCGCCATTTGATGAAAGCATCGCTTGGCGGGTGGTCGCCAGTGGGCAATCCGGTATTAGACACCATTACACCCGAAAAACGCTCAGGCATATCGGCGACAAGTCGAAGGCCTAGTAAACCTCCCCAGTCTTGACAAAAGAGTGTAACAGGGCCCTTAGTAGCCTGTGAAAACCAGTCTTTTAGCCATATCACATGACGAGCGTAGGAGTAGTCCTCCTTTCTTACTGGTTTATCTGAGCGTCCAAAACCAATGAGATCCGGCGCGATGACATTGAATCCCGCATCAGCCAATATGGGCATCATCTTGCGGTACAAATAAGCCCACGTCGGTTCGCCGTGTATTAATAGCACGGTATGTCCATCTTTCGGTCCACATTGATAATGGGCCATTGTTATTTCACTGCTTACTGTGTCTGTTACTTCAGTGAAACAGGGGGAGTAGGGAAAGTCAGTGATCGTGTCGAAGGCACTTTCCGGTGTTTTAAGCACTTGCATAGCCAATCATCCTTTTGTAAATAAAATGTAATTACAAGTGTTGCTCGATTAACAAAAACACCGGTTTTATTTTCTGTCAAATAAACCTTAGGCAAGGTAGGACAGGCTCTGCGCAGAGAAATGAATTCACAAAGGGGCTGGCGGTCAATATTAAATATTATGATAAATGTCTATAACACCAATAAACTTGGATGATTGACAACACTGCAATAACATCCAGTTAACGTGATAAACAGGACATGGTTATGACTGAGATGGAAAATAAAGCCGTAGAGTATGCAGTACAACAGGGTGTTGCCACGCTGACAATGCAAAGTGCGCCCGTTAATGCGCTGTCACGCGCTATCAGAGTAGGGTTGATAGAAGGCATAAACAATGCACTAGATGACGATAGCGTAAGTGCCATTGTTATTACTTCTTCACTACCTATTTTTTCGGGTGGAGCTGACATCAGCGAATTCTCTGGTGGCGATTTGTCTCCCATGCTGCCTGAGGTACTAGACAAGATTGAAAATGCGTCTAAGCCGGTTGTTGCTGTTCTCCCTGGACCAGCATTCGGCGGTGGCTTAGAAGTGGCGTTAGCTTGCCATCATCGCATCACCTTTGCCGACAACAAGGTGGGTCTTCCAGAGGTAAATCTAGGCATATTACCGGGCGCAGGCGGTACTCAGCGCCTTCCTCGTTTAGCCGACGCACAAACATCGTTAGAAATGATCGTAACAGGCAAGCCTACGTCGGTGGTCAAACTTCCAGGTGTCTTCGACAAAATTTCTGATAAGCCTGAGCATTTACTTGAAGATACAAAAGCGTATTTACAAGCATTAATGCCAGATAAAGCGATTAAACGCACCAGTGATATCACGCTGTCCATGTCTGACGAAACGCAGGCGGTGTTTGATGCAGTAACTGCACAAACTAAAAAAGCGACTCGTGGTTTCTTTGCTCCATTAAAATGTATCGAAGCGGTACGCGGCGCTTACACGCTCGCTTTTGAAGATGGCCTTAAAAATGAAGGCAAGCTTTTCATGGAGTGTATGAATACGCCACAGGCGCGTGCCCAGCAGCATTTCTTTTTTGCTGAACGCGCAGCAGGTCATGTGAGCGATTTCGACAAAAATACTCCTGAGCGCAACATTGATAAAGTTGCGATTATCGGCGCCGGAACAATGGGCGGTGGTATCGCTATGAACTTCGCCAATGCCGGCATTCCAGTCACAATGCTTGAGCTCAAAGAAGAAGCGCTAGAGAAGGGATTAGCGCTTATTAGAAAGAACTACGAAAACTCAGCGAAAAAAGGCAAGTTAACCCAAGAGCAGGTAGAGAGCCGCATGGCACTGCTTTCAGGTACTACGTCGTACGACGACTTAGCTGATGTTGATCTCGTCATCGAAGCCGTTTTCGAGAAGATGGAAGTAAAGAAAACGGTATTCTCGACGCTGGATAAAGTGTGTAAGCCAGGCGCCATTTTGGCTTCAAATACGTCAACACTGGATATTGACGAAATAGCGACAGCCACATCCCGTCCTGAAGATGTGATTGGTCTTCACTTCTTCTCGCCAGCGAATGTGATGAGACTGCTAGAAGTGGTTAAAGCAGAGAAGACATCTGCTGAAGTCATTAAAACCTGCATGAAGATGGCTAAACGCATCAAGAAAGTAGCGGTGTTGGTAGGCGTTTGCTTCGGATTCGTTGGTAACCGCATGATTGAGCCTTACGGCCGTGAAGCTAACCGCTTACTGCTAGAAGGAGCAACACCTGAGCAGGTTGATCGTGTCTTAACCGAGTTTGGCATGCCAATGGGGCCGTTCACTATGGGTGATATGGCTGGATTAGATATTGGTTACTATGTACGACAGTCTCGACAAGAGCACATTGCACATGACCCCGCTTACGGTGCAGTGGCAGATCGCTTGGTAGAAAAGGGGCGCAACGGACTCAAAACCGGACGCGGAGCTTACAACTACGAACCTGGCAGTCGAGTTCCTGTCCCAGATCCAGAAGTACTAGAAATTGCTAAGCAAGAAGCAGAACGTTTAGGCGTGGTTCAGCGTTCAGACATTAGCGATGAGGAAATTCTAGTTCGCGTCATGTACTCATTGATTAACGAAGGTGCTGCCATCTTAGAAGAAGGCATTGCAGCTAAATCTAGCGATATCGATGTGATTTATGTTTACGGTTATGGCTTCCCTGTGTATCGCGGCGGCCCTATGCAATATGCCGACGAAGTAGGGCTAGGCACTATTTTAGATAAGCTGACTACCTATCGTGATCAATTGGGTGATTACGGAAAGATGTGGCTTGAACCAAGTGATTTGCTGGTGAAATTGGCCCAAAGCGGCGGCACGTTTAAAAGCTATAAAGCGAAGTAGACATAGCTCTCGTTAGCGAGAATTAACCGACGGTGAGAGCTAGCGATAGCTCTCGTTACCCGACATCCGAATTTGGTAAAGCTAGGTAACTTCGAGAAGAAGCACATAGGCCTAGATAAACTTTGGCTGAACTTTCAGCCCAACTGAAAGGAACATGAAAATGCGCGATGCAGTTATCGTAAGTACAGCACGTACGCCAATCGGGCGCGCTTATAAAGGTGCACTGAACAATTTACCCGCCCCTTCATTAGGTGGCCATGCTATTCAAAACGCAGTAGCACGCGCAGGGATCGACCCTGCCAGTGTGGACGACGTGGTAATGGGCGCAGCGCTAACCCAAGGCAGTGGCGGCATGAATATTGGCCGCTTGGCTGGCCTAGCGGGTGGTTTACCGGTCACCGTAGCGGGTATGACACTCGACCGCCAATGCAGTTCTGGCATGTATGCCATTGCTACCGCAGCGAATTCAATTCGTACAGGCGATACCAACATTATGGTTGCGGGTGGCTTAGATTCTATCTCTTTAGTGCAAAACAAAAATATGAATATGTTTCGTGCAGTAGACCCTGCACTGGTTGCTAAGCACAAAGATATTTATATGCCAATGCTTCAAACTGCGGAAGTGGTAGGTAAGCGCTACAACATTAGCCGTGACGTACAAGACGAATACGGTTACCAAAGCCAAATGCGCACAGCAGCGGCTCAAGAAGCGGGCAAGTTTGATGATGAGATTGTACCTATCACAGCAACGCAAGCCTTATTTAATAAAGAAACAGGTGAAACCTCTGAGCGTGAAGTGACCTTGTCGAAAGACGAAGGAAATCGCCCAGAAACAACGCTAGAGGGGCTTAAAGCGCTTAACCCAGTGATAGAAGGTGGTTGTATTACCGCAGGTAATGCAAGCCAGCTTTCTGATGGAGCCAGCGCGACAGTGATTATGGATGAGCACTCAGCGGCAAAAGGCAAAGCTCAACCTCTTGGTATTTATCGCGGTATTGCAGTGGCAGGCTGTGAGCCAGATGAAATGGGAATTGGCCCAGTGTTCGCCATTCCTAAGCTATTAAAGCAGCATGGATTAACCATGGACGATATCGGTCTATGGGAGCTTAACGAAGCGTTTGCGGTACAGGTACTGTATTGCCGCGATAAGTTAGGCATTCCAGACGAATTATTAAACGTAAACGGCGGTGCCATTTCTATTGGTCACCCATACGGCATGAGCGGTGCTCGCATGGTGGGTCATGCACTCATCGAAGGTAAACGACGCGGTGCGAAATATGTTGTTTGCACTATGTGTATCGGTGGCGGCATGGGCGCTGCTGGTCTATTTGAAGTAATATAGGTATTGGGTATGGAAGGTTATAAAGCTCCACAACGTGACGCCATGTTTGTAACACATGAGCTACTAAATTATCAAAATCACTATCAAAAGCTAGGTTTCGACGAAGCATCTGAAGATCTGGTGTCGGCGATTTTCGCTGAGGCTGCAAAGTTTTCAGAGAACGTACTGGCACCCATCAATGCATCAGGCGATGAAGAAGGGTGTAAGTGGGTTGATGGTGAAGTAACAACGCCTAAAGGTTTTAAAGAAGCTTATCAAACGTATGTTGAGGGCGGATGGCCAGGAATGTCTCACCCTGAGGAATTTGGCGGTCAGGCATTACCATATTCGTTGTCATCTATCATTGCTGAGTGGTTTTCAGGCGCAAACCATTCTTGGGCGATGTACCCAGGTCTAAGCCAAGGCTGTATGGCAACAATAAAAGCCCATGGCTCTGAATTGCTACAAAAAATGTTCCTTGAAAAGCTAGTTAGCGGTGAGTGGACAGGTACTATGTGTTTGACCGAAGCACACTGCGGTTCAGACCTTGGCATGTTGAAATGTCGCGCGGAACCTCAAGAAGATGGTACCTACAGCTTAACAGGAACAAAGATTTTTATTTCGGCAGGTGAACACGACTTGTCTGAAAATATCGTACACATTGTGTTAGCTCGATTGCCAGATGCGCCTGAGGGTACCAAAGGTATTTCACTATTTGTTGTGCCTAAGTTTAACGTGTCTGAAGATGGCGAAAAGCAAGATAGAAACGCAGTAGGCTGCGGTAGCATTGAACATAAAATGGGTATCAAAGCCAGCGCAACCTGTGTGATCAACTTTGATGGTGCAAAAGGTTATTTGATTGGGCCACCAAACCGCGGCCTAAACTGCATGTTTACGTTCATGAATACCGCACGTATTGGCACTGGTCTTGAAGGCTTGGCATCATCTGAAGCAGCATTCCAAGGTGCGCTTCGCTATGCAAAAGACCGCATTCAGTTTCGCTCACTAACAGGGCGTAAAAATCCTGATGGCCCAGCTGATCCTATTATTGTGCACCCTGATGTACGCCGTATGTTGTTAACGCAGAAAGCGTTCGCGGAAGGCAACCGAGCGCTTGCCGCTTACTGTATGCAGTTAGTTGACGTTACTTTGTATGGTAGCGACGAGGCTGAGAAGCAACTTGCGGATGCAAAACTTGCATTCTTAACGCCTATCGTAAAAGCCTTTTTAACTGAAACCGCGCAAGAAGCCACGAGTTACGGTATGCAGGTTTATGGCGGCCACGGCTTTATCAAAGAATGGGGCATGGAGCAGCTAGCTCGTGATACTCGTATCTGCACCATGTATGAAGGTACTACAGGTATTCAAGCCGTTGACCTATTAGGGCGTAAAGTAATGGGCTCTAATGGCGAATTGCTTAATGTATTTGTTCAAGAAGTGCGCGACTACTGTAATTCATTGCGTGACAACGCTCAGTTTAGTGCTTGGACCAACGCGCTAAACTCTCACCTTGACGAGTGGCAGCAGATTACTATGGACATCGGTAAGGCAGCAGCATCGAACCCAGATGAAATTGGTGCAGCGTCTGTCGATTACTTAATGTATTCAGGTTACGTTACCGTTGCTTACTTCTGGCTAAAAATGGCTGTGAAAGCACAAGAACAGCTTGATGCAGGTAGCACCGAAACCGAGTTTTATAAGAGTAAAATCTTAACAACGGGCTTCTACTTTGACCGTTTGTTAACCCGTACTCGCTCACTGGTTTCTGCTATGCAATCAGGTGCAGACAACTTAATGTCTATGCCAGAGAGTATGTTCGCTATCGAGTAACGACATGAAAGCAATACACGTGCGTAATTAAAAGACGTACGAAAGGCCGAGCAAATAATGTAGCCGAGATAATGATTTAACCTAGTCATTATTAGATACGTTATTTTGCTCGGCCTTTTTGTTTCTTAAAAACAACATAGAGGAAGTGAGCACAGTGGTTGTTTCAAAGTACGTGAATGTTGAGGGAGCCAGCCTTCATTATTTATCCCGAGAAGAAGAGAGCGCAGAGAACCCTCTGCTTATCATGTTTCATGGCTTTCCAGAAAATGCGCACACATGGGAAGCGTTAATGGCGATACTCCCCACATCACTTGACATCATTGCCCCAGATTTGCCCGGTTATCATTTATCGAGTCCACTACCCAATGAAACGGACTACCAAGTTCCATCATTGATAAGTCGAATGGCCGCCTTCATCGAGAAAGTTCAAAAAGGCCGAAAGGTTATTTTGTTGGGACACGATTGGGGTGGGGCAATAGCGTGGCCCCTAGCAGCCTTTCACCAAACATTAATTAGCAAACTTATTATTGTTAATGCTGCTCATCCTTCTTGTTTTACACGGGCAATAAAGGCCTCTTCTACGCAAAGAGCAAAAAGCCAGTATATCTCTGCGCTTATTGATAAGGGGGCAGAGCAGACCCTTACAAATACAAGCTTTATGTTATTGAAAAATATGTTAGGCAACGGCTTTTTTGAGAAAGAAACCAGCTATTCAAGGACTCTACTTAACGATTGGGGTAAACCTGAAACCCTCAGCGCGATGCTCAATTACTATCGGCAAATGCCTCAACAAGTGCCACAAAAGAATGTATCTGAGAAAGTGTTGAATGATATTCGTATACCTGAAATATTCATTCACTGCCCAACCCTGTTATTGTGGGGGGAGCAGGATGATGCGTTTGATCTAAGTGTACTGGATAAAATCGAACACTATGTTCCATTGATAATTAAGCGGTTTAATCCGCACGCGTCGCACTGGTTACACAGGGAAAAACCTGAATGGGTACAAAAAGAAGTGATAAATTTTATAGGGTTCTAGAAAGGGGTGAGGCCCCTAAAAGGGGCCTCCAGTGCGGCGTCCTGCCGCTACCATGTTGAATCGTTACATCACATGGTGTGATTAATTAGTTATATTAGATTCTACCGTTAAGCTCTGTTGAAATAGGAGAGCTTTGAAGACCTTGTTCAGCAATCCACGCTTGAAGTGTCTTGCCGTCTGACTCAGGCTCTGCTAAGTCTTTGCTTGGCATTTTCTTAACCAGTAGAGTACCTACTTCAACCGCATTGCTAGTAAGAGCAGTGCGAATTAGGCTTTGGCCGTTACAAGAAATGCCAGAGTAGTAATCGCGAAGCTTAAGTTTGTAGTCTGATTGAACGCTACGCATTTTCTTACGTAGTTCGCCCTTGTCATCTGCTTGAACAATTGTGCAAATGTTTGCAAGTGCTTCGTTGATGTCATTAGCCTGAGCTGCGTTAGAAAAAGCTAAAGTTGATGCTGCAATTACTAGAGAAGTTTTAACGATTTTCAACATGGTTAAATTCCTTCGGTTGTTGTTATTAAGATTGTGTTCGTTCGTTGAGATGCATTAAACCCGAATCTAACTATTTGAAAAACATGTTGTAAAATAACATGGTATGTCAAACCATACCTAAAGGGTGAGCTTGTGTTACGAGCTCACGCATACCGTAGCTTGATTACCTAAGTCACTGGGTTGAAGAACGTGAAAATTTAAAGAGACAGAAAGTAAAAAGGCCCCGTAGCGGGGCCTTTCATTGCAGCTGACGCTGCAACCATGTTGAATCGACTCACATGGCTATGTGAATTAGTGCTTAGATTCTATCGTTAAGCTCAGCAGAAATTGGCGAGCTTTGTAAGCCTTGCTCTGCTATCCACGCTTGAAGTGTTTTGCCGTCTGATTCTGGCTCAGAAAGGTCTTTGCTTGGCATTTTCTTAACAAGCAGTGTACCTACCTCAACTGCGTTGTTCGTTAAGGCCGTGCGGATAAGGCTTTGACCACCGCATGAAACACCTGAGTAATAATCACGTAACTTTAATTTGAAGTCAGATTGTACGCGACGCATCTTCTTACGCAATTCGCCTTTGTCGTCAGCCTGAACAATAGTACAGATGTTTGCTAGTGCCTCGTTTACATCATTTGCTTGTGCTGCGTTTGAAAAAGCTAATGTTGATGCTGCGATGACTAGAGAAGTTTTAACGATTTTCAACATGGTTAAATTTCCTTCGTTGTATTTGTTTAATTAATCGGTTTGTCTGTTCGGGGTTAATTAAAAAACAATCAGGTCGAATGAAAAACATTCATTCAAATAACAAGGTATATCGAATAATACGTTAGACTAAAGATGTAAGAGGTATGAAATGCGCTGTAGCCTTTAGTATTAAAGGGCGTAGGCAAAATAAGTTGAATTGCAATTGTAGGTCAATAAATAGTCAAATAAAGTGCAAAAAAACAACGTTAATGCTGTTTTTTTGCTTTTTGTTGAAGTTAATGCGTATTAAAAATGTACGCAATAGGCATTGTTTTAATAAGAAAAGAACGAAATTAAGAAGTAAGCAGTGCTGAGGCAGTACGTTCTGTCGTGATGAGCCCATTGAGCAATTTCGATCGCAGAGCGCCTCTTATAGCGTGCAGTTTGTTGTCGCCCGCTGCAACACCCACTACAGGCTTTTCTGGCGTTGCTTTCAACTTAAAGCTCGTTACTCTCTCGTTAATATCGCAACTAATCAGCGCACCTTCTTCATTAAAGATCCAGCTTATGATTTCGCCACTTGCACCAGATTCAGCGAGGGTTGCTAATTGATCATCGTCGACAAATCCGTCTTTATACAATGGAGACACGCTGCCTAAGTTACCAATGCCTACGAAGCTAATATCCGCTTGTTCGGCAAGCGTGTGAATTCTAGATATATGTTGTTGCTGTTGCCAAATTTCCCGTTCTAGTTTACTAGATGCTATTACAGGGATAGGCATAGGATAATGCTGTGCTTTAACTCTGTCGGCTACGTGAACAGCCACGTCATAACGCGTCGCCTCTCCGTTATCAGCAATATTACCAACAAGGGAAACAATTTTATGCTGAGGGCAGTGAAGTATTGACAATTCATCAGCACAGGCACGCAGTACACGGCCAGTACCAAACGCGATGGTTTGTGGAGCGTCGAATTTTAAAGCTCTTTCTATTGCTGCTGCACCCGCTTGACCAAGGCCAAGCGTTGAATTGGGATCGTCATCAACACTGGGCACGACTTCACAGAAAGTTAATCCGAATTTTTTCTTTATGCCTTGCGCTAATTCCATACATCTAGCAATCGGGTGTTCTAAGCGCACTTTCACAAGACCTTCCGACATGGATAACGCCACTAAGCGTTGTGCGCTTTGGCGTGATGTTTTGAGCGTTTTAGCTATCTCATCTTGCGTCTTTCCACCAACATAGTACATCCATCCTGCTCTGGCGGCCTCGTCGAGTTTATTGAGTTCGTTTTGTGCTTTCTTACTCATTTAATTTTTCTCATGTCAAAAATGTCAGGGATTCGAGAGTAAAACTCGTCCCATGAATTAATGGTGTTGTCCGATGTCACAATACAATTCTGTAGATGTGCGCCACCTGTATAGTGGAAGTAGCGCATGTCTGCGGCTTTAGCGGCAGCAATCCCAGGCTGAGAGTCTTCAATAACTAGGCAGTTTGTAGGAGCAACGTTGAGAGCATTTGCCGCATATAAAAATAAATCTGGTGCTGGCTTGCCTTTATTAACGAGTGCTCGCGTGAAAATACGGTCTTCAAAATAGGAAAGAAGCCCTGTGCTGGTTAACGCCTTTGTTGTTCTTTCAGGTGAACTGCTTGTGGCAACACAAAATGGAATACCTAGTGAGTTAAGTGCAGAAAGTACAGAGGTGATACCGGTAGTCTTTTGTAAATGGCACTCGAAGCTGTCGAACAGTAATCCATGGAATTTGTTTTTCATGGACGTGGTAAGTGTGAGCGCAAAGTCATCTTTTAACTTACCCTGAACGTGCTCCATGCTCTTTCCAAGAAAATGCTCTATAAAATATTGTTTCGATAATGCAATATCGAAACTAGACAGAAGTGCTTGCCACGCCTGCATCGATAGCACTTCACTGTCAATCAGTACGCCATCACAATCAAAAATCACCAGTTCCACGTTGTGTGCCTGCAGGAGTCACCTTCCTTTAACTATTAACATTTAACCAACGTCCCCTTGCCAATTCCGTATTCGTACACCAAAGGTCAACAGGCCCCAATTATATGAACATTTGCCTAAGTGTAAGGTAATTGATGGCGTTTGTTCTACCTTAACAAACAGTTCTTGAGTCCTATGACTACATACGCGGCTTTCGGCCTCAAATTTCGACTCTAAAATTTCTTCATAGTATCAAGTGGATAGATTAAATCGCGTTTATTTTGATTGGTTAATTGTGCATTTTTATTGTGTTAATTAAATAAACAAGCCTCCGTTTATTTTGTTAATGGCTGTTTACAAAGTAGAGGGTATATGCAAATATTTACAAAAATTGAGATAAATCTCAATGTCTGGGCAAATGCTCATGATGTATTTTGAAACCAGTGGGAAATACACCTACAACACGAGATTTGAAGATGAAGTCGACGTCTAGTGATATTGATATTTCACAAGTTAGTGACGAGCAACTCCCCGTCGCTAAACATAAACTGAAAGGCTGGAAGCATTTCATGGGCTTGTATGCCGGTGAACATGTGGCGGCAACTGAATTCGTATTTGGTGCAACCTTTGTTGCGCTAGGCGCCACCATGACCGACATTCTGTTGGGTTTATTAATTGGTAATCTGCTTGCTGTCCTAAGCTGGACACTTATCACTACGCCTATCGCTGTAGATACCCGTTTGAGCTTGTACTCGTATCTTCAGAAAATAGCTGGCGACTCTATGACCAAGCTCTATAACTGGGCGAATGTAATCATATTTACAGTGATATCGGCCGCTATGATTACGGTGTCGGCAACCGCCGTGCGTTTTGCATTGAATATTCCGGCGCAGTTAAATTGGTATCCGACTAATTTAGCTTTTGTTGCCGTCGTGCTTGCAGTCGGTGTGATAGTTGTCTTTGTCGCTATGTATGGCTTTAACGCCGTTTCCAATTTTTCTCGTATTTGTGCGCCTTGGTTGTTCACCATGTTCATTTGCGGTCCACTTATTCTAATGCCTGCACTCGCTGAGTCTGTAATTGGGCAAACGTTTCTTACATCGTGGAATGACTTTATTCATATCGGTAGTACATCGGTGTGGACGGGCTTCACCCAAAGTGGTGAGCCTGGTATTGGTTTATTAGAAGTGATTGGCTTTTCGTGGGCAGCGAACACGATAACGCATTTCGGCCTTATTGATATGGCGTTACTGCGTTTTGCCAAGCGTAAACGTTACGGTTTATGTACGTCGGCGGGTATGTTATTTGGTCATTATATAGCATGGATTTCAGCCGGTATTATGGGCGCAGGAACCGCGGTTATTGTTCAAAAGTCGATTGGTGAATTAGACCCGGGCGATGTGGCTTTCCATGCATTAGGTCTTTCTGGACTCGTTATTGTTATCGTTGCAGGCTGGACTACAGCAAACGCGAATCTCTATCGCGCTGGACTTGCCGCGCAAGCTATTTTTAAAGATAAATCACGTACTACGACGACCGCGGTCGTCGGTATGGTCACCGTTGCAATTGCGTGTTTCCCGTTCGTGTTTACTAAATTACTGCCACTGTTAACGTATGCTGGATTACTTGTTGTTCCTGTAGGAGCAATTGTGTTCGCGGAGCACATGATTTTTCCGCGTATTGGATTCACACGTTATTGGGCACATTATCAAAGTCTTACTCACAGCACGCCAGCGGTAGCGAGTTGGGGGTTGGGGCTTGTGTTTGGCTTTGGTTTAAATGTCTTAGACGTCATGTCTTTCTACTATCTATTCATACCCACGTGGTTCTTCACCATAGCTGTCTATACAGCACTGGCCGCAAAGTATGGCGCAAAACAAGCTTATCCTGAGCAAGAAGCACAAGTAGATGCTTTCAATGCACGTGTTGAAGCTCATCAGCAGCAAGAAGCGGCGTTAGAAAACGAACACGTTGAAGACGTTACTGCCGTATCTAAATTACTGCGTCTTACCTCGCTAGCGAGTTTGTTGGTGTCCATAGCATTGGCAATCAAAACTTTTTCTCTTAGTGACACGGTTGCCGCTTACGAATTGAACCGAGACCTATTCTTTAATGTTGGGTTCGCGTGCACCGTTATCTATTTCGTTACTGCGTATTGGGCGACGCGTCGCCACAAAGCGTTACAAAGCTAATAGGGTTCTTATGCAATCTCAAACGTCTATTTTATTGAACAGAGCGAACTTATCGTCGTTGCCAAATGACATAAGGCGTCCAGCTTATGATGTGGAGAACGTTCAAACGGGTATTGTTCACATTGGTGTGGGTGGTTTTCATCGGGCACATGAAGCAATGTATGTAGACAGATTAATGGCAAAAACCGGCGATCTATCGTGGGGCATTTGTGGTGTGGGTCTTCGCGAGAACGACCGTGCAATGAAAAAAGTGTTCGACGAACAAGATAACTTATATACCTTGGTTGAAAAGCACAATGAAGGTTCCCGCAGTGCATCAGTTATCGGTGCAATGACGGGGTTTTTGATGGCGCCGGACGATCCTCAAGCAGTCATTGATAAAATGGCTGAGCCCGAAGTACGCATCGTATCGTTAACCATTACCGAAGGTGGCTATAATTTTGATGCTTCCTCAGGGGAATTTATTACCACTAACCCTGATGTCATTCACGATATCGAAAACCCCAAAACGCCTAAACTGGTTTTCGGCTATTTAGTTGCAGCGCTTAAAAAACGCAAAGAAAACAACGTTAGGCCTTTTACCGTTATGTCATGTGACAATATTCAGCACAATGGCCATGTGTTAAAGAAAATGCTGCTTGCGTATGTTGAACTGTTTGACCAAGCGTTTGCTACTTGGGTTGACGAAAACGTGAGTTTCCCTAATTCAATGGTAGACAGAATAACGCCTGCAACCACAAATGAAGACATCGCAACGTTAAGGGCTCAGGGCGTAGAAGATGCTTGGCCTGTAGTGTGTGAGCCTTTTGACCAGTGGGTTATTGAAGATGACTTTTGCAATACCAAGCCGTGTTTAGATTTAGTAGGCGCGCAGTTTGTAAGCCATGTGGCACCGTACGAAAAGCTTAAGCTTCGTATGCTTAATGCGGGCCATTCAGTACTTGGGTTGGTTGGTTCTGTAGCAGGGCTTGAAACTATCCATGAAAGTGTTGAAGCGAAACAGTTAAAGCGTCTTCTATCAATCTTTATGGAACAAGAGGTTATGCCAACACTCGACCCAGTAGAGGGGATTGACGTGTATGAATACAGAGATACGCTGCTATCTCGTTTCTCCAACCCTTTCATTAAAGATACGCTAGCGCGAATTTGCCTTGAAAGTTCGGCTAAGCTTCCGGTGTTTTTATTTCCCACCGTACGAGATAATTTGGCGGCCAACAGAGACACCGATATAAGTGCTTTAGTTGTTGCTTGCTGGGCCTTCTATTCAGACAAGCATGCCTCTCAAGACGGGAAGTCACTTGAAATCAACGATGTGTTAGCTGATAAGTTACACAATGCGGCTAGTAATAACCAAATAGACAGCCTTAGTTTTTTAATGCTAGAAGAAGTATTTGGCAAGCTGGTTGGTGAAGCGCGTTTTACCGCTAGTTTCCAGGACTTTGTAGAGCGCTTGTATCAACAAGAGCCGGTGTTGCTGATTAGCGAAAAGGTAGTAAACAATAAACTCGAGCTTGCCAGAGCTTGTTAGATTGTATTGGTAATCCGCATTAGTACGAAGGGGAGTAGGGGATACTCTCTTTTTTATGCATTGAATTTTATCGACTGATACAAAAGAAAAAAGCGACCCGAGGGTCGCTTTCTAAAGTGCAGATTTCTCTGCAACCATGTTGAACTGGTTCACATGGTGTGAAACTGTTTTATAGGCGGTCGTTGATAACCGCAGCAATTGGGTTGTCTTGCAGACCGTTTTCCGCAACCCAAGCTTGAAGCGTTTTTCCGTCAGCTTCAGGTGCTTCTAAATCACTTTTTGGCATTTTCTTAACAAGTAACTCGCCAGCTTCTAAAGCATTGTTTAGTAGTGCTGTACGAATTAGGCTGTTACCGCCACAGCTAATTGCTGAGTAGTAGTCTTTAAGTTTCATGCGGTAGTCTGATTCGACTGAACGCATTTTCTTACGTAGTTCGCCTTTATCGTCCGCTTGAACGATAGTGCAGATATTCGCTAGAGCTTCGTTAACATCAGCCTGTGCTACGCCCGACACACCTAATGTCGCTGCGATAACAAGAGAAGTTTTAACAATTTTCAACATGGTTAATTCCTCAAGTACTTCTATAGATTGTTTGTTTGTTCGAGAGGATTAAACGACAAAAATGAAATCTTGAAAACGTTCTAAGCGATACTTAGGTATGTGGTTTCATAAGTATAGAAAGGTAATTGAATTAAGCTTCTGTCGTTCGCATCGAGGCTTGAACCACTCTTTTACAAAAACAATTCTTTAGTGCCTTTTTGTGGTGCAGGGCTGACAATAATCACTTGAAAGTGATATGTTATAATGTAACACTTAAGCCGCATGATTAATCGTTTTGGGTTGTGAACGCCATGCCATTTAATGTCACAGGAAATCGTCATTTTGACGCTAGGGTTATATGAATCGACGGTTTGTAAATTTACTTGCGGTAGCAAAGGATAAATGCGACTCGGACGGTTTGCGCTTAACAGAAAAACGCAAAAGAGTATTGAACTTATTAATAGATGCCCAAGCTCCGCTTTCCGCTTACGAGATAAAGGATATGTTCACTACGAGGTATTCTGAAGATGTAAAGCCTATGACGATATATCGCGCACTAGAGTTTCTCACTGAGACTGATTTAGTACACAAACTGAATTTGAACAACAAGTTTGTCGCGTGTTCTCAAGCAAAATGTTGCGAGCATCACGGGTACTCACAGTTTTTAATTTGTGTTCAATGTGGCTCTGTTGAAGAAGTTGCGATAGACCCAACCATATCTGAAAATCTTGTTAAGCAAGCTAAAAATCTAGGGTGCGATATTGTAACGCCACACCTTGAAGTGGCGTGTATCTGCAAGCACTGCAAGTAATGCAGCGCTACTTTTTTAATTTACTCAAATCTTTAGTGTCATGAAACTAATTATAAATAATGCCTCTACCTCGTCACGGTTATTAGGCAAAAATGAAGATGAAATAACGTCTGTTTCACTATTAATTGATGGCGGAAAAATAGCTGCTCTTTCGGAAACCCCCATCACTATAAAGTCGGTAAAGACCATAGATGCGAAAGGCTTGTTTTTATCGCCTGGCCTTCTTGATCCCCAAGTACATTTCAGGGAACCGGGAATGGAATACAAAGAAGACATAGAATCGGGTAGTAAAGCCGCGGTTAAGGGTGGGTTTACAGCAGTAGTTTCAATGCCTAATACAACGCCTACTGCTGATAATGCAGATACTGTACGTTTCATGGTAGAAACAGCAGCTAAAAAAGGCTTGTGTAAAGTCTACCCAACGGGCGCGCTTTCAAAGGGATTAGAAGGAAAGGCCATGACTGACTTCAGCGCCTTAATAAGCGCTGGTGCAGTGGCAATTACCGACGACGGTAAAGGCGTTCAAAACAATGCGTTATTTAAGCAAGCTCTCGTTAGTGCTAAGCACCTAGGGGTTCCAGTTCTCGATCACAGTGAAGACGAGACTTTATCAAATGGGGGAGCAATACATGAAGGCGAAATTTCAAAAAAATTCAATGTGAAGGGTATAGAGTCAGCCTCTGAATCTGTGCACGTCGAACGTGGTTGTGACTATAGTTTGGAAACCGGTGGTCATTATCACGTATTGCATGTTTCCACATCGGCTTCTATTGAAGCGGTAAAGCAAGCAAAAGAACGTGGCGCCAACGTTACTGTAGAAGTTTCTCCTCATCACTTGTTGTTATGTGACGAAGATATCGCCATAAAATCTGATGGGACTTTAGATGCGAATTGGAAAATGAATCCACCACTTCGCTCTAGAGAAGATATGCTGGCGTGTCAAAATGCCCTCGTTGAGGGTGTAATAGATGCTATAGCAACGGATCATGCACCTCACTCGCCTGAGGAAAAAAAGCAACCTATTGAACAGGCACCGTTTGGGATTATTGGTCTTGAAACTGCATTTCCTCTGATCTTCACCCATTTTGTAAAAACCGAAAAGCTAACGCTTGGTAGTGCCATCGATTTAATGAGTAAAAATGCTGGCGCCATTTTCGGCATACGCTGTGGAAGAATTGAACAAGGAGAAGTGGCAGATCTGGTGCTGTTCGACTTAAATAACGCGTTTACGGTAACGCCATCCTTTTTCGCCTCTAAGTCTCAGAACTCGCCATTTATAGGAGAAACGCTGTATGGAGAAACGCATACAACCATAGTTGCAGGCAACATTGTGTATTCACGGGGTAGTATTTAGACAAATACACCACCTCTAATTTCAATAACACTACGGCGGCGCTTCTCTCTTTGGTGCCGCGTGATAGCCTCGCGCTGTTACTGCGTCAAATGTTACAAAAAGACTGCCTTGATGCTAAAAATTACTGTACTAGTAAACCGAAAGACACTTTGTGAGCTCTTCATCCCATATAGGGTCAAGTTCAATAGCGATAATTTCAATTTTAGTTTCACTACACTCACTTAATTCGGCTTCGGTAATCTCGTTGTCAACAACGTTATAGCTAAAGACACCGTCACTTGTTATGACAACTGCTTTAAGCCTTTCAACGTTAAGGTTGTGCATCCATTTTAGTAGTGCAATGCGGTCAAACTCCTTGGAAGGTGAGAAACGCCAACCGACAGCTTTAAAACCTTCGCCTTTATTCTCTACTCTCAATACACCTGAGTCAGGAAAAGGCTGTTCATTGATTGAAGGCGTATTGGTAGCTTTGTGGTCGTGCAATTTTTGTGCTTTGATATGAGTAAGTGCACTTGAGCTTCCCTTTAATACGCTAATTGGGAACTCTCCCTTTTCGCACAGCAGGACAGGTGTGTTTGGCTTGGTGCGTTGGACAACATAGGTCTCCAATGCTTCGGCATCTGAATGAGTGTAAAGGTCTTGTTTGTTCCCCACAACCACGTCAGCAATGGCGATTTGCTGATTGAAGGTATCATGAGAGGTATAGCGAGGATCAGCGAGCTTTCTTGCGTCAACCAAAGTTACCGTTTTTTGTATGTCGAGAACGTCTTGATAATGCTCGGCAGCTAGTGTTTGTAGTACTTCTATAGGATGCCCCAAACCAGTTGGCTCAATAAGCAAACGGTTTGGTTTAGATTCGGCCAACAGCTGATTAAGAGCAATCTGCATTGGCAGCCCCGCGGCACAGCACATACACCCACCCGGCACTTCTCTAATAAATACTCGCTTTTCATTGCTAGCATTATTGTTAGGTGCTTTATTTCGCGAGCCGTTTACCAATGAACCATCGATACCAATCTCACCAAACTCATTGATTAGTATTGCCCAGCGTTCATTTGCAGGTTTTTGTTTTAATAAATGTAATAGCGAGGATGTTTTACCCACACCCAAAAAGCCAGTAATGATGTTAGTAGGTACAGCTTTTATCATTGTGAATGTCTTCGTTGAAAGTCATATGAAAATATCAAAACTCTCACGCAAGGCTATCATAGCAGGGAGTACATCCCTATGAATTAATCATGATATGTTATATTATAACATTTGGGCGGAGTGTTCACCGCGATATGCGCTTAAGGTAAGAAAATTTCGCAGTAACAAAATCTCCCTCATTTTTAACATAGGAAAACCAACAAGTGACTCTTCCCGCGTTGACGGTCGAATCCAATCTGGCCGCACAATATAAAGCATTTGTAGAGCGCCTAAAGATGAGTGCCTTTACCGGTGATATCGAAACGGCCTATAGTGCTCGCATCGCGCATGCTACTGACAACTCAGTCTATTACAAAGTCCCGCAGGCCATTATCTACCCAAAATCTACTGAAGATTGTCAGTGTATAGGTAAATTAGCCATCCATTTCCCAGATGTCGTATTTTCTGCCCGTGGTGGTGGTACTGGTACCAATGGGCAGAGTTTAACCGATGGTATCGTTGTCGATATCCGTCGTTATCTAAATGAGATCATTGAACTGAACCTGGAAGAAGGGTGGGTTAGGGTTCAAGCGGGTATAGTCAAAGATTCACTCAACGACGCATTGCGCCCGCACGGCCTGTTCTTTTCCCCTGATCTATCAACCAGCAATCGCGCTACGCTTGGCGGTATGATAAGCACTGATGCGTCGGGGCAGGGGTCATTAGTGTATGGTAAAACCAGCGACCACGTCATCGGACTCAAAGCAGTGCTTGCGAATGGCGAGATAATTGAAACCGCAAAAATTTCGCGGGATGAAGCTTTACTTAAAGCAAGTGGCTGTACGTCAGAAGCCGCAATTTATCAACAAGCAATGCGTACCTGTATTCAACATCGAGAGGGCATTTTAAAAACATTTCCCCGCTTAAACCGCTTTTTGACGGGGTACGATTTAGAACACGTAGTTGACGGTGATAACATTGACATTGGTAGGCTAATCACAGGTGCAGAGGGTTCACTTGCGTTTGTTACGGAAGCGACGTTAACACTTGATAAAATAGCGCCACTGAAAGCGCTTGTTAACATATCCTACCGTTCATTTGACGCGGCGCTTCGACATGCGCCACTGTTGGTAAAAGCCAAAGCAACCAGTGTTGAAACCATCGATAGCACAGTACTTAACTTTGCGAAAACCGACATTGTGTGGCATTCCATTCATCATTTAATAGCAGATGTTCCAGATAACGAGTTGTTGGGTTTAAATCTTGTAGAGTTCAACGCCGATTCTGCAGAAGAAATGAAAGTTCATATTGAACAGTTAGAAGTGGCAATTACACAAGAGATAGGACGAGATGGCAGCAGTATAACAGGCTATAGCGTCACCTATGACAAGCCCGATATTCAGCGCATCTATGCCATGCGGAAAAAAGCCGTTGGGCTGCTTGGTAAGGTAAAGGGCAATCAAAAGCCCATTGCATTTGCCGAAGATACCGCTGTCCCGCCGGAAAACTTAGCCGACTTCATTCACGAGTTTCGAGCATTATTAGACAGCCATAATTTAAAATATGGCATGTTCGGTCACGTTGATGCTGGTGTTTTGCACGTGAGGCCGGCGCTTGATTTATCAGATCCACATCAAGAAGCACTGATGCATACGCTTTCAGATGAGGTAGTGGCACTTGTTGCTAAGCACGGTGGATTGATGTGGGGAGAGCATGGCAAGGGATTTCGAAGTGAATACGGCCCCGCATTTTTCGGCGAAACACTGTTTAATGAAATGCGCAAGATAAAATCCGTATTTGACCCCCATAATCAGATGAACCCCGGCAAAATCTGCACACCTATAGAGAGTGATGATAAATTAGTCTCGGTGAGAGATATCAAAAGAGCAGGGGGTGAGCGGGTTATTCCCATCAGCATAAAACAAGATATGTTTCCTGCTTTTGAATGTAACGGCAATGGATTGTGTTTCAACTATGAGCCTACATCGCCTATGTGCCCGTCTAGCAAAGTTACCCAAGACAGGCGGCACACGCCGAAAGGGCGCGCAAGTATGCTGAGGGAATGGACGCGGCTACTATCGCTTAGTACCAAACTCGGCACTACATTAGAAAGTGAAGGGTTGTCGTATAAGCAGTTCAAAAGCAACTTTCTATCTCGGTTTAAGAACTCCATTTTAAGTAACAAGCCAGACTTTTCACACGAAGTCAAAGAGGTCATGGATGGGTGTTTGGCGTGCAAATCATGTACACATCAATGCCCGGTGAATATTGACGTGCCGCACTTCAGGTCAATATTTTTGTCTATTTACTATCGGCGGTATTTGCGACCTTTAAAAGATATACTGGTTGCCAATATAGAAACGATTGCTCCACTGAGCGCGCGAGCGCCCAAACTTCATAATGCCATCATAGAACTAAAATGGGTGAAGCATTTCTTGGAGAAGCAAGTAGGGTATAAAGATGCTCCTCAGCTTTCTTATCCAACGTTAACAAGCCGAGTAAAAGCACTAACAGTGCCATTTGACTTACAACGCCTTTCCCAAATGAATACAGAAGAGCGAAAACATTATATCGCTGTCGTTCAAGATCCCTTTACCAGTTATTACGATGCGGCTAGCGTCGAGAAGCTGATAAGTGTGATCTATAAGCTTGGCTTTAAACCCATGGTAGTGCCGTATACGCCCAATGGAAAACCTGCTCACGTAAAAGGCTTTCTGGATAAGTTCGAAAAACAAGCGTTAAAGACCGCTAACCTACTCAATCAACTCCATTCGCTAGACATAACTATGGTAGGCACTGATGCGTCGCTAGTGTTGTGTTATAGAGATGAATACAAGAAGTATTTGCGTGAGAAAAGAGGTAACTTCTTTGTGCATACCATCGATGAATGGCTAGATTTGGTTTTAACTGAAAAGCACATAGTAAAGGCGATGATTAAAAAGCGATTCAGTTTGCTTGCACACTGTAGTGAAAAAACGGCTATGCCGGCGCTGACAACCCGCTGGCAAAGCATTTTTGAGAAACTTGGTGCTAACGTAATAGTGCAGCCTTCAGGATGTTGCGGTATGGCTGGTACCTATGGTCACGAAGCTTCACATTATAAAAATTCAAAAGCGCTTTACGAATTAAGTTGGTCAGGTGTGTTCAAGCAATGTAGCACACAGCATGAAGTGCTTGTAAGCGGCTTTTCATGCCGAAGCCAAGTTGCAAGGTTTGAAGGTAAAAAGCCACGTCACCCTATCGCGGTGGTAAATGAATTAATCCAATAACAAAAAAGGACAGAAAATGAAGGTGGTAATGCGCAGCATAATGCTGGTGGTACTTTTGTTAACAACAACGTATGCATTCAGTGAACAAAGTGAAACCGATGCTAGGGAAGCCTATATAAGGGCAAACTACACGAAATACGAATACCAAATTCCAATGCGTGATGGCGTAAAACTGTTTACATCGGTCTACGTGCCAAACGATAGAAAAAACGCTTACCCTTTTATGATGCAGCGTACGCCTTATCGCGTTGCTCCTTATGGTGTAAGTAAGTACAAAAAGCGTTTGGGGCCGAGCGAAGCTTTCGAAAAGGAAGGTTTTATTTTTGTTTTCCAAGATGTGCGTGGCAAATTCATGTCTGAAGGAGAGTTTGTCAATATGCGTCCTCAAGACGCTTATAAGCGCGGTAAAGATGCTACGGATGATGCTACTGATACCTATGACACTATTGAGTGGCTTGTAAAAAATGTTGAAGGCAATAACGGTAAAGTGGGGATGTGGGGCACATCGTATCCTGGCTATTACACTTCAGTCGCCTCTATAAATAGTCACCCTGCGCTAAAGGCTATTTCTCCACAAGCTCCAATTGCAGATTGGTTCTTTGACGATTTCCATCGAAATGGGGCGTTCGTGACCCCAATGGCGTTTATATTTTTCGACACGTTTGATAAGCAGCGTGATGGCACGTTTACATATTGGCCAGAGGGCATGCAATCAGAAACGCCAGATGGTTACCAATTCTTTAAAAATTTAGGGCCGCTTTCCAATGTTAACGACAAGTACTTTCACGGTGAACGACCATTTTGGAATGAAGTTATTCAACACCCTAATTATGACGACTATTGGAAGTCACGAGATGTATTGCAACATTTATCTAAAACCAAGCCTGCGACGCTGGTTGTTGGCGGTTGGTACGACACCGAAGATTTATACGGCCCGCTTTACACCTACCAAACCATGTCACATAACAACAAAAAGGATCACGTAAAGCTGGTGATGGGTCCTTGGTATCACGGTCAATGGCAGAGTGAAAAAGGTGGAACCGAACTCGGCGAAGCGCATTTCGGATTTGACACCAGCGCTTGGTTTCAAAAAGACGTGTTATTGCCGTTCTTCAAGCAACACTTGAAAGGGGCCAATGATGCAAACATTGCAACTGCAACTATGTTTGAAACGGGGAGTAATCGTTGGCGTCACTTTGATGTCTGGCCACCCAAAGATACATCTCAAAAAACGTTGTTCTTAGCAGGAAAGGAAAAGCTGGTTGAAAATGCAAATAACACCGGAAGCAGCGAATATGTGAGCGATCCGAACAAACCCGTTCCACACTCTGCAAAAATTAGCCGCGGGTGGGATAGACCCTATATGGTCGAAGATCAGAGGTTTGCAGCGAGAAGACCTGATGTGCTGGTATTCGAAACAGAAATACTAGAAAACGACCTCGCTATCGCTGGCGCCATAGACCTAAATTTGTGGTTTTCAACAAACAAATCTGCTGCCGATGTAGTCGTAAAACTGGTCGATGTTTTTCCGTCTGTTGATGACAATGTCAATAAGGCGGATATGGAGAAAGGTAATCGCCATGAGTTGGTGCGTTGGGGCGTGTTACGCGGTCGTTTTAGAGAAAATATGAGTAAACCCAAAGCGTTTGTTCCTAATCAGCCAACGGAAATTGGCTTTGAACTTTACGATGTATTACATACATTTAAACGAGGACATAAGTTACAAATTCAAATACAAAGTAGCATGTTTCCGTTCCTTGATTTAAACCCGCAGAATTATGTTGAAAACATTTTCAACGCTAAAGAGAGCGATTTCACCAGAGCATTCCACACGATTTATCACAATGATGAGCATCAGAGTTCGATAAGCTTCAACGTGCTGTAAGTTTAATTTACTCAAAAGTAAAAAAAGCCCTGTTTAAACAGGGCTTTTGCTTTGTCTATGTTAGTGAGGTTTATAGTTGCTCGCTACTTCCATTATTTGTTCACGCATCCACATATGAGCGTGATCATGGTCGGCGCTTACATGCCAATAAAGGAAATACTCTACAGGCGGTAAATCAAAAGGAACCTCGTACAACGCAAGATCGTAATGTTTAGCAAGGTGATACGGCAGGCACGCGATTAGGTCTGTCTTTACTATCGTACTTGGTACGGTTAAAAAATGTTGACCTCGCATAACTTCCTTGCGTCTTTTGCCCATTTTATCTAACGCAATATCTATTGGACCCACACCAGATTTTCGCTGTGACACATTAATATGACCTAATCGTAGAAAGGTATCTAAGTTAAGCCCGTTTTTGAGCGCGGGGTGATTTTTACGCGCTAACACAACAAGTCTGTCTTGGGCGATTTTTTCTTTACACAAATGAGGGTCTGTAAATGTCGATGCATCTGAGTAAAAGTCCAACGTGCCCGATGCCATCGCCGAAACAACTTGGCTTCTAGGAATCTCGTAGTTGGTTAACCCGATATTTGGCGCCAGATTCTGCAAACGTGAAATGAGTCGAGGCATAATGCTTACTTCAAGCAAATCACGACTGGCAAAATTAAAGGATTTCTCGGCTGTGAGAGGGTCGAATGTATGACTTTCTTGCACACTTCTACGTAGTAAGGCTAAGGCTTGTCGAGCTGGAACAATAATATTTTGCGCTACGGGGGTAGGCGTCATACTGTGGCCAGTACGAACGAACAGCGGGTCGTTAAGCATTTCTCTTAGCCTTGCTAAAGAGTTACTTACCGCTGGTTGAGTAATGCATAAGACATCTGCTGCCTTGGTTAAGCTTCCTGCCGTGTAAATGGCGTCGAATACTGCAAAAAGGTTCAAATCGATTCTATTGAGATTCATAACTAATCCTTTAAGAGCGAGTGCCCTGAAAAAAGCCAATAGATGAAGAGGCGCTAGTTTGTATCACGGTACGTTTAATAGAAAACTGTGATCCAATGCTACATAGCATCTACGAATAATTTACGTTAGTGTAACAAGAATATTTATAAATACCTATTATTAAAAGTTAATTGAAACATTCAAGGTAATAATAGTAGTTTTATCGTCAATAAATGGAGATTGGACTGAAAAATGAGAACACTTTTAGACTTAGCAGTGGGAGATACCCTTGAACAACCTGAATGGCTGACGGTTACGCAGGACATGATCAATCAGTTTGCAGACGCCACCGGCGATCACCAATGGATACATTTAGATGCTGCGCGCTGTGAAAAAGAAAGCCCCTTTAAAACAACAATTGCTCACGGCTTCTTGACTGCCAGTCTCATGCCTAAAGCATTCGCTGAAGTGATCGAGCCAAGCGAACGTATCGCGTCTATGATTAATTATGGCATTGATAAGTTACGTTTTCTTGAACCAGTAAAAAGTAATGACGCCGTTAAATACCAATTCAAACTTGTCGAAATCACTGAAAAGGCGCAAGGGAAGCTTTATAAAGTAGAGGCAAGTTGCCTGCTTAAATCGAATGGGAACCCTGCGCTAATAGGTGGCTTTCTCATGCTCGCGGTGCTTAAGCCTTGATAGATTGCTGTTTTACGCAGTAAAAGTGGCCGTACAGACTATTACGGCATATTGCCGAATGCGTATTACGATGCGTGTGCTACGTCGTTGTCTAGTTGATATGTCGCACCGTGTATTGCAAAAACATCGTGCCACAAAATTAAAAAGCCTGAGATGCTGGCGTTTGTTGACCTTTGATATATAGCAAAGATCAACAGAGCCTTGTTTAGCAATCGTCAGGCTTTTACCTACACAGTCAAACTTTATCGGCAAGACCTATGTCGACAGAAACGAGTTAGTTAGACGCTTCCTCGGCACCTTCTTCAATGGCTTCTCCAGCACTTTGAATATCTTTACCGGCCCCTTCAACTGTTGCACAACCGCCTAAACTCCCAAAACCGGCTGCGAGTATAAGTACTAAAAAAGCATGTTTAAGTGTTTTTGAATTTAACATTTCCATTTGCATCTCCGTTAGTTTCATTCTTCTGCGGGTAGCTCAGGGTTATCACCCGCTTTCACATCAGACTGCTCAGTTGATGAATTTGTATTACCTTTACTTGAACTTCTCTCATCCTGCTTTTTAAGCATGCTATTAAGCTTATCTCCCCCTTTGGCATTGAAATCCAATGTTCTGATAGGGAAAGGAATAAGAATATCGTTTTCTTCTAATACCGTTTTTACTGTACTGATCGCGTCGTGGCGTACGACCATAAATCCAGGCTCTCCTGGATATCGAATCCAAAACCACAGTAATAGGTTGATACTTGAATCGCCAAAAGACTCTGCGTAAACCGCGGTCTCTTCTTTTTTGATGACATAATCTTTTTCATTCATAGCATCCGTAATAACTTTAGCGGCTTCTTCTATATCATCAGCATAAGAAATGCCGACAGGGATCTCTATTCTTCGATAACCAAGATATGAATAATTGGTCAATATATTTCGGAAAAGAATCTTGTTGGGTATAACTTCAAGTTGACCATAAAAGGTTTCAACTAAGGTGTTTCTAAGGTTTATTTCCTTTACGTTACCAAATACACCTTCTGCCTCAATGACGTCACCAATTTCAAAAGGTTTTCGAATTCCCATGGCCACACCGGCAATGAAGTTTTCCGTCATGTCCTGAAACGCAAAACCAATGGCCAACCCGACGATACCTGCGCCTGCAAGTAAAGAGGTAACAGTACCTTTGAGGCCAACAAAGTCTAGCGCAATGAAAATTCCCGCTATTAAAACGATAGATTTGATTATGGAGGTGAGGAGGCTTGCAATTTGTCGAGACTCAAACGTTCTACGCATAATCTTGCCAGCAACGTTGCCGATCACTTTGGCGATAATGCCAAAGGCTATTGCAATAAAAAATGCGACAACAATGTTAGGAAGAAGCGTAATGCCACCTTCTACCCAAGACTCTAGTTTTTCGCTGAGTAATTTATAAACCTCATCTATTTTTGGAAACTCCATAGACCTCGTACACCTTCATATAAAGTGTTCCTGATGTTTCAAGAATCATTCCTTTCAAAATAATTATGTAACGTGTTGAAAATTCGAGGGTATGCCTGATTATTGAGGTGCGCGATCAATCAAGCGTAATGAACAAATTTCCCATATTGGGAAACATATTCTCAATTGGGATGTTGCTAAATTCGTTGGAGAGCTTCCAATTTATCCCAAAGGATATCTGGTCAGACCATGTGTAAAATTAATGTAAACATATTATTCACAATAAATTTACAAAGGTGAAATTCAAGCATAGTATCAATTGCGTAGGTCAATATTTGTTCATGGCCTCAGACAATAACAACACGAAATCGAACAGCCTGTTGCTAGCGGAAAGTGTGGGTAGTAATGCCGGTAGTGATAAGCCCAGATTTGGAATCACACTATGAAATTTAAAACGCGTAAGACAGCAGTGGCGGCAATGGTCGGTACTGCTTTATTTTGCTCTCCTTATATCGCATCAGCCCAAGAAGCAGACGTTGAAAGTGAGCAAGAAGCTAAGAAAGACGTAGAACTCATTTTGGTTACCGGTAGTTTTGTTCGCCGTAGCGAAAACTTTGAATCTCCTTCTCCACTAGCCGTGGTAGATAGCGTGGCTATCGACGCGATTGGCGCAAAGAATATTGCGGATATAACACAAACCCTCACTATTAACACGGGGGCTGAAAACAACCCAGATGCATTTACGCAAAACGCAACAGCGGGTACGTCGAATATTAACCTTCGTGGTTTAGGCGTAGCGTCTACTCTGGTTTTACTTAACAACAAGCGTCAGGTCGTTACAGCGCAACCAACGAACGAAGGCCTGAACTTCGTCGATACCAGTTCGCTCGTGCCGATGATTGCCATTGATCGTATGGAAGTGGTTAAAGATGGTGCGTCGGCTCTGTATGGTTCTGATGCCGTTGCAGGTGTCGTTAACTTTATCACCAAACGCAATTATGACGGAGCAATGGTAAGCCTTGACTATCAAGATGGTGCGCATGGAGACAACAAAGAATACATTTTACAAGGTTTATGGGGCGCAACCGGAGATAACGGAAGCGTACTAGCGGCGATAAGCTATACCAACCGTTCGCCGCTTTTTCTCAGCGATAGACGACTAAGTCGTCCCCAAGACGATACAAGTGCTCTGGGTAACCCAGGCTCTTTCTTCTTAAATATTCCAGGTGCAGGGGCACTGCCCATTATCGACCCGTACGGGTGTGAGGAGTTTGGTGGTGCACCCAATTTACTTGCGCCAAGTGGTACAGTGCCAGGTTTAGAAATTGGTTTTTGTGGCTTTGATTTCGGTAAATTCTATTCATATGTTGCCGATGAGAGCCGAACAAATGCTTATGTACGTGCTGACTACGAGTTCGATAACGATATTACATGGTCGGCTGAATTCAGTTTAGCGAGAAACCGTGCTGAACGTGGTGGAGCACCGAGCTTCCCAATTTTAACCTCTCCAATTGTTCCTGATTATCATCCACAGAATCCATTTGGTCAGCCTGTCGCTTTCTTCGGCCGCGCTGAAGGTAACGGCTTCCCTGGTGACCCAGCTAATACCGAATCAGACACCTTTCGCTTTAGCACCAGTTTACAAGGTGTGACAGACACTGGGTTCTGGGAAGTAAGCTATACACGTGCGGTTAACGATTTTGTATTTAGGGTTCCTGATGTACTAAATACCGAGTTCCAGCTTGCGCTATACGGCCTAGGTGGCTCTAATTGTGACCCTATCGCAGGAACGCCAGGGGTAGGGGATTGCGAATTCTTCAATCCATTTGCAACGTCTTACACAACGGCACCTAACTCTGATTACGTGGTTAGCTCCTTTACGGGAACCGAAGTGATTGACTCTAAAGCTGACCTTGAGGTTTTCGAAGCGTTTACATCGTTTGATGTGTTCGAAATGGGCGGTGGCTTTGCGGCGTTAGCATTGGGTGTTCAATATCGTGAAAACCAGCTTAGCCAAGATTACGATGACCTTGCTAACCAAGACAGTTTCACATTCGTTATCGGTAACCCTGATATTGATGGTAGCCAGGATGTATGGGCAGCGTTCGGTGAACTTGCATTACCAATAAATGACGAATTAGATGTTCAGCTAGCGGTTCGTTATGAAGATTACGGCGGTACCATTGGAAGTACGGTGGATCCAAAGTTAGCGATTTCGTGGCGTGCGACTGATGAGTTTTCACTTCGCGGCTCGATATCTACGTCGTTTAGAGCGCCAACAGTGTTCTTAGCACAAGGTGGCGCAACGTCGTTGCAACAGCTTATCGACCCCGTTCAAGGTGCTACGGCATTTGTGGCTGTTAGAACATCGGGTAATGAAGAGCTAAAACCTGAAGAGTCGACAGCCTATAATATTGGCTTCTCATACGAGCCGTTCAGAGATTTCTCTGTTGAGGTTGATTATTGGAATTTCGAGTTTGAGGACTTGATCATTCAAGAGAACGCGCAGGCGGTACTAAATGATGATCCGACTAACCCAGACCGCGTTATCCGTGCTGGAGACCCGCTGACTGGGCCTGTTCTTCAAGTAAATAACACGTATGTTAACGCGAGTTCTTTGGAAACATCGGGTATTGATTTTGTAACCAGTTATAAAATAGAGACAGACTTCGGTAACTTTACACCTACGTTGAATGCGACCTACATCACTAAGTATGACTTGATGGACCCACAGGCAGGAAACATTGATGGTGCAGGACGCCGTAACTTCAATAACATTGGTGTGTCTTCTCCTGAATTGCGCGCGAACTTGGGGCTGGCTTGGCAAAACGATATCCATGCAGCCAATATCTTCCTTCGCTACATCTCATCATATGATGATGATCAAAATTGCGCGGACGGTACTGCAAACGTGGGTGGCTGTTCAGGTGGCTTTTACGAAGTGGATAGTCACTTGACGGTAGATGCTCAATACAACATCGACTTAGGTGGCTTATATGATACAGAACAAAGTTATGTGTTGACGTTAGGCGCAATTAACATGTTCGACGAAGAGCCTCCACAGCTATTCACTAACAGCGGGTTTGACTCTAAGGTTCACGATCCACGAGGTCGTCAAATCTATGCGCGCTTAGCTATCGAGTTCTAATCTGTTAATAAGGTAGAAGTATAGCCACCCTTTGACTATAAAAGTTGAAGGGTGGCTTTTTTGTAAACCTTAGCCTCCACTCCTCTTTGTGATTTTGTCTCCAGTCTCTTCTAATGTTAAACCAATCGATTAAAGTATCTCGTAGTAGGTAAGACTTTTACGTAATCATCAGTGATTGAAGGAGATAAGAATGGCAACGAAGCTGTCTGATAATGAAATTAACGAAAAATTGAAAGCGCTCAACGAACTGGTTTCCGATGACACACCATGGGAGCAAAGTGGAGACACTATCAAAAAGACGTTTATGTTTAAGAGCTTTATCCGAGCTTTTGGGTGGATGTCTCAAATTGCGATTTGGGCGGAAAAGCTAAAACATCACCCGGAGTGGTTCAATGTTTATAATAAAGTAGAGGTAACATTGACTACGCACGACGCTGGTGGGCTAACAGAATTAGATTTTTCGTTGGCTGAAAAAATGGAAAAATTTAAATAGCTTGAATCAACGTGTGTAAATAGGAGCTAAAAATCGGTTAATTCGTATTAACTTTGTTCATGTTGGTCAATTAAACCGCTAACAGTCAGAAAAATGAAATATTTCGCATGCTGGTACTTGTGTTGCGAAAGTCCCTATGTATAATACGCACCACGTTGAAGCGAGGCATTAAATGAAGCGCTTACAACAATAATTTTCTGGCGCGGGATGGAGCAGTCTGGTAGCTCGTCGGGCTCATAACCCGAAGGTCGTAGGTTCAAATCCTGCTCCCGCAACCACAGAAAATAACCAGAATTTCAAAGCATTGCAAAGGCAAGCTTTACCGTACAAGCGCGGGATGGAGCAGTCTGGTAGCTCGTCGGGCTCATAACCCGAAGGTCGTAGGTTCAAATCCTGCTCCCGCAACCAATTTGAAAACCAGTATTACAAAGCATTGCAATCGCAAGCTATACCGTACAGTCGCGGGATGGAGCAGTCTGGTAGCTCGTCGGGCTCATAACCCGAAGGTCGTAGGTTCAAATCCTGCTCCCGCAACCACTTTAAAAACCCAGCTTTTGCTGGGTTTTTTCTTTTCAGCAAAAAAACACTTTGACTTCTTGTTTTACACGATAATCTTGAATTAATTGCTACGAATTGATAACCGCACTTCATATGTGAATGTGCTAAGTTATAGCTGTCGCACCATTAGAAATTAGATTAATAGGTAGTATGGCCGCGTTATGATATCCCGTTTTTTTACTTTTGAAGAACACGCCACCTTAATAGAAGGTGCTTATCATGTTCCTTTGGTCATTCTATCGCTTATTGTGGCTGTGTTTGCTTCATATATGGCGTTTAATGTGGCAGTGCAAGCCGCGATCACCGAACACAAACTTCGACGAAATACCTTATTAGGCACCGGCAGCGTTGCATTAGGCGGTGGTATTTGGTCTATGCATTTCTTAGGGATGACCGCTTTTGATTTATGTCTGCCCGTTGACTATGATCCACTCATTACTGGGCTCTCTGCCGTTCCCGGGTTTGCCGCTGCTTGGGTGGCGCTTCACCTTTTAACTAAGTCCCGTATTAGCCTCGCTGAAATAATGATAGGCGGTGTACTGGTAGGTGCCGGTATTGGCACCATGCACTATAGTGGTATGGCCGCTATGGAAATGGCACCGCTTCTTCGTTATGACCTCGGTATGTTTGCTCTTTCTATTGTGGTAGCTGTGTGTTTAGCCATGCTCTCGCTGTGGATTAAATTCGGCATTACAGCTGCTACGAAAAGTAAAAAGCTGTTAGGAAAACATGTATTACTTGCAAGTATCGTCATGGGACTGGCTATTTCTGGTATGCACTATACGGGGATGGCGGCAGCAAGATTTGTATTGCCACCAGGAATGGAAACGTCGAACCAGTCGTCAGATATTGCTGTTTTTCTAGCAATTTCGATTGCTATCGTTACGTTGGTATTAATTACCACGGTATTGGGCATTAGTCTTCTGTTTAAATATCGCGATGTAATGGTACGCGCCATTGAAAGTGAGCGAATTCAAAGTGCTATCACCGATACCGCGGTCGACGCCATTCTGACGGTAGATGAAAAAGGCATTATCAAAACCGCTAACCCCTCCGTTGAGCGTATCTATGGCTATACCCAGCAAGAAATAATTGGTATGCACGCATCTGAGATAATAACTCCTGAAAGACGCCATTTATTCGGTGATGACTTCTTCAGTCAGCGAGTAGTGCCAACTGTGCAAATTATTGGTACGGGAAGAGAAGTAGAAGTACTTCGCAAAGATGGTGAGCGTATACCAGTGCGCCTAGGTGTCGGCTACACAAAAATTGATGGAAAACCCGTTTTTGTCTCTTTCGCTTCTGATTTACGCAAACGCAAGGAAATGGAAGATGCATTGCGCGAGAGTGAAGCTAAGTTTAGAAGCCTTATCTCTAACATTCCCGGTATGGCTTATCGCTGTTTAAGTATGCCAGGGTGGCCCATGGTATTTATTAGTGATGCAGTAATAGAAGTAACCGGATACCCGCCTGAAGATTTTATACTGCCTAATCCGAAGCGCTCTTTCGCCGATCTTTACCATCCTAGTGATGTAGAGCGCCTATCATCTATTAGTCCTGATGAAGGCGCATTTTCATATGAATATAGAATTGTCGCGAAATCTGGAGAGGTGAAGTGGGTTATCGAGCATGGAGTGCAGGTTAAAGACGATGATGGCATGGTACTCTATGTAGACGGCTTCATATCTGACATAACACATAGAAAAGTGATGGAAAATGAACTAAAAGCGGCGAAGGAAAATGCTGAGCAAGCTGCCGCTGCGCGCACCGCATTTCTTGCTAATATGAGTCACGAAATCCGTACGCCTATGAATGCAATTATAGGTTTTAGCGACCTTATGTTGGGAGAAGCGCTACGCGAAGAGCAGAAATCTCACTTAACCACGATAAACCGTTCTGCACGCTCATTGCTGCATCTTCTTAATGACATACTTGATAGTGCGAAGTTAGATAAAGGCAAGCTTGATTTAGATTATCGCGATTTCCTTATTCGCGAAGAGTTGGATTTGGTTATTTCAACATTTTGGTTAGAAGCCAAACGCAAAAAAGTTGGACTTGTACTTAATGTCGATGATTCGGTAGCTAACGGATACAGAGGTGTACCGGAGCGAATGCGACAAGTACTTAACAATTTGATAGGCAACGCCGTTAAATTCACTCACGAGGGTGAAGTGACTATTAATGTCAAAAGTGATGAAAAGTATGTCTATTTTGACGTGACAGATACCGGTATTGGTATGACGCAAGAGCAAGTAGAAAGAGTATTCGATCCGTTCTCTCAAGCAGATGCATCGATGAGTCGAAAGTACGGCGGCACAGGGCTGGGTACAACTATTTCCAAGCAGTTAGTTGAACTGATGGGCGGTAATATTTGTGCAACTAGCGAAAAAGGTAAAGGAACGACCTTTACTTTCAGGCTTCCTCTAGAAGTTGTAGAAATTGATGATTATGTATCTAGTGAGCTCTCATCGAAAGCAGTACGCATTGAAACCTCGTTAACCGTACTGATTGTTGACGATGTGCAGCAAAACCTTGAGTTGCTTTCGTTGCTGCTAAAACGCGCTGGCCACAATGTAGAAACGGCAACAGATGGACAGATTGCATTAGATAAAATGCGCGCTAAGTCGTTTGACGTGGTGCTGATGGATTTACAGATGCCTAAGTTAGATGGCCTAGAAGCAGCCAAAAAGCGTCGAGAGTTTGAAAAAGAAAATAGCTTACCACCTACGCCCATTATTGCGCTGACTGCTAGCGTGTTAGTACAGGACAAACATGCCGCGCAGCAGGCGGGAATGGAAGGGTTCGCCAACAAGCCCGTCGATTTCCCTCAATTGATGGACGAGATTGCTCGCGTGCTTAACATAGATACGCTTCAGGTCGACTCGGTACCAGACACATTAGAAGTAAATGCCCCAGCATCTGCGCTTAAAGTTGATAAAAACGTGTTGGATTTGAAGAAGGCCGTCGATTTATGGGGGAGTGAAGAGGCCGTCCTACAAGAGGTGGATAAATTTTCTACTACCTGCAGGGATAAAGTCGACGACTTAATGGGGGCTGCAATTCGCGAAGACTATAAAGCGGTTGCTGCACTATCACATGGTTTAAAGGGTACATCGGGTAATCTTTGCTTAACCACCTTCTATCATACGACCAGGGAGATTGAAGCTCAGGCTCTAAAGTCAGAGGTGAATATTGAAGACGTTAACCGTCTTCGTGATGCCTTAGATAAAATCGAGTTGATGCTTAGCGAATCGCCACTGTATGCCGAAAATGCCATTAATGAAAGTATCGATAATGCATTGCTGCTGAGTCATTTGGAGGCTATGCTCGATAGTGTAGAGCAAAACATGGTAGATGAAGATGAATTGTCATTTTTACGCGAAGTTGGGTGTTCTAGTCACAAAGAACAAATAACTCAAATTCTCTTAGATATCGATGATTTCGAGTTCGAGTTGGCGCATGAGCGCATCTCTACATTGATACAAGAATTAAAGTAGTCAAGAGACGCGGCATGTTAAACATTAAAATCACAAAACCTACTTTATTACTCGTTGACGATGAGCCAGTAAACCTAAGGGTTTTAAAGCAAGTTCTCGCTAATGATTATCAGCTTATTTTTGCGAGAAATGGCGGAGAAGCATTAAAGCTCACTGAAACTAGACAGCCAAATTTGATATTACTTGACGTTATGATGCCAGGGCTGACGGGTTTTGAAGTATGCCGCCAGCTTAAACAGCAAGCAGACACAAGGCACATCCCCGTTATATTCGTAACCGCCTTAAATGATGAGCACGAAGAAACGGAAGGCTTCGAAGCAGGCGCTGTGGACTACATTACTAAGCCTATATCTCCGGTCATCGTAAGAGCGCGGGTTAAAACCCACCTCAGCTTGGTGCAAGCTGACGAGCTTCTTGATAGCCGTTTACAAGTTGTACAGCGTTTAGGTAAGGCGGCGGAATATAAAGACAATGAGACGGGCATGCATGTCATGCGCATGAGCCATTATTCGAAAGAGCTTGCGCTTGCCTATGGACTTACAAATAAACAGGCTGAAATTCTGCTTCATGCTGCCCCGATGCACGACATCGGCAAAATTGGTATTGCTGATAGTATAATGTTGAAACCAGGGAAGCTGACAGACGAAGAGTTTGCCACCATGAAAAATCACCCAGAGATTGGTGCGGAAATCATTGGTGATTGCGGCGATTCTTTGTTATTGAAAGTTGCAAAATCTGTTTCGCTAACCCACCATGAAAAATGGGACGGGTCAGGCTATCCTAAAGGGCTTGCGGGTGAAGATATTCCCATTGAGGGACGTATTTGTGCCATTGTTGATGTTTTCGATGCCTTAACCAGCAAACGTCCTTATAAAGACGCCTGGAGTATTGAAAAAACGGTAGATTTTCTTCAAAGCCAAAAGGGAAAGCATTTCGAACCCAGACTTGTCGATTTGATGATAGAAATTATGCCTAAAATTCTTGATATTAAAGCGACATTTAAAGACGAAGACTAAGTCTGCTGGACTAAACCGCAATTAAAATACTTTCATGCAGGCCGAATTTTACACAGAAAAAATCGACACCCTCCAGTGTCTGCGCCTATTGGCTGTTGCTTAATGCGACGGCTATACGTATAATGTGCTCATAAAGTGATGAGAGCGGGCTCCCTCAGTACAGGAAAGTAACGCACTTATCATTAGCAAGCTATCACCTAACGGTGGTTTTACCCATAGGTTTGCAACTGCCCTTGTTGGCAGGTATGGGTTCAGAATTTTAATAAAAGCCCCGCTAGTCCGGGGCTTTTTGTTGTATTAAAACCTGGAGTCAGCCTCGCTGAGCCGGGTGATGACAGGTGGGCTTTAGGCCCTTTTTTCGTTTTTGGAGGTTTGCATTGGCAAAACTTGAAGAGAAACTAACCGAAATGCTAGAGCCAGGTGTTGAAGCACTGGGTTTTGAGTTGGTTGGGATCGAGTTTGTACGAGCGGGGAAGCATTCTATTCTTCGCGTTTTTATTGATCATGAAAACGGTATTACCGTTGATGATTGTGCAGATGTAAGTCATCAGATTAGCGCAATTTTGGACGTTGAAGATCCAATTAGCACTGAATACAACTTGGAAGTGTCATCACCGGGTATGGACAGACCGCTTTTCAAAGAGAAGCACTATATCGAGTCTGTGGGTGAAGTGGTTCAAATTCGTTTGTCTATGCCAATGGATGACAGACGTAATTTTAAAGGCAAAGTACTCGCGTGCGAAAATGGCATCGTAAGTATTGAAGTGGATGGCCAGCAGTTCCAGTTAGCTGTGGCGAATATCGAAAAAGGTAACGTTGTTCCCACGTTCGATTAACGGAACAGCTCTGCTTTCATCGACGAAAGCAAAAGAGAGGCGAAAATGAATAAAGAAATTTTGTTAGTGGCGGAAGCCGTTTCAAATGAAAAACAAGTGCCTAGAGAGAAAATTTTTGAAGCGCTAGAGTTTGCGATCGCTAGTGCAACAAAAAAGAAAAACGAAGGCGAAATTGAAGTTCGTGTAAGCATCGACAGAACGTCTGGTGACTTTGATACATTCCGTCGCTGGTTGGTTATCCCTGATGATCAAGAACAGGAAAACCCATTTGCTGAAATTACGATTTCTGCTGCACAAATCGACGAACCAGAGATACAACTCGGCGATTATGTGGAAGAACAGATTGAATCTATTAAATTCGACCGCATAACTACGCAGACCGCAAAGCAAGTGATTGTACAAAAAGTACGTGAAGCTGAGCGTCAGCAGATGATTGCTGAGTACGAAGACAAAGTAGGTGAGTTGGTTACGGGTACGGTTAAGAAAGTAAACCGCGACAACATCATCATCGACTTAGGTAACAACGCTGAAGGTGTTATCTACCGCGATGACATGCTTCCTCGTGAAACTTTCCGTCCGGGCGACCGTGTACGTGGTCTTCTTTACGTTATTCGTCCAGAAGCACGTGGCGCACAGCTATTTATTAGCCGTACGCACCCAGACATGCTAGTTGAGCTTTTCCGTCTGGAAGTACCAGAAATTGCGGAAGAGACACTAGAAATTAAATCTGCAGCGCGTGACCCAGGTTCTCGTGCAAAGATTGCGGTTAAAACTAACGACAAGCGCTTAGACCCAGTTGGTGCGTGTGTTGGTATGCGTGGTTCACGTGTACAAGCCGTATCAGGTGAGCTTGGCGGTGAACGTGTTGATATCGTGTTGTGGGACGAAAACCCAGCGCAATTCGTTATCAATGCTATGGCTCCCGCCGAAGTGGCGTCAATCGTTGTTGATGAAGACAGCAACAGCATGGATGTAGCGGTTGAAGCAGACAACCTAGCACAGGCAATTGGCCGTAGTGGTCAAAACGTTCGCCTAGCTAGCCAGCTTACAGGCTGGGAACTTAACGTGATGACGGTTGAAGATCTCAACAAGAAGCACGAAGAAGAAAACGCGAAGGTACTTGATCTATTTACTGCTGGTTTGGACATTGACGAAGAATTCGCGTCTGTCTTGGTAGATGAAGGCTTTACAACGTTAGAAGAAGTGGCATACGTGCCAGCAAGTGAGCTTCTAGCGGTTGAAGGGTTAGATGAAGAAATGGTTGAAGAGCTGCGCAACAGAGCGCGCGCTTTCCTAACCACGCGTGCACTTGCGAACGAAGAATCGCTTGAAGGTGCAGAGCCTACAGAAGCCTTATTAAATCTTGAAGGTATGAGTAAACACGTGGCCTATGTGTTGGCCAGCCGCGGTGTTACCGACCTGGAAGAATTAGCAGAACAAGGTACCGATGATATCAGTGATATCGATGAACTAGACGAAGAGAAAGCCGGAGCGTTAATCATGGCGGCTCGTAACATCGTATGGTTCAGTGAAGAAGAGTAAGGTCAACAGGGGGAAAATTACGTAATGGCAGATGTATCTATTGAAAAGCTCGCCAGCGACATTGGTACGACCGTTGACCGATTGGTTGGCCAGTTTAAAGACGCGGGTATCACTAAGAATGCCGGCGATCAGGTAAACGAAGACGAGAAACAAAAACTATTGGATCATTTAAGTAAGCAACACGGCAGCGCAGCTGAACCGACACGTATGACACTTAAGCGTAAGACAACCAGCACGCTAAGTGTTGGTAAGTCTAAAGAAGTGAAAGTAGAAGTACGTAAAAAGCGCACTTACGTTAAGCGTAGCGATGTTGAAGAACAGCAGCGTCAAGCGGAAGAAGAGGCGAAGCGTCTTGAAGAAGAAGCACGTCTGAAGCGCGAAGCGGAAGAAAAAGCAGCAGCTGAAGCGAAAAAAGCAGCTGAAGAGAAAGCACGTAAAGCTGAAGAAGCGAAGAAAGCTGCTGAAGAAGAGCGTGCTCGTCGTGCAGAACAAGCGAAAAAAGAAGCTGAAGCACGTAAGGCCGACGAACCTGAGCTAACTGAAGCTGAAAAAGCGGAAGCTGAAGCGGCTCGTCAGGAAGAAGAGCGTCTGCGCAAAGCGCAAGAAGAAGAAGCGCAGAAGAAGCTTGAAGAAGACGCGAAGAAAGCGGCTGATGAAGCGCGCAAACTTGCTGAAGAGAACGAGCGTCGCTGGAAGGAAGAAGAAGAGCGTCGTAAGAAAGAAGAAGCTGAAGAAGTTCACTTGCACTCTAACCGTTATGCTCAAGAAGCTGAAGACGAAGAAGACATGCAGGTTGAGCGTTCATCACGCCGTCGTCGTAAGTCGAAGAAAAATGCGGGTGAGCATCTTAAGCAAGGCTTTAACAAGCCAGCTGCACCTGTAGAGCGTGTAGTTAAGCTTGGCGCAACCATCACCGTTGGCGAACTTGCAAGTAAACTTGCAATTAAGTCTAACGAAGTTATCAAAACGATGATGAAGATGGGCGAAATGGCAACCATTAACCAAGTACTAGACCAAGATACAGCGGTACTAGTAATTGAAGAAATGGGTCATAAGTACGAGCTTGTAAACGACAACGCACTTGAAGATGAGTTGTTGGCAGATGGCACTGGCGGTGAAAAAACCACACGTGCACCTGTTGTAACCATCATGGGTCACGTTGACCACGGTAAAACGTCATTGCTTGACTACATTCGTCGCGCGAAAGTTGCAGACGGTGAAGCCGGTGGTATTACCCAGCACATTGGTGCATATAAAGTAGAAACAGAAAATGGCGAAATCACGTTCCTAGATACACCTGGACACGCCGCATTTACCGCAATGCGTGCTCGTGGTGCTACGGCGACGGATATCGTTATTCTTGTTGTTGCTGCAGATGACGGCGTAATGCCTCAAACGAAAGAAGCGGTACAGCACGCTCGCGCTGCTGGCGTACCTCTTATCGTTGCAGTGAACAAAATGGATAAAGAAACAGCTGACCCTGATCGCGTTAAAACTGAGCTATCTCAACTAGAAGTTATCTCAGAAGAGTGGGGCGGTGAGCACCAGTTCTGTAACGTTTCAGCAAAAACAGGTATGGGCGTAGACGAACTGCTTGAAGCTATCGTTCTACAAGCTGAAGTTCTAGACCTTAAAGCAGTAGCTGAAGGCCCAGGTCGCGGTATTGTTATTGAATCTCGCCTTGATAAAGGCCGTGGTCCAGTAGCATCTGTATTGGTTCAAGAAGGCCAATTACGCGCTGGTGACATTCTACTTTGTGGTGAAGAATACGGCCGTGTTCGTGCAATGCGTGACGAAAACGGTAATGAAATTAAGATTGCTGGTCCTTCTACGCCTGTGGAAGTACTTGGTCTGTCTGGTGTTCCGGTAGCGGGTGAAGACGCAGCCGTTGTTAAAGACGAGCGTAAAGCGCGTGAAGTAGCAGCGAAACGTCATCAGAAGAAACGTGAACTTAAACTTGCTCGTCAGCAGAAAGCGAAACTTGAAAACATGTTTGCGAACATGGAATCAGGTGACGTTAGCGAACTTAACATCGTACTTAAAGCTGACGTACAGGGTTCTGTAGAAGCAATTTCTGAATCACTTGTTAAGCTTTCTACTTCTGAAGTAAAAGTGAACATTGTAGGTAGTGGTGTAGGTGGTATCACTGAGACTGACGCAACCCTTGCGGCTGCATCAGGCGCTATCGTACTAGGCTTTAACGTTCGTGCCGATGCAACAGCGCGTCGCGTACTAGAAGCTGAAGAAATTGATTTACGTTATTACAGCGTTATCTATAACCTAATTGACGAAGTGAAAGCGGCCATGAGTGGTATGCTTGCACCAGAATTCAAGCAGGAAATCATTGGTCTTGCAGAAGTACGTGACGTATTTAAGTCACCGAAACTGGGCGCAATTGCGGGCTGTATGGTTACTGAAGGTAACGTTAAGCGTAGCAACCCAATCCGTGTACTTCGCGACAACGTAGTAATTTACGAAGGTGAACTAGAGTCACTGCGTCGCTTTAAAGATGACGTACAAGAAGTACGTAACGGTATGGAATGTGGTATCGGCGTTAAGAACTACAACGACGTGAAAGTAGGCGACCAAATCGAGGTCTTCGAAATCGTTGAGGTTAAGCGCGAAATTTAATTGCCTTAGTTAATTCGGCATGTGAAAAACGGGGGCCGAGTGCTCCCGTTTTTGTCTGTATACAGTAAACAGGCTTCACGCATGCCCAGCGTTAAATAAGGAAAGGAGAGTATAATGGCCCGTGAATTTTCACGTACCGACAGAGTCGCTCAGCAAGTCCATAAAGAAGTGGCGAGCATTCTGCAAAATGAATACAAGCACCGCGTTGGCGACATGCCCTTGATCACGGTTTCTGACGTAGATGTGTCGCGTGACCTAGCGCATGCAAAAATCTTTGTGACTATCTACAACAGCACCGAAGAAGAAGGTAAAGCGCAAATTAAACAACTGGCAGAATACAAAAAGTTTATTCGCAGTATTCTAGCTAAACGTATTCGCATGCGCTCGGTGCCTGATCTTCACTTCTTTGAAGATAAATCGATTGTTGAAGGTATGCGTATCTCTAATCTTGTGTCTCAGACCATCGCAAAAGATGAGTCAAAGCGCGATAAAGACGATCCACAAGAGCAGGAGTAAATGGCAAGACGTCGTAAAGGCCGTGAGATTAACGGCATAGTATTGCTTGATAAACCGCTTGGTGGGTCATCTAACCAATTGCTTCAAAAAGTGCGCTGGCTGTACAAAGCTGCGAAGGCCGGGCATACAGGCGCACTTGATCCACTTGCCAGTGGCATGTTGCCGCTGTGCTTGGGTGAAGCTACGAAGTTTTCTCAGTTTCTTCTGGATGCAGAAAAGACCTACGAGGTAACTGCTCAACTGGGTGTTCGCACCACCACGTCTGACGCCGATGGCGAAGTGGTTGAAGAAAAGCCTGTTGATGTAAGCGAAGAACAAGTACGTGATGCGTGCTTGGCGTTTCTAGGTAAGAGCAAACAAATTCCATCCATGTTCTCAGCGCTTAAACATCAAGGTAAGCCGCTTTATCACTATGCACGTCAAGGCATAGAAATTGAGCGGGAACCCCGCGATATTGAAGTGTATGAACTGGATGTACTGCGTATTGAACTGCCGTTTGTAGAAATGCGCATTAAATGCAGCAAAGGCACCTATATTCGCTCTATCGTAGATGATTTAGGTCAGAACCTTGGCTGTGGCGCCTACGTGACTCGCTTACACCGTACGGAAGTAGCAGACTATCCTACGGATAAAATGGTCTCGCTGGATAAGTTAATTGAAATTCAGGAATCACTGGAAGAAGGTGACTTTAAAGCGCTGGATGACTTATTAATTCCTATGGATACCGCTGTAAGTCGTTTGCCATTTGTGACCATAAACGACGCTGAAAGAAACCGTTTTGATAACGGCCAATCAGTAAAAGGGGTTTGTAGCGAAGCGCTGGGTGAAGGCGTGTCTTACCGCGTTTACCATGGCGACGATACCAGTGGTGTTTTCTTAGGTGTAGGGGAAGGGGTTCTTGACCCGAAAGACCAAGGTATCCCTAAACAAGAAGTGTTTGTTAACCCAAAACGTCGAGTTGTTTATCCATCGTAGCTGCGCCGGTAAATAAAGACGGTTTATGGCTTGCTAAGTCTGTAAACGTCATTATAATACGGCGCTCATTCCGCTTTGCTGAATTAGTGATCGGCGAAGCATTAATATTAGGAGAATGATATGTCACTAACTAAAGCAGAAACCGCAAAAATCATTGCTGAGTACGGCGTTAAAGAAGGCGACACTGGTTCACCAGAAGTTCAAGTTGCTTTGCTTACTCACAACATCAACAAGCTTCAAGGTCACTTTGCTGATCACAAGAAAGATCACCACTCACGTCGTGGTCTTCTACGTATGGTTAGCCAACGTCGTAAGCTTCTAGACTACCTTAAAGGCAAGAACGCAGAGCGTTACCTTGACCTTATCAAGCGTCTAGGTCTACGTCGATAAGACTAGGTTTCAAGAAAAGCGCCCAATGGGCGCTTTTTTTTTGCAAAAATGTACAGCGAAGTGCAATACACCCTAGTACATGTATGAAGCCATCCAATTAACTTTGTGTTTGTACTACGCGTTAGTTCGACGGTATGTTTTGCTTTTTATCTTCAAACATCCGCTCATCTGCAATAATGCTCGCTCATTTTGTAATTCTGTTTGCGACATCTTCGCAGAAAGAACGAAAGAGATAAGGGAAGCAGATATTGCAATAACAACAGAAGCCACCACGAAAAATACATCGTAGTTAGCCAATATTTCAGCACCAGGGGGAAAATCCTTTACCGAAAAAAAATGATAATGTCCGTTTTTCAAAGTCTTAAATTGTTTTATCAATAAACTACTACTAAATGTAGTAGTTTCATTTATTTACGCAACTCAACTTTGCTCGCTGTTTTTGTAGAAGAGCGAACTGCATTTTGCATAATAGTTAGTTCACGGCTTGTTAGGTTACGCCACTGGCCAGGTTTTAGTGAGCCGAGTTCAAGGTGCATGATTCGGGTTCGTTTTAGTTTGGTGACCTCGTACCCTAAAAACTCACACATTCTGCGGATTTGTCGATTAAGACCCTGAGTTAGAATAATGGTAAATGTATTTTTGCCCGTGGGTTTAACCACACAAGGCTTCGTCACCGTCCCTAAAATTGGTACTCCGCGAGACATACGGTTGACGAAGCGCTCACTGATTGGTTGGTTAACCGTAACTTCGTATTCTTTGTCATGAGCATTTTCAGCGCGCAGGATCTTGTTCACGATGTCCCCATCGCTGGTTAAAATGATTAAGCCTTCCGATGGTTTGTCTAACCTTCCTACGGGGAAAATACGTTCCTTGTGACCGATAGCGTCAATAATGTTGCCTTTGACATGACGCTCAGTTGTACAGGTGATACCAATGGGTTTGTTATAGACAATATATACGCGATCTGACTTGTCTGAGGCAACGGCACCTACAACTTTACCGTCTACCTTTACAGTGTCACCAGGCCCCACTTTCGTACCCAGTTCAGGTGGTTGGTTATTAACGGTAACGCGATTTTGCTCAATGAGTTTATCCGCTTCACGGCGAGAACACAGGCCAGTGTCGCTAATATATTTATTTAAACGTTTGGGCGCTTGCTCACTCATTGCGCATTAGGTCCTATATATTTCAAAAGAGGGCAATATTATCACGGCAAAAAGAAAGGGCGATTCGCCCCTTTCTTTTTTATGCGTTAAACCGTGGTTTTTATTCTCGGTTGTATACTATTGCAACAGATTTAATCTGGTTTACTGGTTACCTGCAGCTGAAGGAGCCGAACCACTTCCACCCGTTGAACCACCGCTAGATACTACTTTGGTTGCTATATCGCGAATTTCGTTTTCCAAACTGGTAATGCGGCCAGATAAGGTCGTATTGCGTTGCTCTAACACAGACAGTTTGTCGGTTAAATTACGTACGCTTTGCTGAGCGCTTTGTTTATCGCTTGCTGCTTGCTCAAGTTGAACATTAACAGCGAGCAGTTCATCAGCTAACGAAGCAAGTTGATTCTTAACCGAGCCAATGGCCGCTGCTTGCGATTTTACATTTTCTGAAACTGAGTTGATGTTCTTATTCAAGGCGTTTTGAACGTTACCTACGCGGTCGCCAAGATCAGCAATCTCTTGTTGATTACGACGCCAAGCTGACGCCCACAACTTATCCATTTGTTCCCAAAGCTCGTTTGTCTTGTTGGTTAGCTCAGTAACTTTAACTTGCAGGGCAACAGTAGATTCACCAATTTCTTCACCTGTAGCAGATAACTTGTTTTCTAACTGTAATATGCGCTGCTCCGCTTGCTCAGCAACCACTTTTTGCTGCTCAAGCATGGTGTACAGGTAATAGCAACCACCACAGGCGGCTAAGGCGATGACGGCAACGAATACAACCCAGATTCCATTACCGTTTCCACCACCAGAGGGTTGGCGGTTTGCTGATGGGGCAGATGAAGGTGGAGGCGTTGCTTTTGTTGGCGCCGCCTGACGTTTTGTTTGGTAATCACGACGGTCTTCTTCATCCAATCTAATGGTTGGAAACTCATCGTTTTTCGAATTATTTGCCATAGTAAATTTATAATCTCGTTATGTAGTACTAACTTCATCGCATTTAGATGCTTTAACTCAATAAGAAGACAGCACATTTATATTTGCGCGCTAAAGCATGTTATCGCTAAATTAAAGGAAATTCTACGGCTTATGCTCAATGTCAATTATACATAAGCCATAAAATCCGAGAATTTCCTTAAAGCGTAGCGCTACTGCTTATCGCCGATCCATTCAACGCGATACAAATCTCGTCTTCTATCAAGATAATTCCGCACAGAGCCTTCATTTTGAAGCTTAGTGAGTTTATCCAAATCCAAATCAACAATGAGCGTCATTTCTGTGTTTGGCGTGGTCTCAGAGACAATTGCGTCATGTGGGAACGCGAAATCACTTGGCGAGAAAACCGCGGTTTGCCCATATTGAATATCTACGTTGTCCACTTTGGGTAAGTTACCTACGCTACCTGCAATTGCCACGTAGCATTCGTTTTCAATAGCGCGGGCCTGCGCACAGCGTCGCACGCGCAAATAACCGTTTTTGGTATCTGTCCAGAAGGGGACAAACAAAATTTGCATTTCCTGATCGGCAAGAATACGCGCAAGCTCTGGAAACTCCACGTCATAGCAGATCAAAACGCCGATTTTGCCGAAGTCGGTATCAAATGTCTTAAGGCTGTTTCCGCCTTTCATTATCCAATCTTCTTTTTCGTGAGGTGTTGGATGAAGCTTATACTGGCTTTCAATCGTGCCGTCGCGTTTGCAAATGTAGCTGACGTTATAGAGCTCTTCCTCTTCTACCACAGGCATAGAACCTGCGATAATCGTAATATTGTACGATACGGCTAAATGAGACACGGCAGTTAAAATCTCATCGGTATAGGTCGCTAAATGCCAAATTGCATCAATTGATGAATCTGACGGGCTCAGGCCCATTAATGGCGCGTTGAAAAACTCAGGGAACAGGGCAACGTCGCAAGAATAGTCAGACAAGGCATCGACGAAGTACTCTACTTGTTGTAAAAGCTCTTCTACATTATTGAAGTAACGCATTTGCCATTGAATACATCCGATTCGTGCACTGGTCTTCCTGCTGGCGATGAGCGAAGGCGTGCCCGGTTCATAATAAATATTGTGCCACTGAAGTAGCGTCGCATAACCCTGTGAGGCTTCATCCTCTGGAAGGTAAGCCGACATGACTTGCTTGACTTCAAATCCATTTGAAAGTTGAAAAGTTAAAATGGGGTCGTAGATGTCTTTGAGCTTTACTTGCTCAATGTATTCATAAGGCGACAGCTCATGCGCATGGTTTTTATAGTTCGGGATTCGACCGCCCGCCATAATGGATTTTAGATTCAAGTTACGACAGAGCTCTTTACGCGCTTCGTAGAGACGACGACCAAGGCGTAGACCTCGATACTCGGGTGAAACAATTACCTCAACACCATAAAGCACATCACCGTTAGGATCGTGTGTTGTCAAATAAGCATCACCCGTAATTTCATCGTAGCTGTGTTTATCCCCAAACTGGTCATAATCTACAATCACTGAAATGGCGAAAGCGACCACTTTGCCTTTATCTTCAATACATATTTGCCCATCGGGAAATGTAGTAACTTGGGCTTTATAGTTAGAGTAAGGCCATGCGCCTCCAACGTTGGCGTATACCTCATCCATTAACGCTTTAACATCGTTGTAGTCGTCCAGTCTCAAATTTCTTAAGTCTAGATGATGTTCCGTTTCTTCTATTTGTGTTTGATCTTGACTCATGGGTTACTCTTTTTGCTAAAAATTTTAGTACGTACATTGCATATATCTTTACTAAACCGCCTTGCCATGCGTTTTTCAACTGTTAATTACAATCCGTATGTGCAGACGTAATGGCAACGGAAACAAGGGCAGAAGAAAAGTCTCTCAATCAACTCTCTTAAAATATACACTTCGGTTTACTTATTGATTTAGTTTACCTTTACCGTCATTTGCTCACTTTAAAATTGATATTAAATAAGCAAGAAGCGTGCGACTTCTTAACGACAAATAATTTTTCTTTTATCGATAAAAAAATAGCGCGGAAAATGCGTGGTGATGCAATTGCTATAGGATTCAACCCCGCGTATAAGTTCGCTAGTTTTTTAACGTACACAACCCGCTCCTAACTACACGATTAGTTAACCGCTCAAAGGTAGAAATGCTCTGATGAATAGAGAACAACTTGCGTCGTATCAGCCTCTTCACGTTTTCGATGAAGCCATATTTGAAAATATCGTCGATGACTTAGTCACGAAAGGCTTTTCTATTCAAGAGCATGGTTTACCTGATTTCATTACACAAGCACTTTTGGCCTGCCAGCGTTCGATCTCTGAAGCTGAATATCAAGCGGCAGGTATTGGTCGCGCAGAGAATTATCAAAAAGCTGAAAAAGTTAGAGGGGACGAGATTTGCTGGATTACAGGTTCATCTAGCGAAGGCGCTTTGTGGCTTTCATGGTGTGAAGCCATGCAGCAGTATGTAAATCGTTCGCTCTTTATGGGGCTTTTTTCTTTTGAAAGTCATTTTGCCTGCTATGAGCCGGGTAAATTTTACAAACGCCATGTAGATGCGTTTAAAGGCCAGGGCAATCGCGTGTTGTCTTTAGTCGCCTATTTGAATGACGACTGGACTTCAGAAGATGGGGGAGAACTCGTGCTCTACGCTGATGAAAGTGATCTAATTGGAACAAGAGTGCTGCCAACGAAAGGTACTTTCGTTGTCTTTTTGAGCGAACAATTCCCTCATGAAGTATTACCTGCTGCCCGCAGCCGTCACTCGGTTGCAGGTTGGTTTAGGGTTAACGGAAGCGTTAACGACGCGATTGATCCGCCTCGATAAAAGCACTAATCACGTTGTGAAACGCACGTGTATCTAAAAACCAAGACTTATGTATAATAAGTTTAGGCTGTATGCGCGCTATTATTACAAAACTGGTTTGAATTATGGGCCAGCTCCTCTCGCGCACAGCTCGCGCAACATTGTGCCGTCGCAATAGCAAGTATTCTATTACGACGCTTAGGGAAAAGACGTTAGAAGTGATTGGTAAATGCTGGAAAAAATACCTGCCCCAACCCCAAGAGAAGAATTACATGTGCTGGTTATCGATAACCAGGGGCTTGTACATGATGTAGTGTCATCAGCTTTGCATGAAATTGGAATAAAAAACGTAAGCAGTGCTTTTAATGCCTTTCACGCGAAAAGGTTATGTGCTGCAAGACAATACGACTTTGTTTTACTGGCGTTTAACGTCAGTCACGACAAAGATGGCTTTCACCTTTTTGAAGAATTAAAACACCTCAATCACATCAACGACACCACCACGGTCATTTTTCTCAGTGCAGAGACATCGCCTGAATTGGTTAATTGTATTGTTGAATTGCAACCGGATGACTTTTGGGTCAAACCTCTTCAGCGCAACAAAATTGAGCTGCGTTTGGAATACCTTATCCAAATAAGGTTAAAGCTACATAAAATGCTTCATTGTATGCAGGTGGGGGACTATTCCACCGCTATGTACTATGCAGAGCGCCAGTTAAAAGATCCTTCGCTATCGGAGTATCACACCAGAATTAAACGCTTAATTGGTGATTGCTTATTGCAGCTTCGCGATTATCAAACTGCGGAAGACTACTTTAGAAGCTTATTGCAGAGCATGGATCATGCGTGGGTTCACATTGGTTTAACCCGGTCGTTGCTTCGACAAGATGAATTAGAAGAAGCCCAGCTACTGGTTGATGACTTATTGCAGCGCCACGACACGCGATTCTTAACCTTTGACTTGCTTGCTCAGTATTTTATTGAGAAAGAGCAGTTCGATATTGCCTACGAACAAATGAAAGAGGCGAGTAAGCTAGCACCTCGCAATATTGAGCGTAACAAACGGTTATGGGATCTTGCTCGATTGAACCACGATAAGGCAGGGCAACTTTCAGCCGTTCAAAATATGGCAAAGTTTGCTAAAAATTCTATCCATGACTCACCTCATCTAACGCTCAATGTTATTCGTTCAACCATTGATTTAGCCACAAGCCTTGGCAGTACGGAAGGCGAACGCTATATGAAACGCGCAGAATCTGAACTGGAAGAATTGAAACAACAAAAGGGCATGCAGTCTCAGCTTGGCGAGCAGATTGACGTCGTAAAAGCGCGTGTCTTGTGCTTGCGAGACGACAAAAAAGGGGCTGAAAAGTTGATGAAGGATCGTTCGGCATCTACCGACGGACTCTCGATGGAAGATAGCCTCGATAAAATGAAAGCATTTCACGAGTTAGGAATGCGTGAACACTGTGTGAGTATTTTAGATAAGCTTAGAAAGCAAATTGAAGGGGACACGTTTACTTCTCAAGTGGTAAATGAATACCTGAATCAAGAGTCGATTGAACGTACTGAAATTCAATTTACCACAAAAGAGCTTAAGCAAATGGCTGCGGTTAACTACAAAGAGAATCGGTTGTCGCCAGCCTTCAACAATTTACGCCAGGCACTAACACTGTCCCCTAAAGACAAACAAGTTGCACTGAGCTTGTTAAAAGTTATTACTCAAATCCACTTAGGGGATAATTTAACAGACGAGCAGATGGAAGCGGCCCATAAAGCGGCGAAGCTTCTTTTAAGTAGTGACTTGTCGCCAACCCAGGCTGAAAAGCGCGATCAGTATATAAGCCGAATCGGCATTGAGGTGGATGACAGTAACGCTGCTGACTTAGTCGGTGTGGTAGCCGTTAAAGCATAACGGTTACTACACAGACTGTTATTGAAAAGAGTACCAACAAAAAAGCTGCCTCCATTGAGGCAGCTTTTTTTACGTGAATGAAGCACACCCGTTAAGCGTGTACTTCATTCTTTCACTTTTTACTTCTTAACAGTAGTCGAACGACGACGAAAGCCAATCGCTGCAGCTAGCAGGGCAAGAATTCCTCCCATTGCTCCACCTGAGCTATCATTGTTTTCTTCTTCTTCCTCTTCAACTACGTCTGCTTGTAGGTCAAAGGTTGCGATGAATGGGTCGTGATCTGAGCTTCTAAATGGACCAACATCAGTAAAGGCGTAACCGTCTTCATCTGGGTAATAACGAAGCGCTTGATCGTACTGCAACTGGTAAGCTTCAACTGAGTTGATGTTCCAGTGAGCACCGTCAATGGCGTCTGCAAGCATAGCTTCACTTGCTAGTACGTGATCTAAACTACCCACCTGTTCAGTTCCGTAGAACCAATATGAGAAGCCTTCTGCATCAAACTCTTCAGCCAAGTTGTGATAGCCGAAGCTAGACTCTACGTCCACTGACGAGCCTTCATCCATACCTGTATTGACCGCAGTCGTAATAGTGTATCCACGAGACTCAGGTGTGTAATCGGTAAGTACAGCTACTGGATCTTCAGCGCTATAAGCGTTTAAGTCGCCTAAGATAACCTTGCGCTCTGGCAGGCTCTCATCACTTAGCGCGTTGCCTAATGTGATAGCCGCCGATACACGAAGTGCGTTACAGCTACCCTGAATCGTGGTAATTTCAGACGGCGCTTCTGCCACATCTTCTGCACACTGTGAACCTTTTGATTTAAAGTGATTCACGGCAACAAGGAACGATTTGCTGCTTTCAGTGTGTACAAACGATTGAAGAAGGCTTGGGCGCATGCGTGCCAGGCTATCTTCACCAATTTGTTGCTCTGGCATAGCAACTACCATGGCATCATTTTCTGGCGTCACTACTGTAGCTTTGTATAACAAGCCTACAGTAATCGCATCCGTACCAATTTCACTGCCATCACTGGTTGCGATGAATGAGTATTGCTCGGTTTCACCAAGTTCGGCGTTAATAGCATTAACTAGAGATTGGATAGCGCTATCTTCACCAAAACCATCGTTTTCGATTTCCATCAAACCGACAACGTCTGCGTTAAGGTTAACGATAGCTTCAACGATACGACCCTGTTGCAATTCAAACGCCACTTCATCGTCTGCGCCGCGGTTTTCGTCATAATCGAAAGTTACGTCGCCATTTGCATCTACTTCACCATTAAAGTAGTTAAGCACGTTGAACGTAGCAATAGATAGGTTGCCTTCTGTAACCACTGGGTTTGCTTCGCGAGAAGACGTTACTTCGATAACGTCGCTTGGATTAATTCTGTAAGTGCCAAAACTGTAGTTTAGTGGGCCAGCAGCAGAAACCGAATCACCAATGCGAATGGCATTAGCGTAGCTGAAAGTAGGGAAGTAATTAAGAGCATCTGGGTACTGCGAGCTACTGTTATCTTCGATTGTAAGAAGGCTTGTCTCGCTCGCATCTTCTGCCGCAGTATAAGCTTCTGACAGAGGCGCAGCTACGTCGCTTGGTTGGCGTTTAACTGTGTCGCTCACAACGATTTCACCAAAACGCCACAGGTTGTTTGTACTTGTCACTGTTGCATCAGTCACGCTAACAACCATACCTTCAACGGTTTCAAGGTCAAGTTCGTACGGCATAGAGAGTTCTACCGCTGCTACAGCATCCGCTGTACCACAATCAAGTGCAGCCACATCACTATCCATAGCAAGTGTGGTCATACCGTAGTTTTCTTCTACTTCACCGTAAAGGCGAACTAGGTTACCTGTTTCAACGTCGACAGAACCTTCTACAAATAAGCCTTCAGACGTGGCGTCGTCAGCGTCGTAATCAGACGCTTCTTCTTGGACAAAGAAGCCGCCAGCACGTGTGCCAGTTACAATAGCTTCAATTATAACGTTATTGCCAACTTCAGCAGAGCTGCTTTCACTGCCCTGTATAGCACTAATAAGTGTCGCGTCTGCACCGCAAATACCTAGCTCAACAGCAGGCTCTTCTGGAACTTCTACAACGTCACCGCCACCTTCAGTGGTAAATGTACCCGCTGGAAACGGCGTTGCAGCGTCAGTGTTAGTGGTCGAGCCATCAAGCGCGTCAACACCACTGTAAGTCCAGTTAGATGCTTCGAAACTGCCGCCATTTGCTGTTTGACCTGACGTACGGTATGCCCAACCGTCTAGGTACTCCCACGTGGTGCCACTACCGTCGGTGTTGATATCGCCAAACGTGTCAATAACGCTGCCATCTTTAAAAAGCTCAATAGCGTCGTCACCATTAATACCCATTGATGAAGTATCGTAGTCTGGTGCAGAACCGAAAAACGCAGTAAATCCATCAATTTCTGATGCTACGTAGATATAAGTACCAGCGCTTGCAGACGCACCAGCTGGAAACGTAAACTCTTCGCCATCAGTACCGCTGCCGTTGTTTGCAGTCCCAAGGGCATAGGTAGACAAATCTGCTATGTCATTGACTACGAAAAGTTCAACTGCTTTTGGAACACCACCGCTTAACGGTCCATCGATAACACCGCTAATGACTAAATCGTTAGCTTGGATGGCAGTTGAAGAAAGTGCAGAAATGATTCCTGCAGATAGTAAAGTTAATGATGTTTTCACGTCATTTTCCCTTTGTAGTTTTCATTATTTTTAATTCACATAATTACTGCTTCTGCTTTTGCCGAAATAGAAAAAACAGAGTGATATGTGAAGCGCAATTTTCTTATTGCTTGAACTACACTAAGGGCATTTGTAATGGATAGGAATGACTTAACCTTATTCAAGCTGTTTTTAAAATATTACTTAAATATCAATTTCTTATCATCTACAGGTAAGTTTACTTATACCTTTAACTCTTAACCAAAAGCTAATATAAGTGTTAAGTAATGCTAACGACAGGTCTATGACAACAGTTCGCCTGGTAAAAAATACGCTTTTTATTGATATCTTTATTTCAGCGCACGAGTGAACAGCGCATGATCATCAACTACTTGTTCTGTATAAAGATTTTCTATTTTTACGAGCAGGCTTTTTACTTGAGAAAAAGATGTTGTTGCTCAACCTCTACAATATGACAACGCGCAAAGCTTGCTGAATTATGTAGTTTTGCTGGTCCTACTAAAAAGTAGTAGCGCGCCATATTTACCGACCCGGTGCTCGCATCCAGGCGTTTCACTATATCGACTACCGCATCGTCCATGTAGGGAGCAAAAGCTTCTAGTAGCGTGGCGTACTCTTGTGGGCTTAGGGTAGAAAATTTCTCAATGTTGGCCTTAAACCCCAAGGTATTGCCATCAAAATGAACGGCTTTAGCCAGCGCACTTTTAACCGTGAAGTCTTCTCCTCCTGCGCTGCGGGCTTTGGCTTTGTTATATAGTTTGGCCAGCTTTTATATCAGCGTAAAACAACTGCGCACTGCCTCTGTAGAAAACAAAGGGGCTGACCTCCATTTTTGCATGCTTTGCCAAAGTGCGAGATGGCGCGTGTCCATCGATTAGCATTATTTCGTGGGAGATGCGCTGTAGTCGGGAATGGGTCATAGCTTTCTCATTCAGCAGAGTTTAGCCGGTGAAACCGTATTGCGAAACAATCAATCTATTTTGGCTCAATTTTCATCGTTCAATTCAATAACCTGATTAAGCGATTCATTTTTACCAATTAGTTTTTTGTGATTGTGCGCGCTATCCTTATCACCAGTTTCGAGAGACATGAATTTTGCGTTACGTGATTATCTTCACAAAACTGCAAAACCATGTCGACACAATAAACGTAAAGTTTGTATTCGTATGTGTTTAACGTGCGAAAATAATTTAAACCAAATGGAGAATTAAACATGGCATTGATTAATACTGCTATCAAACCTTTCAAAGCAACTGCATTTAAAGACGGCGAGTTCGTAGACGTAAGCAGCGAAGACATCAAAGGTAAATGGGCAGTTTTCGTATTTTACCCAGCTGACTTCACATTTGTTTGTCCAACTGAGCTTGGCGACATCGCTGACAAGTACGAAGAACTTCAGTCACGTGGCGTAGAAGTATTTTCAGTATCTACTGACACTCACTTCACTCACAAAGCATGGCACGATTCTTCTGACACGATCAACAAGATCAAATTTGCAATGATTGGCGACCCAACAGGCGAAATCACTCGTAACTTCGATTGTATGCGTGAAACTATGGGTCTTGCTGACCGCGCTACATTTGTTGTTGACCCAGAAGGCATCATCCAAGCGATGGAAATCACTTCTGAAGGTATCGGCCGTGACGCAGATGACCTAGTACGTAAAGTTAAAGCTGCTCAGTACGTTGCAAACAACCCAGGTGAAGTTTGCCCAGCTAAGTGGAAAGAAGGCGAAGCAACTCTAGCACCTTCACTTGACCTAGTAGGCAAAATCTAAGCAGCACGCTTAGCGCTTAATATATGAAAGCTCAGCGCTTCGTGCATTGCACAGTATTAAGCAAATAATTTGTAGGGAGTGGGTCTCCACTCCCTGATATTAATTTCCAATTTCCGCTTATGTTGTTGACCCTTTAAAAGGTTGGCGGGGATCGGCGTGTCGAAAATAAGGCAGAATAACCGTGTTAACTAAAGAAATTTTACAAGCATTGAAATCATATGCAGAGTCAATGCAGAAAAACATAACCTTTGTCGTACAGACCGGTGAACATAGCAAGCGTGAAGAGCTTGTGACGTTTCTGTCCGACATTGCTTCAGTAAGCGAAAAATTAAACGTAGAAGAGCGTGACACAAATGGTGAGTTGCGCAGTGCAATCAGCTTTTTGTTGGAAGCTGACGGCGAAGATACGGGAATTCGTTTTTCTGGTATCCCTGGCGGTCACGAGTTTAACTCGCTTGTACTTGCCATGCTGCATGCAGCGGGTACTGAACTTAAGCTAGACGATAGCGTTAAGTCGATGGTGAAAGCGGTGAATGAACCACTTAATTTTGAAGTGTTCATTAGCTTAAGCTGTCACAACTGCCCTGAAGTCGTACAGGCACTTAATCAATTTGCTTTGATTAATCCTAACATCAAGACCGAAATGATCGACGGCGGGTTATATCAAAATCTAATTCAAGAGCGCGACATCCAAGGTGTTCCTAGCGTATACCTTAATGGCGAGCTATTCGCGAATGGTAAAGTTGATGCCTCTGTGCTTATCAACAAGTTAATTGAACGCGACCCTAGCCTTAAAGAAGCAAACAAAGGCGATGCGTTACCACTTCAAGACGTAACGGTTATCGGTGGTGGTCCAGCAGGCGTTGCTTCGGCGATTTACAGTGCCCGTAAAGGCCTTAAAGTTGCCATTGTTGCTGAAACTTTTGGCGGCCAAGTTAAAGATACCATGGGTATCGAGAACCTTATCTCAGTACCTAAAACAACGGGCCCTGAGCTTGTTGGTAACTTGATGGAGCACGTACGCGATTACGACATTACGCTCAAAGAGCACGTACGCGTTGATAGCATTGAGAAAGGCAATATTAAAACCATTACGCTTTCTTCTGGCGAACAGATCCGCACTCGTACGGTCATTGTTGCGACAGGCGCCCGCTGGAGAGAACTTGGTGTTCCGGGCGAAAAAGAGAACATCGGTAATGGTGTTGCGTACTGCCCACACTGCGACGGCCCTTTCTTCAAAGGTAAAGATGTAGCGGTCATTGGCGGTGGTAACTCAGGTATTGAAGCGGCACTTGACCTTGCTGGCATTGTAAAATCGGTGACGGTATTTGAATTTATGCCAGAACTAAAAGCGGATAAGGTACTTATCGATCAAGCTCAAAAACGAGATAATATTACCATTATCAAGAACGCGGCAACGCGCCAAATTACTGCTGAAAATGGCAAAGTGAACGCAATTGAATACCAAGATCGCTCAACTAACGAAGTGCACACCCGTGAACTTGCAGGTGTATTTGTTCAAATTGGACTAGTACCAAACAGTCAGTTTATGAAGGGCACGGTAGACATGACACAATATGGCGAAATTATTGTTGATACTAAGTGTCATACATCTGAGCCGGGTATATTTGCAGCCGGTGACGTAACAACAGTACCGTATAAGCAAATTGTTATTTCGATGGGTGAGGGCGCGAAAGCATCGCTTGCTGCATTTGAATACTTATTAAGCCATGAAGTGGTTGAGTCTGAACAGGAAAGTGAAGCGGCATAGTCATTAGCCTTTCACTTCTCATGAGAGTTAAAGTCGAGCTAACGCTGTTAGTTCGGCTTTTTTGTATGCGCGTATCTTTATGTTACTTAACAACCTCGGTTAACGCGTTTTCTGCTACTTATTGATGTTAATGTGAATGATACTGGTTATCATTTGTGTAAATTTTTGCTAAATTAGACGAAAGTACTAATGCAGCCTTCAGTTCACTTCATTCTTGTAATAGGCGAATTGATGGGTCTTAAAAATTAATAACAGAAAACACTCAACATGAATAAGAAATTACTCAGCTTGGCGGTAGCGGCTATCTTAGTGTCTCACGCACATGCTCAGGAAGATAAAAGTGGCGCTGGCTTAGCTATAGATAAGCGAGAAGCAACAGGGGAAAAAGCAGAAGCGAATGCAGTAGAAAAGATTGAAGTAGTGGGCATGCGTTCTCCGTTTGGCGCAACAAAAACAAATACACCGATTGTTGAACTCGCCCGTACAATTTCCATTGAAACCGCATTAGATTTAAAGCAAAAAGGTGTGTTAAATCTTTCTCAGTCTGCCACCTATATGGCGGGCGTGACGGGGGAGTCATACGGATACGCCACCCGAGTCGATTCAATTTCTTCCAGAGGATTAAGTATTCCGCGCTATCGCGACTCAATTCAAGAGTTGTTTGGCAGCTATAATTCTACGCGAGCTGAAATTTACACAATGGAACAGGTTGAGCTGCTTAAGGGGCCTGCCTCTGTACTTTACGGTCAGGGCTCTCCCGGTGGCATAATGAACTATGTGTCAAAAACGCCCAAGTTAGGCAAAGGAAGCGAAGTGGTGTTGTCCTACGGAAGCTTCGACCGCGCGCAAGTTGGGGTGGATGTAAACGGCAGCCTGTCTGAAGATGATAAGTGGATGGGGCGTTTTGTGGGTATATATCGTAATGCTGACTCTCAGGTTGATTACGTTAGCGACGACACCCAAGTATTCATGCCGTCACTTTCCTTCATGCCTTCTGACGATACAACGCTAACGCTTATCGGGTTATTCCAAGATACTGATAGCGATACAGCAGCGCAGTTTATTCCTGTGGAAGGCACATTATTGCCTTTGGCTGACGGCACTTATTTACCCGACCAAGATGTTTACGCAGGTGAACCAGGGTTTAATAAATTTGATACTAAGTCGAACCAAGTTACCTTGCTTGGCGAGCACTTGATTAACGATGCAACGTCACTTTCATTTACTGCCTTATGGCGAGATGGTGAGGCAGACTACCACCAAGCGTGGCCCACTTTTACGGGCGGCACTCGCTATCTAAACGCTTTTGTAGGGGCACCGGTAGCGCCTACCGATACCTTTGTGCCGAGAACGTTTTATCAAGCAGACAATACGTTTAATCAACACGCTTTTGATATTCGTGTAAACAAGGGCTTTGTAACAGGCGCTTTCGAACATGAATTATTAGCGGGTGTACAATATCAACATGTTAAGACTGACGCCAACTCTGCTTACTATGCTGGTGGTGGGGTATTACAAGGTGATTTTAGGTACATTCTGGACTTGGCTAACCCTGAGTACACAGGCGCACCAGAGCAAGCCATTTTCGACGCAATCTACAACGATGCGCCTGAACAGACAGTCACGGACACGGGGTTATACCTGTCTGATCAAATTTCCTATGAAAACTGGCGGGTAACGCTAGGCCTACGTCACGACCGCGTTGATAATGATACAGGCGTAACTGAGCAGGATGACACGCAAACATCATACTCAGCTGGAATTTTGTATCGTTTTGACAACGGCATTTCTCCCTACCTTAGTTACGCTGAGTCGTTCGAGACGGTAGTGGGACTAGATAATAATAACAACCAGCTTAAGCCAGAACAAGGCCGTCAATACGAGGCAGGGATTAAGTATGAACTCTCGTCAGTTCCTGGTTTTATCACGCTGGCGTATTACGATATTGAAGTTTCAAACCTTCCTAATCCTAACGGATTACCAGACGAAGCGGCGCAACAGCAAGGCGTAACGACCATTGAAGGGATTGAGCTAGAAGGGCGCGTAGACTTTGGCCAGATAACAGCGCAGTTTGCGGCGTCGGTCTTGGATGCAGAAGATCCTAACGGTTTTTCGTTGTCAGCACAGCCAGACAGCAATGCATCCCTATGGGTAAATTATTCTCCACTTGAGCTTGAAGCGCTGACGGTAGGAGCTGGTATTCGCTACGTGGGAGAATCAGTTTCTGAGAATGGTATCATCAGATACGACACGCCTAGCTACACCCTTGGTGACCTGATGGTGTCGTACGAGCTAGCAGATAATTTGAATTTGCAGCTGAATGTAAGAAATGTGACCGATAAAAAATATCTCACGTCTTGCTTATTCAGAGGTGACTGTTTCCCTGGTGTACGCAGAACAGTGAACGCGTCGCTAACCTATTCGTTTTAAGGATTTATCATGCTTTCAGTTGCAGCGGGTGGTTTAACACTTGCAGCCTTAGGTGTTATTTATAAAAGTTGGCGCGCTCAAGCGTCAACGTATCTTTATTTGGGTCTTGTCGTATGGCTGGTTGCAGCAGTGTGCTGGTCTTATGCTCAGGGGTGGGAGTTTGGCGTGCTATATGCGCTGTGTATTCCTTCCATTTTAGTGTGGCCTTTTATTGCGTTTAACCAAACGCATTTACCTCAGCCAAAAAATGTACCTCAGCCGAGGAGCTTTGATTTCTCGCGACGTACAGTTCTAGGGAACATCGCAAACTACATCGTGGTGCTGGTTGTTTTATTGGTTGTGAGCGTGTTATTGACGCTAGGACTATGTGCGCTACTACCATTCTCAATAGCAGGGAAGTTGGCTACAGGTATCGTGCTGTTGCCAATTTGGTGGGGTCTTATTGTTTATCACTACCTTGCTACCGCCCACAAAATTAAAGTTGTTGTTGCTTACGCAGTTTTGGCTGCGCTTTGCCTACCAATACTTATTTTCCTCCCCATGTAGGTGAATATCGATGGATAAAATAACAAAACAAAATGCATTAAATGCACATACTTGGGTAGGCGTTTTTCTAAGTGTACTTCTCTTTTTGGTGTGCTTATCTGGGACCGTTGCGGTTTTTCACTTAGAGTTTGAAAGGTGGGAACAGCCGCATATTGAAGAAATGGAGAATGTTTCTCCTGATGTTGTTGAAAAGGCGATGGACACCTTTTTGGCTCAGAATACGCAAGAGTCTCACCATCTTTATGTGGTTTTCCCTACATCAGATATCCCTCGGTTGGTGGTAGAAAACGATCATGCTGCTTACTTTGCCGACAGTGAAGGTAACTTATTAGAGCAAGAAAGCGTGTCTTTTACCGAAATGCTTGTGAACTTGCACTTGTATCTCAATTTGCCACAAAGTTGGGGAATGATTTTGGTCAGCGCTTTGGGCGCTATCATCTGTACCCTTGTCGTCACTGGAATTATTGCTCACAAACGAATAGCAAAAGATGCTTTTAAACTTCGACGGGGTGGCAACGGTCAGCAAGCACAAATTGATTTGCACAACCGTTTTGGACTATGGGCAGCGCCTTTTCATTTAGTTATAGGTATAACAGGCGCATATTTTGGTATGGCAGGGATCATTTTGGTGGTTGTTGCCTCACTAAATTACGATGGCGATCGCGACGCGGTTATTCAGAAAATCTTTACGCCAGACCCTGTATTAGCGCCACAGGAAGGTAAACCGGCTATTGGTAGGGCGTTTGCACAAATGGAAACGCTAGCGCCAGAAAAGTCGCCAATATTTTTAACGGTACACGAAGTCGGTGAACCAGAGCAGTTCATCGAAATATATGCCAAGGCACCCTATAGAATGATTTACGCAGAAGGCTATCGATTCGATACGGCGGGGAACTTTATCGGTGTGGCCGGCTATGAATTCGGTGAATGGGGTAAGCAGTTGGTATGGGCAATGTACCGTTTGCACTTCGGTGACTTCGCCGGCCTTACCAGCAAATGGCTGTACTTTGTTCTTGGTGTAATGCTGACAATGCTTTGCGTGTCGGGTATGGAGATTTGGCTGTCTAAGAAGGCGCATCCGCCGTTAGCAAGCAGGCTTTGGTACAGCACGGTGTGGGGTAGTGTGAGTGCACTCGCATTAACTGCTGTAGCAGATATGTTTTTTACAAGCTCGCTCATCGCCGTTTTTTGGTGCCTTATGCTATTTAATACCGGCATTACAGTGGGAGTTAAATCACTCACAAAGCCGATATGGTTGCTTATATCAGGCCTAAGCGTAATGGTGTTACTCATAGCCTATGCGGCTATGCACCAAAGCGCGACGCTATCGGTTGCGTCACTTCAGCTTAATATACCTATGGCGGTGTACGTGGTGTGGAGTGTTTATCGTGCTAATACGCTGCTTAAGCGTGCTAAAAATGCAGAAAGTCAGATTGAAGCCGACGCGAGTAACAGCGTGCCTCAATCAGCGCAAGAAAAAAGAGTGAATGCGTAAATCTTATCGTAACTATTAGGGGCTCACAGGAAGCCCCTTAGTTACGCTTCTTTCTTTTCCACGTACCGCCATACATATAGCCATTGCTGGCCTTTGCTCGTTCTTGACAAGCTTTGCATACTATACGCCACGTGTCTTCATCACCACATCGAATACGAAACTGTGTGTCGGCATTGATAGCGCAGTTGTCACAGGGTTTTGGTAGCCGAACTCTGTCCTTTTTTCCCACTTTAAAAGCGTCTCTTTTTTTTCAATTAATAAATTCTCTGATGCCTATTTTTTATCACAGGTCACTGCGCATAAGCTCGAAAACTTAAATCACTTTTGCGATTGCAACGGCAATAGAAGAGCCTTTTTCAACGGCTGCGCCCCATAATTTCATTAATAACGACGGCCTTTTCGTCATTAGGATCAGCGCTTCATCTCTGTGATGTTGTTCATCTGCTTGGCATTGTCTAAACCGATTTATAACGTTTGAAGGGGGGATGGGTAACGCAGAAATGCGCTTACATTGTTCTTCGTAATGCGAATCTACGAACTGCTCTACTCGGTAAATGGTGTAGTAAAAGCAATTTATACCGCAAAGTCTTGGAATAAAGCCGGTGATAAACCCAGAAGCTATCCATAAAAGTAAAATAAAACTGCCTCTAAAAAGCGGCATCTCGTTTTCAAACACGGCGAGGTGTCGTCTTTCCGTTTTAAGGTGCTCATGTATGAAGGGTTGTACCTCACTTTTTGTGCTAGAAAGATTAACCAGTTTTAAAACACATTCGGCGAATAGAGCACCACGGTATATCCAAACGGCTCCCGTCTCTCCCGCGTGGCTCGCACGTAGCTCTTTGTCTACTTGCTTAGCATAATTATCTCCGAGTGTTTTTGCATAAAATGGCATGACGTACCTCAGTAGCATTTTATAAACAAACGATCTGAAGGGGGGAATGGATGCTACCTAACGAATTTGTAATGCATATTCAAATATGCGCTATTTAGAAAGCTCTGGATGATAGTGTTCTATTTATAAACGAAAGCAGAGTATCGGAGGGTTGCTTGCTATGGTTGATAGATAGACAACATGCGTTGCTTGTAGGAGAGCATAAATGAAGGTATTCGGTGGAGTGTTCATAGTCATTTTAGGGTATTTACTACTATGGCCAGTACCCATTGCGCCAATGAGCTGGCAAGCACCGAGCAGTAACGGGTTTTCAGGGCAATTCGCTGAGAACACACGTTTGTCAGGTCTTACGCTCATTGCATTAGACTCAGATAATGGGCCGGAGGATTTTGCTATAAATGCTGCGGGAACTATTGCAACAGCTACCCACTCTGGAGCGGTATTGTTAAAGAAAAAAGGAGACGCAACATTTGCTCCATGGATTAACACGGGTGGACGTCCGCTGGGTATCGAGTTTGATGCAGACGATAACTTATTAATTGCTGACGCCCATCGCGGATTGCTAATCGCAAACCCTGAGGGTGAGCTAACGGTACTGGTTAACCAAGTTGACAACACGAAAGTTATGTATGCCGACGATGTGGATGTTGCTAATAACGGCAAGATTTACTTCACTGATGCAACCACGAAGTTTTCAGCCATGGAATATGGAGGAACGCTGCAAGCTAGCCTGCTAGAAATTTTGGAACATAGAGGCAATGGCAGGCTTATAGAGTACGACCCAATACGTAGAACCAGCAATGTACTGATGGATGGTCTGGTTTTTGCGAATGGTGTCGCAATAAGCCATGATCAAAATTCAGTGTTGGTCAACGAAACCGGTAAATATCGCGTGTTGCGTTATTGGCTAGTTGGGCCAAAACAGGGCCAAGTGGAGGTCGTGATTGATAATTTGCCTGGATTCCCAGACAACATCAGCCAGGCAACTAGCGGCGCGTACTTTCTGGGTCTTGCTTCGCCTCGCTCCGCTCCCGTTGACGCTCTATCTGACAAGCCTTTCATTCGTAAAATTGTACAGCGTCTGCCACAGTTCATGCGCCCGCAAGGTCAAGCATACGGGCACCTTGTTAAAATAAGTGAAAGCGGAGAGGTTTTACAAAGTTACCAAGACCCTAGTGGTGGCTTTCCCTTTGTTACAGGCGCAATACAGACAGATGAAGGTGTATATGTGAGTAGCTTAACTGCACGAGCAGTAGGTGTGTTGCAGTTAAACTAGAGACGATAATAAGCATATTGTTACGGCAGAATAAGTAGTCTTCTTTTCTACCGCGATAGAGCGATACGCGTCACGAATGAAACTTTCTCATCAACTCTGCAACACGTTTTCTTACATTTCGAAACATTTTAAACTTTTGTTATGTAGTTACGCTTAGAAGGATATGTCACTATCGGCTATGCTAATAAAAGTTGTTTTTAGCACAAGTTTAATAGTTTTGGGCTAGCCGTTTTAAAAGGATATTTTCTAAATCATGAAAGCGTATACGTATTCTTCTGTTGCACTTGCAGTCACGATTTCTCTTCTAGCTGGATGTGGAGGCGGCTCAGGCTCGTCCAATACCCCTCCTGTGGTGACAACGCCTACCACGCCAACGACACCTGTAACAACAGAGCCAGAGTGGGAAGCGGGGGTGTATGAACCGCAATCTCAATATTTAGCGAAATGTGAGACTCCTAGAAGTGGTATTAACCCTTTTACTAATAGGGCTTACCCAGATACACAAGGTACCGCTATGGATGAAAAGCTGTGGCTACGTACTTGGACTAATGACACTTATCTGTGGTACGACGAAGTAGATGACAATGACCCTGCAAATTTCTCAGTGTTGGGATATTTTGATCAGCTTAAAACCAATGAGCTAACGCCAAGCGGTACGCCAAAAGATAACTTCCACTTTTCACAAGACACTGCCGAATATAACGAACTGTCTCAATCGGGGATTTCATCGGGCTATGGGTTTGATTGGGAATTTGGTTCAACAACCGTGCCGAGAGTACTAACAGTGCGATTCACTGAGCCGGGTTCACCTGCAGCTACTGCTGGCGTGCCTCGCGGTGCGACCCTTTCGCGTATAAACGGCGTCGACTTTGTCAATGACAACACGCAGCAGGGCGTCAATGCGATTAATGCTGCTCTGTTTCCGGAAGACGCAGGTACGGTGACAAGCTTTGAGTTTGTGCAGGTTGATGGTTCAACTCTCTCAGTAGACATCACCTCCGGCGATATCAGCGTAACGCCGGTTCAAAACGCAAAGGTACTCGATACCGAAAACGGCAAAACGGGCTACTTCCAATTCAATACCTTTATCGTTACCGCGCAAGAAGGATTAATTGATGCGTTCGATATGTTTGTTGAAGAAAATGTGACCGAGCTCGTTATTGATCTTCGCTACAACGGCGGAGGACGTTTGGCGCTAGCTTCACAGCTTTCCTATATGATAGCGGGTCCGAACCAAACCAATAACGCAACCTTTGAAACATTGCGTTTTAACGATAAAAACCCAAACACCAACCCTGTCACCGGAGAGACTATTCGTCCAACACCGTTTTACCGCAATGTTATTGACTATAACGCAGGGCAACTTACCGACACGCTTCTGCCTAGCCTTTCGCTGACGAAGGTTTACGTTTTAGCCACGGGTGCAACATGTTCAGCAAGTGAAGCGGTAATGAATGCACTTCGTGGTATTGATGTAGAAGTAGTGCAAATTGGCTCTACTACTTGTGGCAAGCCGTATGGGTTCTACCCAACAGACAATTGCGGTGAGACCTACTTTACTATCCAGTTCCAAGGGGTGAATAACAAAGGGTTTGGTGATTATGCTGACGGTTTCATGCCTACCACCACGCCTAATTTCAATTTTGAGTTGCCGGGGTGTGAAGTTGAAGATGACTTTACCGCAAGCTTGGGCGACCCAAATGAAGGGATGCTATCAGCCGCATTGGAATATGCTGCTACAAGCTCATGTCCCGAAGTTGTCACGTCAAACGGCGTGGCGGATGTCAAAGCACTGCGCAGTAACCAAAGTGCGTTAGGGGGCGAAAAGCTTATTCCTATCGACAAGCCTGAACAACGCAAAGAGAACTTTATTTTACACAACAAAATAAATCAGCCTGTTATTCAGGAGCGCAAGTAATGTCGCTTCCTAATAAAAAAGGAAAATTGCTAAAAGGAAGATTGCTAGCAGCACCTCTCGCCATACTTTTGCTCTCGGCGAGCGGATGCGCGACAACGCAGGAGGCTGAGTTACACGAGGCAATAACCAAATCCACAAGTGTGAGTCAAAAGCAAACTATTGAAAGTAAGATCAGCAACTGGTTTGGTGGTCTAAATATAACGATAGCCGATGATGCATTCAGTCAAACCGCGAGCATTACGATTGAGCGTAAAGCAAAGGATGATAGTAGGGGATTACCTATTGACGGAAGGCACGACAACCCTGTTTATAGCTTTACGCTGCTAAGTGATGGTGAACAGTGCGTGTTGCGTAACGACCAAAATGGGGAACTTACCAAGCTTGAAAATGTGACCTGTTATATTGTGGACGAGGCATAAGTCGGGATAAATCGACGAAAGCGCAATGTCATCGTTGACAATAGGCCTTAAAAAAACGCCCAGAGTTTACAAGCTCTGGGCGTTTTTGTTGCTATCGTTTGTGCATGCTTGGCTGCTTTTGCGTGCGGCCGCGGCTGTTGCCACTACTATTATTTCCTTTCGAAGCGTTGCCTCTGTTCTTATTCCCGCCAGTGTCGTTACGCTGCTGTGCTGTGTTACCACGATCTTGCTTGTTAGCGTTGGAATTACGTCGGCTCTTATTTACGCTGTTGCCGCCTTTGCTGTTCTTGCCCTGAAAGGTAGGAGGAAGCCCAGTATGTTTGGTTAGTGCGCGTTCACCACGACGGCCTTTTTGCGCTTTTTGGCGTTTTTCATCTGCCGTTTCTGGCGGAACAAGGTGCTGAGGACCACGGCCTATTAAGTCTTCACGCCCCATACGCGTAAGGGCTTCGCGAATTTGCGCAAAGTTTTTCGGGTCGTGATAACGCAGCATCGCCTTGTGTAATCGACGGTGAATTTCACCTTTTGCAGAAGGCACCTCTTCACTGTCTCTAGTGACTTTGCGAAGGGAATTTACCTCGGTATGGTACATGGTGGTAGCCGTTGCCATTGGCGACGGATAGAAGTTCTGTACCTGATCGAGCTTAAATTTGTTTTCTTTAAGCCAAATCGCAAGGCTTAGCATGTCTTCGTCGGTGGTACCCGGATGCGATGCAATAAAGTAAGGAATTAGGTACTGCTTTTTACCTGCTTCTTGTGAGTACTTATCAAACAGCTCTTTGAAGCGGTAGTAGCTGCCCATGCCCGGTTTCATCATTTTTGAAAGCGGGCCATCTTCGGTGTGTTCTGGAGCGATTTTTAAGTAGCCGCCTACGTGGTGAAGAGCCAGTTCTTTCACGTATTCCGGGTCTTCTACCGCTAGGTCGTAACGCACGCCTGAAGCAATCAATATCTTTTTAATTCCAGGCAATTCACGAGCACGGCGGTATAAATCGATAGTTGGCTTATGATCCGTATCCATGTGCGCACAAATGCTAGGGTACACACAAGAGGGACGACGACATGTAGCTTCTGCTTTCGGGCTCTTACAACGCAGGCGATACATGTTCGCCGTCGGGCCGCCTAAGTCTGAAATAACACCAGTAAAGCCCGGTACAGTATCGCGTATTTGCTCTATTTCTCGAATAATAGAGTCTTCAGAACGGCTTTGAATAATACGCCCTTCGTGTTCAGTAATAGAGCAGAAGGTACAGCCGCCGTAGCATCCGCGCATAATATTAATACTGAAGCGGATCATGTCGTATGCAGGGATTTTAGCATCGCCATAGACAGGGTGAGGCACACGCTGATAGGGTAAATCAAATACCGCGTCCATCTCTTCGGTTTCAAGCGGCATGGCCGGTGGGTTAATCCAAATGTGTCTGTCACCGTGGCGCTGCATGAGGGCTCGAGCACAACCAGGATTGGTTTCTTGGTGCAAAATACGCGACGTATGTGCGTATAACACCTTGTTGTCTTTCACCGTCTCGTACGCAGGTAGCTTAACGTACACGTTTTCCCAAGGCTTACGCTTTTCTTTCTCTTTTTGCGCAGGCTGAATAACAATGGGGGCGGCTTCTGGCGCTTCACTGCTTTTGGCGTCTTTATCCTGCGAATCGCACTCGGGCTCCATCTGGTAGGGGCTTGGAATGGCGTCTATCTTGCCCGGCCTGTCTAGAGAGGTCGAGTCGACACCTTGCCACTCTGGCAAGGCTTCTTTAACGATAATCGCAGTGCCGCGAATGTCTCGCAAATCGGCAATATCTTCACCTGCCGCTAAGCGATGAGTGACTTCAACAAGAGGACGTTCGGCGTTACCGAAAAAGAGCATATCCGCTTTAGAGTCAAACAGTACAGAGCGGCGTACTTTTTCACTCCAATAGTCGTAGTGCGCAATGCGACGTAAGCTGGCTTCTATGCCACCAACAATAACAGGTACGCCTTTAAACGCTTCACGGCAGCGCTGTGAATAAACGGTAACTGCACGATCAGGGCGCTTGCCACCTACATTGCCTGGCGTGTAAGCGTCGTCGTGACGAAGCTTTTTGTCAGACGTGTAGCGGTTTATCATAGAGTCCATATTGCCGGCTGTTACGCCGAAATACAGGTTGGGTTTACCCAACTTCATGAAGTCGTCTTTGCTGGTCCAGTCTGGCTGAGAAATAATACCCACGCGAAAACCATGAGCTTCAAGCACTCGGCCAATTACCGCCATACCAAAACTAGGGTGATCTACATACGCATCGCCCGTTACCAAAATAACGTCACAGCTGTCCCAGCCAAGGGCGTCCATTTCTTCCTTCGACATGGGGAGAAACGGCGCAGTACCCAGGCAGTGTGGCCAATATTTAGGGTAAGAAAACAGACCGCGATCGGCCTTAATGGTGGCTTGCATAGTAATCACATCTAGATAAATCAGAGAGTTGCTGAACTTAAATTAGGCTGTAGCTCAGAATAAGTGCCTAATTATAGCAGTGTTGGCCAAGCTAAGGTATAGCACTGTCATTAAATTAAAGAGCTTTGTATACTCACTTAAATCAACAAGCTGTAAAGCTAGCCGTGAGCGCAGGTTTTTATAAGCGCTTCAAATGCCCGCATTTAGCGAATGAAAGGCTTGTCTATTTACAACGAAGAGAATTAACAACGACTATGGCGTATTGGCTATTTAAAACAGAACCTGATGCATTTTCAATCGATGACTTGGCAAAGCGCCCAAAACAAACGGAACCATGGGACGGCGTAAGAAATTACCAAGCGCGTAACTTTTTACGAGACGGCGTTAAACGGGGTGACAAAGTATTTATCTATCATTCAAGTTGCAAGCTGGTCGGCATTGCAGGTGTTGCTGAAGTGGTAAGAGACGGCTACCCGGACACCACGCAGTTTAACCCTGAATCAAAATACTACGACCCTAAATCAAGTCAGGATAACCCCCGCTGGTATCGCGTTGACGTGAAATTTGTAGAGAAATTTTCAAGCGTTCTGCCGCTTTCAGTGATTAAAACGATGGACGGTATTACTGAACTGCCATTGGTCAAAAAAGGTGGAAGACTGTCAATCATGCCTGTAGAAGAGGCTGAATGGCAGCAACTGTATGCTGCTGCCAAACAGTAAGTTAAATGCTAAAAAGCGTAGTCGCCATTTCTTGTTAGCTCGCTAAAGCTAAATATAAGGGCTATCGCTATGCGCTAACTTTCTAGCGTGCGGTGTATCTAGCGGTTTTATCTAGCGTGATTAGCTAAGAAATAGCCGCTACTTGCCAATGGCAAATTTAGTATCGGCATCGCGCAATAGGAAAAGTGCAAAGCACGCGCCCCACATTGGCCATGCAGCAATAAACAGCAGGTGATTAAAGGCATCTAGATACTGCGGGAATGAAGACAGGGTAGACCCACCGTGAAGGATAAAAATAAGACCGTAGGTGTATTTTTTCGCAAGTCCTGCTAAGAATGCCAAAACCAGCGCAAGCTGCAGTGCGCCCATAACGTAAACGGCCATTTCAGGCACGCCGCCGATACCATAGAACTTTTCAAAAATGGCCATGCCGTGGGCTGGGTTAACAAACTTATCGAGTGTCCATACGAACATAACGATAAATATTGTTACGCGAAGAGAAAGTAGCGACCATTGTAGTCGGTTTTGAATATCGGTGTTGTTTTGCATACATGCTCCAAAAGTATAATAGTGCAAGCATACTAGAACGACCGTTCAAAATAAAAATTTCAATTAATTTTGTGTTTTTTAATATTTTTTTGAAAATTAAATGTACTGAAATTTTTTGTGACGCGTATCGGTCTTGTCGAACAAGAATTAAAAATACGGATCTGTTAATGAAAAAAGTAATCGGCCTAGCCGTTAGCACACTCGCACTTGCCATCAGTCAATCGCTCTATGCCCAGCAAGCGGCAGATATTGAAGTAGTTGAGGTAACCGGAAACCAGCAGAGTTTAGATACGCTAAATCCTGGCGATAACACACTTAAAGGCATTTTTGGTAGCGGTTTAAGTGCAGCTGAGACACCTAGGGCGGTGACGTCACTGTCGGCACAAGCGATAGAGGCACTTAACATTAACAATTTACACGACATCGTAAAAGCGGCGCCCAACGCGTACGCCTCTAGCGGCTTTGGCACGCCAAGCCTGCCCAGTATACGCGGCCAATTAGGTGAGCTCTTTCAAGATGGTATAAGACGTCAAGCAGGCAACAATGGCTTTGGTTTGCCTTTGTCGTTCAATAGCGTTGAGCAAATTGACGTGGTGAAAGGGCCGTCGCCAGTGTTGTTTGGTAGTACGCAGCGCAACGGTGGCTTTGTAAACCTTCAAACTAAGGTTGCGCCTACCACAGAAAGCAAGGGGAAAGTCACCCTTCGCGCCGGGCGCTGGGATCAGTATTCAGCGCAAGTGGATTACGGCACAGCTATAGAAGAAGGTAAAAGTGGTATTCGCTTTAGTGCAGAGTACTTAGACCATGGCAGTTTCTACGATTTTGCCGAGCGCGATAGCACGAACCTGTTTGTAGCCTATCGCTATACGCCAAGCGATTTACTGACGTGGGATATCAGCGCGGAGTATTATGACACAGACTATCCAGACAACGCAGGTATCAACCGCCCAACGCAAGACCTTATCGATAACGGTATTTATATTACTGGGCAAGGCACTCAGCCAAATGGCAGCACAATTCCGGGGGCAGGTGCAATTATTTCCCCTACCGGAGAAGTGGTTATTCCTCGCAACCGCGTATTCACAAATCCTGACGACATTAACGGTGCTGAAACTACGGTTATTCGAAGCAGTGTCGAATACAAAATGACTGATAACGTGGCGCTTCGCAACATTACTTATTATCAATATCTTGAACGTGAAGAAATAGCGCAAAATAGCTTTGTTGAGATCATTGACGGAGCTGACACGTTCGAAAACCGCACTGAGCTAGATTATAAGTGGAACGACAGCCAAACCACGACCGTGGGATTAGCGCTACGTTACAACGACGTGTTGGGCTATAGCCAGTTTACCACTGAGGCCGATAATCCGATTGACTTAACCGGGCCTATCTCAAACCGCGTTATTCCGCTTACCGATGTCCAAAAAGCCCGATTAGTTGAGCTGCGTCCTGGCGTATATGTTTCACCGGGTGCGCAATACGACCTAGACGGTGATGGTAACGGCGATTTTAACTTGTCAGACACCACCAACTCTACCGCATGGCAAACAGGCCTGGCGCTTCAGCAGCGCTCGACGTGGACCGATAAATTTTCAACTATTGCTGGCGTACGCGTTGATTACTATGACGTAGACGCGCGTGACCCACTAGCGCCGATTGGTGTTGAAGCAGCTTCAGATTCGTACAGCGATACATTAACAAGCTACCAGTTAAGTGCAGTGTACAAATTAACGGGTGATGTGAATGTTTACGCGGCGTTTTCAGAAAACGACGCAACATCGAATAGCATGGCGGGTGGCACGGTGTTAGGCAGTAATAACGAGATCAACCCGCTTAACTTTGCTACTGAAAATACGTTGTACGAAGTGGGTGTAAAATATGCGCCAAACAGCAGCTGGTACGCAGAGGCCGCTGTGTTTGACCAGACCCGAAGTCTGCGTAACCGTGATGGCAGTAACAGTGGCGTGAAAACGCAAGGTTTCGAATTACAAATGTTCTATCAAGCCGACGATGTTTGGATCAATGCCGCCTATAGCTACTTAGACGCGCGTTTTGATGATTCAGCGGCGTTTCAAGGTACAGCGCAGGTTATTGATGCGTTTGATAATAGTCGTCCTGATATTATTGAAGGTACAGGAGTAGGAGCACCTTCTTTTGCCGCGTTCCCTGCATCAGACAGTCGCGTTCAGGGGATCCCGCCACAAATTGCTTCTATTAACGCTGGCTGGCAAATTACAGATGACTTGCAAGTGGGTGCAAGTGCGCTCTATACCAAGTCATTCCCACTAGACTTTCTGCAAACGGTGCATATTCGCGACCAATATACGGTTGACGTAAATGCAGACTATCAAGTAACAGATGACCTTCGATTACGTTTAGATATCATTAATGTGACCGATGAAGAAAATTGGCAGCCACTGTTTGAAGGTGGGTATTTCGGCGCGACGCTTGTCATGCCAAACGTACCTCGTCACGCTCAAGTTACCATGCAATACGCGTTTTAAGCGCTAAGGATATTTATGTTTAAGAAAATAGCGCTTTTAGGGGTTATTGTTGCCGCCATATTTAGCTTTTTTTATTTTGATTTAAATAGCTATCTAACCCTTCAAGGTATGAAGGATTCACTCGATACGTTTCAATCGCAGATTGCTCAAAACCCGGTATTGAGTATTGGTGTGTTCTTTGCCATTTATGTTGCCGTAACTGCACTTTCTTTGCCGGGTGCGGCTATTTTGACCCTGGCAGCAGGGGCTTTGTTTGGCCTAGTTCAAGGCTTAGTTGTTGTATCGTTTGCCTCGAGCGTAGGGGCAACGCTGGCGTTTTTAGTTTCACGCTTCATATTACGCGACACCGTGCGAAACAAGTTTAAAGAAAAGCTTAAAAAGATTGATGAGGGCGTGGAAAAGCAAGGTGCGTTTTATTTATTTACTCTGCGCTTGGTGCCAGTATTCCCGTTTTTCCTGATCAACCTGTTGATGGGGCTAACGTCGCTTAAAACCTGGACATTCTACTGGGTAAGCCAAGTGGGCATGCTTGCGGGCACCGCGGTATATGTAAATGCGGGTACTCAACTTGCCCAAATAGACAGTTTGTCTGGCATTGTCTCGCCTGGGCTTATCTTTTCATTTGTACTTTTAGGCATATTCCCTTGGATAGCTAAAGCTATCGTAGCAGTAGTCAATCGCCGTCGCGTGTACAAAGGCTACAGCAAGCCAAAGAAGTTTGATCGCAACTTAGTGGTTATTGGAGCGGGTGCGGGTGGTTTGGTTACCAGCTATATTGCTGCAGCGGTGAAAGCAAAAGTCACGCTGGTAGAAGCTGGCGAAATGGGCGGCGACTGTCTTAACTACGGCTGCGTACCGAGCAAAGCCATTATAAAAACGGCAAAAGTGGCCAATCAAATGCATCATGCTGATAGCTATGGTTTAGAGCCGGTAACACCTGCGATGTCGTTTAAAAGGGTGATGGCACGTGTGCATGAAGTGATTGCGGCAATCGCGCCTAATGACAGTGTAGAGCGTTACACTAGCTTGGGTGTTGATGTTGTAAAAGGCTATGCGAAAATCATCGACCCTTGGACAGTTGAAATCAAAAAGAACGATGGCGGTACCCAAACACTAACCACAAAAAATATTGTGGTTGCTACAGGTGCAGCACCATTTATTCCCGAATTACCAGGCATTGAGCAAAGCGGCTATGTCACCTCTGATACCTTGTGGACCAAGTTTGCTGAACTTGAAGACGCGCCAAAACGTTTAATCGTATTAGGTGGCGGGCCTATTGGTTGTGAGCTCGCCCAAGCCTTTTCACGCCTTGGCAGCGACGTAACGCAAGTTGAGCGTGCTCCGCGTTTGATGGGCCGAGAAGATGCGGATGTGGCGGAGTATGCTGAGTCTGTGCTTAGAGAGAGCGGCGTAAACGTATTGACGTCCCATGATGCGCTTCGCTTTGAACAACAAGACGGTGAAAAAGTACTTGTTGTAGCGAAAGAGGGTGTTGAATCTACCATTACCTACGACGAAGTTATTGTGGCTGTGGGACGAAAAGCCCGTTTACATGGTTTTGGTCTGGAAGACTTAGGTATTCAGTTTGATAGAACAATTGAAACAGACGAATACTTGCAAACCCTGATGCCCAATATCTTTGCCGCTGGCGATGTAGTAGGGCCTTATCAATTTACCCACGTGGCCGCCCACCAGGCATGGTACGCCGCAGTCAACGCACTTTTCGGCACGTTTAAGAAATTCAAAGTTGATTATCGCGTTATTCCATGGACAACCTTCATCGATCCGGAAGTAGCGCGGGTGGGCATTAACGAGCGTGACGCTGCCGAGCAAGATATTGACGTTGAAGTAACGCGATACGAGTTTGCAGAGTTAGATCGTGCTGTTGCGGAAAGTGCCAGAAAAGGGTTTATTAAAGTGCTCACGCCACCGGGTAAAGATAAAATATTGGGTGTTACTATCGTCTCGGAACACGCAGGAGACTTACTGGCTGAGTTTGTTATTGCGATGAAGCACGATTTGGGGTTAAACAAGATCCTTGGCACTATCCACGCTTACCCAACATGGGCTGAAGGCGCAAAGTATGCTGCAGGGAATTGGAAGCGCGCAAACGCGCCTGAAAAGTTACTCAGCTATGTAGAGAAATTCCACACGTGGCGCAGAGGGTAGTTAATGTGAAAAAAGCATTAGCGGTGACAAAAGGATTCGCGGTGAAAAACGCATTGGTGATGGCGAGCGAACAAGTAATGACAAGAGTAATCGCGATGTCCAGACGAATCACTATTAAAAAATTTGGTCGATTGGCAGTAAGCAGCATCATGCTGCTTGCTACAAGCGTAAGCTTTTCTGCTTTCTCTGATGAAGCGGTGCCAAAGCAATTGAACAGGCTACACGAACCGTTTAGTGCGTTACTAAGCGAGCATGTGAAAACCATAGACAATGGTGCCAGCACGCAAGTTGATTACCATGGGTTTAAACAAGATAGGGAACGTTTAACTCAGTATTTAAATAGCTTAGCCAAGGTAGAAAAAAGTACCTTTGACGGCTGGAGCAAGGCCGACCAACTGGCATTTCTTATCAATGCATACAATGCTTATACCGTTGAGCTAATCCTAACCGAATTCCCAGACATAGACTCTATTCGCGATTTAGGCAGCTTTTTCTCGTCGCCATGGAAAAAGGAAATTGCGCCGCTACTTGGTAAAACCCGTACGCTGGATGAAATAGAGCACGAACTTATTCGCGGACAAAATAAAACCACAAAAGGATATAACGAACCCCGAATTCATTTCGCCGTAAACTGTGCCAGTATTGGTTGCCCTGCGCTGCGAGAAGAAGCGTATGTTGGCGCAAGGCTAGATAGCCAGCTTGACGCACAAACCAAGCGTTTTTTAGCCGATACGTCTCGCAACAGAATGGACGGTAACACCTTGAAGCTTTCAAAAATATTCGACTGGTACAGCGAAGATTTTGAAAAAAACACCAATCGGAAAAGTGAACGTTGGCAAGGTATTAAAAACGTAAACACGGAAAATCTCAGCCAATTTTTGCTGTTATACAAAGATGCATTAAACCTATCGAGTCAGCAGGTTTCAGTGCTTGAGCAAGATAACGCAGAGCTAGAATTCTTAGATTACGACTGGGCACTCAATGCCACGCAATAGCGCTTCAGTTAGCACGAAAGCGGCTTGTTTACGCCGCTTTGGCAAGTTTAGTCGCCTCATTAAGGGGCTGGCACTGGCATCAGTTGTTTTCAGTTCTCAGCTAATCACGGCTTCTCATTCATTTGCGGTACCGTTTGATATTCCCAGTGTTGATGGTTCTATTGTTGAAGTTTCTGGCAATGAAATACAGAGCCAGCCTCAAGCGCCAACACGTGCGTCAACGGCGGTCAATCGCACTTCAGCGCAATCGCCTAAAGACGACACACAAAGCAAACCTCTGGTACGTTTTCATGCATGGGGGGGGAGCGCTCAAGTAAATGGTTATTTGCAATGGGTCGCCGCGCAAGTTAGCCAGCGTTTTAACATCGAACTGCAGCACGTTAAGCTTGCTGATACCAGTGACGCCGTGTCACGCGTATTAGCAGAAAAAGCGGCCGGTAATCACGATAACGGCAGCGTAGATTTAATATGGATAAATGGCGAAAACTTTGCGGCAATGAAAAAGCATGACTTGCTCGCTAAAGACTGGGTTAAAGAACTTGATCATTTCGCGCTAACCCGCCCGGAAAAGAACTCTGCCATGGTAACCGATTTTGGCGAACCCACGCTTGGTATGGAAGCGCCGTGGGGGAAAGCGTCCATGGTGTTTTATTATCGCAGCGCGCACATGAGAGCGCTAGGCACTGCGCCTCCTCAAACCATTAATGAACTGCTTCGCTTCTCTCAAAAAGCGCCAGGACGCTTCACTTATCCAGTGCCAAGCGATTATTTAGGCATTAGCTTTATAAAATACGCAGCAATTGCACTTAACGGCGATAAGCAGTCTTTGTTTTACCGCCCCGTTACTGAACAGTCTCTTCAGGCTGTATTGCCAGCGCTTTGGACTTATTTGGACCAGCTGCATCCCACTATGTGGCAGCAAGGGAAGTATATGCTTCGCCAAGCCTCACAACTTCAACGCTTGGTTGGCACAGGTGAGTTAACACTCGCGTTTTCATTTACCGCCGCTGAAATTCCATCTGCCGTAAATCGTTTTGATTTACCCGACGATGTTCGCACTTATGCCATGCAAGATGGTAGCCTTGCTAATGTCCATTTTGTGGGGCTGGCCTACAATTCTACAAACAAAACAGCAGCAAAGACAGTAGTAAATTTTTTGCTTTCGCCAGAGGCTCAGGCCGAGAAGCAAAAGCTGGCGGTGTGGGGCGATGATACGGTTCTTGATATGGCATCGCTGACACAAGCACAAGCTATGCTGTTTAAAGACGAGTCTGTGCACAAATCTGCCCTCGACAAATCTCAGTCAGCGGTGCTGTTAGCCGAACCCCATGCAAGCTGGACTGATAAATTGCGCGAAGCCTGGTATGAACGTTACGGGGCTCGCTACTAATGTTTACTCACATTACACTTGTTGCACGCTGGTGCTTGCTACTTTTACTTTGTATTCCCGTATTGGCAGGGCTGGTAGGGGTAATATTTCCTGCGTTAGGTTATTTCCCAGCTATCGGCGCAAACGCCTTTTCAACGCAAGTGTTTGCTACGCTATTCGGTCTCCCTGACATTTGGCAAATGATGTGGTTGTCGCTTTTTACGGGCATAGGCTCAACCCTTTTAGCCGTAATAGCAGCGTTTTGTATTCTCGCCACGTTTTACCAGTCTTCCTTGCTTGGCAAAATTCAGGGTGTGTTAAGCCCGTTTCTAGTGTTTCCCCACGCGGCTGCGGCCATTTCCCTTTTATTTGTAGTTAGCCCTTCTGGTATCTTTGCAGCAATCACCACGCGCTTGAATGCGTATTTTAGTCATGCTTTCACAACCCCCTTTGTTAATGAAATCAGCGAAATGGCATTGCCCGCTGCAAATGATGGAACGCTACTTTATGACGGTCTAGGACTAAGTATACTTATCGCGCTTAGCCTGAAAGAGCTGCCGTTTATTTTGTTAATGACGCTAAGCGTTATGTCTCAGCCGCTGGTGAAAAAGAAACTCACGGGGTATGTAAAGGTGGGGACAGCGTTAGGTTATTCGCCTACTGCGAGCTTTTTTAAACTGGTGCTGCCGACAATTTTTTCCCAGATAAAGTTACCGCTTTTAGCAGTGCTAGTTTTCGCCACTTCAAATGTAGAAATTCCACTTATTCTGGGACCGAATAATCCAAGCACTTTGGCTGTCGCCATTATGCACTGGTTTAATCATATTGATTTGTCCATGCGACTGCTTGCAAGTAGCGCTGCTGTGGTTCAGGTGGCAGTTTCAGCCGTGGCGGTACTGTTGTTTTTTGGTATAGAGCGATTAGTGACTTACACCGGTAAGCGCAGCCTTTCAGGTGGAAATCGATATTTTGCTGATGTAGTGTTACGCGCGTGCGGCTTTGCCATCATGGCGTTTTACATTATCTTGATTTGCACAGTGGTATACACGGTTGTTGTGTACTCCTTTGCTAAGCAATGGCATTTCCCGCTGTTATTGCCAGAGGGGCTAACACTGCTGCATTGGAATACGGCAACAAGTGCGCTGACAACACCGCTTATTAATACCTTATTGCTTGGCGCGCTGGTGAGTACAACTTCATTGGTACTTGTTTTATTTACCCTGGAAAGCGAACAGTTAAAGCCAGCGCGTGCTCTTGCTTCGAATGCATTTTCTGTCTCTCTATTTTTGCCACTATTGGTACCTGGCGTAGCTTTCCTATATGGTCTGGTCTGGTTCCAGCAGCTTGTTTTTCAAAACGCCGTATGGTTTCACACCTATGTGGCGCACATGGTTTATGTTGTGCCCTACGTGTTTTTATCGATGGCGGTGGCGTATAGGAAGTTTGACAACCGATACGCCATGGTGGCGCAGAGCTTGGGCAAAACGCCGTGGCAGGTGTTTTACCATGTTAAGCTGCCTTCGTTGTTCAGCGCCATTATGGTGGCATGGGCGTTGGGGCTGGCGATTAGTTTTAGCCAGTATTTACCTACCTTGCTGGCGTCTGGCGGGACGCTCCCTACTGTTACTACCGAGGCTGTAGCGTCGGTATCGGGGAGCAGTACGCGACTTACTGCGGTGTATGTCATTATTCAAGCGGTAATGCCGTTAATTGGATTTATGATCGCTTGGTACATGCCTGCAGTTGCAACGAGAAGACGAAGTAGGCAAATGCTGGTATCAGATCCTCACAGCAATCGTTCTGCAGACCCGGTGCAGTAAAAGCGCATGGCTAACATAAAAACAAGAACAAAAACTACAAGGGCGTAATTTATAGTGCTTAGTTTAGAAAACGTCGTTATTTATCGCGATGACAAGCCGCTGCTTCAGTTAAGTTCTGAGGTAGCAAAGGGGGAAGTGCTGACCGTTATGGGACCTAGCGGCGCAGGTAAATCTACTTTGCTTCAAGCCATCGCCGGACAGCTTCAGGCTCCCTTTAGCGTTACTGGACAAATTAAAATTAACCACGTGGTGATAAACGATATCGATGCGCACCTTCGCAAAGTGGGTATTATGTTTCAAGATGCGCTTTTATTTGAACACATGACCGTGGGAGAAAACATTGCGTTCGCTATGCCTGATAAGGCATATAAAAACAAGCAATTGAAACACGATGCCATTAATGCGTTATTAGTAGCCGTCGAACTTGATGGCCTCGCTGACCGGACTGTGAATACGCTCTCTGGTGGCCAGCAGGCCAGAGTAAGCCTTATCAGAACGTTAGCTTCTGAGCCTGATGTGGTATTGCTTGACGAGCCGTTTAGCAAACTAGATGTAGCCCTTCGTAGTCAAATCCGCAACTGGACATTTTCGCAGCTAAAAGCACGTAATATACCCGCAGTATTAGTGACGCACGATAAAGACGATGCGCTAGCCGCAGGCGGCAACGTCATAGAAATTTTATAGCGGTATTACATAGGTACTGCCGAAGGTAGTACTGAAATAGTAAAAAAATACTGCAGAGCGAGTAAAGAGACATGTTATGTTAGATGCCAAAGTTACCCCTTTTATAAAGCCACTTTTAAAACCGTTGATAAAAGCGCTAAACAGCAAGGGCGTTACCCCAAATCAGGTTACGCTTGCCGGGTTTGTCATCGGTGTTCTTGCGCTTCCCTTTATTATTCTTAACTGGTGGAATATGGCGCTAGTCTGCATCATATTGAATCGTGTTTTTGATGGAATTGACGGTGAACTGGCACGCTATCAGCAAAGTAGCAGCAGTGCGGGTGGTTTTTTGGATATTTGCTTAGATTTTCTATTCTACGCTTCTATTCCTTTGGCGTTTGGCATTGCTAACCCTCAAGAGTGGGGCATACCAGCAATGGTGCTGTTAGTTACCTTTATTGGCACTGGCAGCAGTTTTTTAGCCTTTGCCATTGCAGCAGAGAAGTTTCAAATAGATAGGCCCCAGTTTGCTAACAAGAGTTTTTATTATATGCAGGGGTTAACCGAAGGCACTGAAACCATTTTAGTGTTTTTGGCGTTCTGTATTTGGCCGCAGTATTTTGCAACGCTTGCCTATGTGTTCGCCGCAGCCTGTGCCGTAACAGTCATTACTCGCATAGCAGGGGGCTTTTCTACGCTTCACAGGGTAGAGCGCGACGCTGCAAAGTCAGAACGCACAGTGCCTTCTTCAGGTTATGAATGATGGTGAAAGTTCTCGTAGCAGTAAAAGTAATCTGAATTTTGGAAGTAATTAACGTGATAAAGGTAATTTGCTTTGGATAATACCGCGGTTATTCGCTTAAGCGTATTTCTTGGCGTTTTTGTGCTTATGGCAGTACTTGAAGCACTGTTGCCAGCGCGAGAAGCCGTGCTTAGTAGGAAAACACGCTGGTTGAGTAACTTGTCCATGGTGGTAATGGGGGCACTGGTATCGCGTATTTTGCTTCCGGCCACACTCGTTGGTGTGTCTTTATGGGCGCAGCAGAAAGGCATAGGTGTGTTCAACGTTTTACTGGATGCCGTGCCGGCTGATGCTTCAAGCTCCAATCAACTGCTAAACAGTGGTGAGCCTCTCAATAATTCATCAACGTATCTTGTTCATATAGCCATCGTAACGTTAAGTGTTTTACTACTTGATATGCTTATCTATTGGCAGCACCGACTTTTTCATACCGTGCCTATGTTGTGGCGCTTTCATAAAATGCACCATGCCGACAGTCATGTCGACACCACTACAGGCCTTCGCTTTCATCCAGTTGAAATTGCTATGAGTTTAGGTATTAAAGCCGCGGCGGTAGTGATACTGGGCGTGCCTGCTATTGCTATTGTTATCTTTGAAGTGGCGCTAAATGGCTTTGCCCTTTTTAATCATGCCAATGTTAGATTGCCACAGAAGTGGGATGATAGAATTGGGCTTGTGCTAATCACCCAGCGCTTACATCGCATTCACCATAGCCAGGCTAAAAATGAATCTAATTCTAACTATGGCTTTAGCGTATCTTGGTGGGACAGGCTTTTTAAAAGCTTTACCCCGAGAGCGAAGCAAAGCGACGAAACGCTTTCCATAGGCCAACAGGATGTGCCTGCGGTAAAAGAGAATGCTTCAATTCGTGCCTTGCTACTGCAACCCTTTAAAAGCAACTAGCTAGCAAATAAAAAGGCTGTCTATCAATAATAGCTTTACATTTGTATGCCGAAAAAAGACTTAGCTACAGCCAAGTCGCATAGCTAGCTTACCGAGCATGCCTTCAATGATTTCCTCACTTTCATCGGGCAAAACTGGCATAATGTCTAACCCGGTTCTCGCTTCTACTTCATCAATGGTAACTTGCGTTGCGCAGTAATCATCACGGCGAGAAGCATTTTGCTGCATGATAAATGCAGAGGCTTCCACCAAACCGTGAACTTCACTCACGATGACTTTAAAATAACCACTAGGGATGCTGTGCAACTCATCAGCACCCGGTAACGCAGCGAAAAAAGTCTCGTAAAGAGGGCCCGAAACTACATAAACGTCTTGCCCTGTTCTCACTAGACTACGTACAGCATTCTCTAATTTAACCCATGGACCTTGGTTTAAATCAGAATCTTGAGGTGTAATATTTGAAAGGTAATTAAGTTCCCGCCAGTCAGGCGAGTTGCTAAAAGAGGCAAGCGGAACTTGATGACCTCTGTCTGTACCTATACCGCGCCACGCACCTTTATAGTCATTTGGCTCTAATGTGCTTTCATCATCCAACTTAGGGTCTGCTTTCCAGTTACGGCTTCTAGATGGGCCGTCAATAGTCTCAGGCGTAACATGATACGCCACCCAATTAGCAAACTTTGTTTGTGGGTTATTATTCAGTGTATAAATGGAGCGAGTTATGGTTTGTCCACTTAATCCAATAGGGCAGCTGAATACACAGTTTTCAGCAAAAGCTTTAAAAGCAGGGAAAACAAATGATACAGCAAGAGATACGACAATAAGTCTCTTCATTATTTTTCGGCTCTATTCTGATGAAAGTAATAATCTGTACTAAAGTACAGTTGTTTAATTTCACGAATAGTACGTAAAAGCTACCACAAAACAAGTGGTTGTCGCCTAAAGTAGGGGGAACACTATAGCCGGTACTTATTGTTACATCATCGCCAGTGCCTTTACCACCAAGTACCCGGTTCCTAATTGAAGCAGCATGCCAATAATAAGAAAGACGCCGTCACGGTTCGTTACTCCAAGCGCGGTAACGCAAAGCGCAAAAGCGGGCAAGGCTACCGCAAAGGGCAATACCTCCAGAGGTATCATGCAAAGTGATGCAATCGCGCAATATGCCGCAATAATATTCTTTGATGGAGTATGTGAAAGAAAGGTAAGCCTAGGTTTTAATAGTTTTTCAGCTTTCTGCGCATACGGCTTGGCTTTTTCAACTGCGCTATCTAGTTTGTGAGTAGACACCTCTTTATTTTTAATAAATGTGGGAAGCCACGGACTGCTTTTTCCTATGGCGACTTGTAAACATATAAAAAATAAAGTGATTCCACACAACGTGGGTACGCCTGGGATGGCGCCAGTTGGAAGCAGAGCGATCAGGGCAGGCATCAATAAAAGGGGTCCAAAGCCCCTGTCTTCGAAGCGTTCTATGACCTCACCTAGTGACGTAGTATCATCGCTCTCGCTGTACATGTTATCCATTAATTCAACAATTGAATTTCCCATATTCGCCTACTAATTCCAATTTAATGATCGCTATACCTATCATTACGCTTTTTCCTTAAATAAGTTTAATTAAGTGCCGGTGCACGTTGTGGGATAAATAGAGTTTTCGCTAGTTAGAGATTAACTGCTACATTAACTAATAGCTGCTTAGGTAGTGACGATCTAGTGGCCCGCTATGGCGGTGAAGAATTTGCCGTTATTTTACCTAATACTCGGCTTGATGAATTCCACGCTATCGCTGCACGAATTATTCGTAACGTGAAGTTTCTTAATTTCCCACATCGGGCGTCGGACTATCACGGTAAACTTACGGTAAGTATCGGTATGGCGTCTATGGAGCTGAATCCACCACGCCATAATCCTGCTCCGCAAAGCAAAGAGAGTGCTTTATCGCTGGTTCAGCAGGCAGACAGAGCTCTTTATCAAGCTAAAGCGTCTGGGAGAAACTGCGCTAAACTTTAATCCGTATAAACGTCAAACTCTTAGAGTTTACTTCACCCTTTTGTTTAGCGCAGTCCGGCTCCAAGACACTTACCATGTAAATAACGTTGGCGAAATTGAACCTATCGTATTAGGATTTGTTTTCTCCAACTGTCAGTACCATCTTGCCAATATGCTTCTTCTTCTCAAAGTCTTGTTGTGCCTGACAAATTTCAGCGAGAGGGTAGGTGGCAGATACAAGCGGTTTAATGCTTCCTTTTTCGATGTGTTTCACCAAGTTTCCAAACACCTCACTCTCCAAAATCGTACACCCTAAAAGGGCTAAGTCTTTTAGGTAGAGTGTACGCACATCTAACGTCACCTCAGGGCCGGCGATTGCGCCAGAGGTGGCGTAGCGCCCAAATGGTTTAAGTACCTCAAGGAGTTCAGGCCAGCGCGGGCCAGCAACAAGATCAATTACCACATCGAAAGCTTCGTGTTTTGCTAAGCTTGCCCAGTCACCATTGCGTAGCACGGTTTCATCGGCGCCTAATGCTTCTAGAGTAACGCGTTTTTCTTCACTTGTTACCGCTATTACGTATGCGCCTCTCGCTTTCGCTAGCTGAACTGCCGCTGAGCCTACGCCACCCGATGCACCTGTAATGAATACGCGTTCACCTTCTTTTACATTTGCACGGTGTAGCATGTTTTCGGCAGTCGAATAAGAGCAGGGGAACGAGGCTAGTTCCACATCTGTCATGGTTGAGTTTACGGCATGGGCATGGCGCGATGCGACTTTAGTAAATTGTGCGAAGCCTCCATCACACTCGGAACCAAAGTACCAAGGCGAATCGAGCTTTTGACTGTTAACTTCAGTCAGGCATGGCTCTATGATCACACGCTCTCCAATGCGTTCTTGACTAACATTTTTACCCACGGCAACAATGTAGCCACACACATCAGCCCCTTGGATAAGCGGCAGAGCCAGCGCATTGCCGGCCCACCCAGCATCTTCTGCATTGTTGTCGCCTTTGGAATACCAACCTTTTCGCGTATTTAAGTCGGTGTTGTTTACCCCCGCAGCGCGTACTTCAATAAGTACATCGTTGTCGCTGAGTGTAGGCAAAGGTATGTTTTCGTTAAATGTAAGCGCGTCGAGATCGCCATGTTTGGTTAACTGAACGCCGTACATTTCATTTGGTAATGATTTCATATTGTCCTCCAGAATTTTTGCTTTAGACGAGAAAGGTAATGGTTGATGCAAGTGCTAAGAAGGGCTAATCAAGTAGTACTGTTAGTGCGCCTTTCGCTGCGGTTAATGCTTTATCACCAATCGTTGGCCATGCTGATGACATGCCCTCATGTAGCAGGAACACGCTGTTTGAAAGGGCTGGGTCTTCGAGCTTTTCATTCAGCCACGTTAGCACCGCGTGTTTGTGGTTGTTCACAGCGGTTTCAATTTGAAGATTATTGGGGTAACTCGCCAAAGCCTGCAATGACATGCAACCTCTGGGAGCGAATGTCGTTAGCCACACCGACAAGCGTTCAAATATGTGGTTAATTGCTTCGTTACGCGTCGAGGGACAGTTTTCTTCCAGAAACGCGATGTAGCGGCTGTGACGATAGTCGAGCGCGCCAATAATCATGTCTTCTTTTGAAGGGAAGTATTTGTACAAGGTTTTTAGTGTGGTGCCAGTGTAGTCCTTGAGTTTAGCCACATTAGGCTCTGCGAATCCGTAAAGGGCAAAAGCTTGCTCTAGTTTCGAAGCTAACTCAGATTGTTTGGGCGCGGTCATACCGGGTCTCCTCGAAAACATTTGTTATTTTCGTCTGCTTGGCACATCGCTTGTTAACCAATTAAACAGATGTTAAGTAGAATGAATATTCTACTCTAGGGTAGAATAAGTATTCTACTTAATCAACAGCCGCTATACGTTCTTTGTTATATTTAGCTTTCCGTTACGCAATTTAGTCACATGTGACTTTGTGATTAATAATAATCACATTTTGCTGTGTGATTGTTTTTGAATTTGAGATGGTAGCGTGTCATAGTGGACCCCTGAACGGGAAAAAAGTGTCTATTGAAAGTAGAAAAGACAACGCGGCGCATAGTGAAATGACAAGAAAGAGTGCTTTAACAAGCAATACAAAAAAGCGCGCTGGTGTGATTACCGGTGACGTCTCCAACTCTCAGTCTTATTCTGATGCTGAATTCAGAGAGATAATTGCTACGCTGAGAGAGCGTTTAACATACTACGCCGAGTACTACGGTGGAGACTTTGATATTTATCGAGGAGACGCATTCCAGCTAGTTGTTGCACAACCACAGCATAGCATTGCAGCCGCAGTTGGATTGCGGCTAGCTCTTAAGGCGCACGCTTCAGGAGTAGATGTGCGAATGAGTGTTGCTGTGGGAGAAGCGCAATTTCGCCCTTCAGAAGTAAAAACTGGCACTGGAGACGCATTTGTGTTGTCAGGACGAGGGTTAGATAACATAAAGCCGCACCATCTTACTTTTTGTAGCGGTGAACAAACACTCGACGACAAAACGCAGCTCTTAACACGTTTTGCCGACGCGCATATCAATGGACTGACACAAACCCAGTCGCAAACCTTACTCGCGTATCTTGAAGCCACGGATAAGAGCCATGAAAGTGTAGCGGCCATACTAGATAAAAATCGCAGTAATGTAAGTCGAATTCTCAATGCCAGTAACTATAAACTGATAGCGGAATATCTCGACTATATGGAGAGAGCGCTCATGTTATGGGTTCAAGAAGGAACCTCATTAAAAACGGAACAATTGACCAAGGAAGACTAACGTGATGACGGGTTATACAAAAAACATAATGCTTGCAACAGGAGAGCCAAATGCTTGCTGAACCTCAACTGCTGGTGGCACTCGTGTTAGCGCATCTATTAGCAGACTTTTATTTTCAACCGTTTACCTGGGTACAGCAAAGAAACGAACGGCACGCACTGGCTTTGCCCTTATACCTACACGCAATCATACACGGTATACTCGCGGCAGCAGCAATGTTCTTGTTTTCATCAACGATAAGTATCGCAAGTATAGGTGTTAGTGCAATTGTAGTCGCCGTTTCTCACTTCAAAATTGACGTGATTAAATCGTATTGTAAGCAAAACACTACGTCTTTTGTTGTCGATCAAATAGCGCACATTGTCGTGATCTTAGGCGTATTTTTGTATGCCACCAACCAGTGGCGCGAGGCAGTGGGACTACTTCAGCGGGTAGGTACATCGCACCTATTAGTGATCTTGGCCTATTTGGCGGTACTCAAGCCCAGTTCAGTTATTATTAAACAGCTGCTGTCGCCTTGGAGCGATGAAGTATTAGCTAACAAAATGCCGTCTTCTCACCCCAATGACCCGCCCACAATAATTACAGAGGCACAACAAACTTTATCACTGGCAGGTCAACGAATTGGCTATTTAGAGCGTGTGCTCATGCTTACCTTTGTATTGTTAAATCAGTTTTCTGCCATAGGTTTTCTTATTGCGGCTAAATCTATATTTCGCTTCGGCGACCTCACTAAACACCAAGACAGAAAATTAACTGAATATGTACTTTTGGGCACCTTCACCAGCGTGGCGATGACGTTTGCAATTGGCTTGGCATGCGCAGCGGCATTAGGGCAATTACCCATAAAGTCTTAGCAAGGGCTTTATTGCGTTATTATTGTGCGAAAGACCGCTTAGCGCATCTGCAGCAAGTTAAAAACGATACCCTAGCGCACTGAAAGCAAACAAGTTACTAACGCTTGTTGAGAGTAGATGCACAGTAAAAACCAACAGGCTCTAGCGTAAAACGGCGTGTTTTTCTTCAAGAAAGTCAATTAAGGCCCTAATTCTTTGGGCCTTTTGACTATGTTGCTGAAAATACATAAACAGCCCTGAATAAGGAAACCAGTTCTCTTTAAGTACGGGAACAAGCTCGCCAGTTTCAAATAATTCATCCACCATAGGTTTAACAATTCTTCCTACACCTAACCCTTTTTTGGCAGCATCAATCATCAAATCTGTATCGTTGACTACCATAGCAATCGGCATTGAAACACTTACAGCTTGCTGGTTTTGCCACAGATGAAGTGGCGCAAGTTTGTTAGAGGTAATAAAACGATATTGAATGAGCTTGTGTTGCTGAAGGCTATCAATAGACGAGGGAAGGCCATACTTTTTAGCGTAGTGAGGTGAGCAGAACAAACATTCTTTAGTGGCTTTAGTTAATCGCTTTGCCACCATGCCTTCTTCTATCCTATCACCAAAGCGAATACCCACATCCATCCCATCGGTAATCAAATTTACGGCTGCATCGGTAATCAAATTTACGGCTGCATCGTTTATCGATACCTCAAGCTTTACGTCTGGATAGCGCTCGCAAAACTCTTGGTAATAAGGCGCCAGAAGCTGTTGGAAGGCGAAGCGGGGAGTGGTAATACGAACCGTGCCCCTAGGGGTATAGCTAAGGGCGTTAACCTCTTCAAATGCAATATCTAACGTGTCGATAGCATGATGAGTTTGCTGCTTAAGTAACTTTCCCGCATCGGTTAATTCAACTCTACGCGTGGTTCGATTGAACAAAGGAACGCCCACACTTGCTTCTAGAGATTTAAGCGCGTGGCTTACAGACGGTGGTGCCATTTCTAACTGGCGAGCAGCGCCACTAATACTGCCTTCGTCGGCAATAGCATGAAAAACAATAAGTTGTTGAAATGTGGTGCCGTTCACTTATAGCGCCTCTTGAAAGTCTAAGTGACAAAT
>NZ_VTYM01000009.1:0-225128 GCF_013113925.1 Alteromonas sp. 07-89-2 | reverse complement strand
CTGACAAACGACCTGACAGGTATTACCCCAGAGTAGTGAGGAAAAGACCGACTAAATACCCCACAAAGAAAAATGCCAGTCAGCTTAACTGACTGGCATTAGGCGTAATGCCCGTTTTTTTATTTCTACGACTAACAAAAGTAAGTTTACACATTTTATTGTGCTATATTTCGGCGGTCTAAAATTTCAAGTTAATCATACTAAGAGTTAGCTTATTCATCTTAAATAGGATGAATTACTGAATGGGTGTAGGCGCAAATTTACAAAAGTGCCTATAAGCTGAACATATATTCGCCATTAGTCTTAAGATTAACTTTACGGTACTGCTTACACTTGTCACCCCAGTGTTGAATGTGTAAAGTGCCCGAAGTAAAAAGTTTAAAAATCATAAGCGGAGAACGCACTCATGCGAATCATTCTTCTCGGCGCTCCTGGCGCGGGTAAGGGCACACAAGCTCAGTTTTTAATGGGCAAATATGGCATTCCACAAATTTCAACGGGCGACATGCTTCGTGCTGCAATTAAAGCAGGTACAGAGCTAGGCCTTGAAGCAAAGCGTGTAATGGATGAAGGCAAACTAGTATCTGATGAGATTATCATTGGCCTAGTAAAAGAGCGTATTGCACAAGATGACTGTAAAGACGGTTTCTTGTTAGACGGTTTCCCTCGCACTATTCCTCAGGCTGACGCAATGAAAGAAGCAGGTGTCACTGTTGATCATTGCATCGAGTTTGACGTTCCTGATGATGTAATCGTAGAGCGTATGGGTGGCCGTCGTGTACACCCTGCATCAGGTCGCGTTTACCACGTTGTTTACAACCCACCAAAGGTGGAAGGTAAAGACAATGAAACAGGCGATGACCTAATCGTTCGTGATGACGATAAAGAAGAAACAGTGCGCAAGCGTCTTGCGATTTACCATGAGCAAACAAAGCCGCTTGTGAACTACTACAGTGCTGAAGCGGAAGCTGGAAACTGTGAGTACCACAAGCTAGACGGTACACGCCCAGTTGAAGAAGTGAGTGCTGAACTTGCTGAGCGTTTAGGTTAATTGCCAACAACGTCAACAAAAGGTCGCTTAGGCGGCCTTTTTTGTTGCTTGTAAGTTATTAGCGGATAACGTTTAATGACAACCATGAATGTTGAATTAAGCGCTGATTAATACAGCGCGATATAACTAGAACATGTGGAGTAGACCATGGTTTTGCCAATCACGGCGTTTTACGCCAGCTTACTGGGTATTTGCTACCTGTATTTGTCGTTTTTAGTCATTGGCGCCAGACGTCGCCACCAAGTGGGAATTGGGGATGGTGGTCACGAAGACCTAAGCCGTTTGACTAGAGCACATGGCAACTTTAGCGAGTACGTACCTATCACCCTTATTATGATAGCGTGTTTTGAAGCTAATACTGGCCAAGTGTGGGCTGTTCACGCATTGGGGAGCGCACTGTTATTTGGCCGTGTATTACATGCCTATGGCTTAGGTCGTCACTCAGGCGTTAGCTGGCAGCGTTTCGCGGGTATGATCCTGACTTTCCTTGCTATGCTGTGTGCAGCAATAGGTAATTTGGTGCTCATTCATTTCGGATTGTAAGCGTTGCAAAAGAAGTAAATACATATAGAAAAAATGCCAGCTTAGCTGGCATTTTTTTTACCTCATTTCCAATCAGGTTGAGCTAATTCAGATATTGAGGACAGGTTCGCTGTGTGTATTGCGAAGGTATAGTCCCTGCAACAGAGAAAAAAACGCAACGAAGCGACTTGACGGAACTTTTGCCACCTAAGAGTTTCGTCCTGTTTGGCCGTTTAACCAATTCGGTTGGAGTCTAAATGCTAAAGATTCTTATCATTTTGGTATTTCTAGTTTTTTACACCTACTTGCTGAAGCGTAGGTTTAAAGTGAAGATGATGGAGGCATGGCGCGCCGAAAAGGTAGGCTCTGAGGTAACGGTTTATGTGATGATTGTATTGCCTGTGATTCTCGCATGGTTCACTACGGTGCTCTTTGAATATCTTTTTTCTAAACACACGTTAATACATGAATGAAAAAAAGCGCTCAAGGCATGCCATTGTTAAGCAATGCCGTTGAGCGCTTTTTCGTCTTATAGGCTTTTAGAAGCGGTAAGTTAGCTTAGAGTATACGAAGCGGCCACGCGGGTTGTGCACGCCGCCTACATAGCCGTATAAGTCGCCATCACCAATAGCAAATGGAGGCTCTTCGTCAAGCAAGTTGTTTGAACCAATTACAAGGCGAAGGTTATCGCTGTAGTTGTAACCAAACTGCAAGTCTACCAACATTTGAGAATCAACCGTTCTAGAAGTATTTTCTTCAAAATCCAATACACCGTCGAAATCAATGTCAGGCGTGTCTTCAAATTCGCCGATAAAGCTAATGTTCAAGTTGGCATCGAACGCGCCTTTAGACCAGGTTGTACCGAACAACCAACGATTTTCTGGATAGCCGTATTCGCCAGTGTACTCAAGGCCGTCTTTTTCGAATTCGTTCATGTAAGACCAATCAAGATTGAAGCGTACGTTACCGAACTCTTGCAGTTCCATGCGATAGTTAGCGCTGAAGTCAACACCAGACGCTTCTTGAGATGATACGTTTTGGTAAGTGTTGAAAATCTTCTGAATTACACCTAGCGACTCGCCTGACTGTGGATCTAAGCGTACACAAATCGTGCTGTCTTGGTTATTACATTCTGCGTCGTAAACCAAGCCGAATTGCTGCTCATCAATTTTGTTATCCTGCGTAATACTCCATACATCAATGCTCAGGCCTAATTCTTGAATAGGTGCGTAGATAACACCTACGTTCCAAGATTCTGACTCTTCTGCATCCAAGTTAGGGTTACCCGCAAACTCGATATTGTAATCCAACGATTCACAATCTTGACCTGTTGCATCACAGCGATATTTATCTACGAAGAAAACACTTTTCTGTGACGGACCAAGGCCAACTTGTGCAAGAGACGGCGCTCTAAAGCCCTGAGCCCATGAACCGCGCACGGTTACTTCATCACTTGGCGCCCAACGTAATGCGATTTTAGGATTAGTTGTGCTACCAAAGTCGCTGTAATGGTCGTAACGGCCAGCTAGTTGAAGCTCAAGCTGTTCAGCTAAAGGTATAGAAAGCTCTAAGTATGCTGCATACTGGTCGCGTTCAGCTGAGGCTGAAACCGATTCAGTACCGAAGATTAATCCGCGCTGGAACTGAACATCAGGAACGTCAGATACTTGCTCTTCGCGATATTCAACACCTGCTGCCATCATGACAACATCGTCGCCGAAGCTGAATGCTTCACCGGTAATGTGGGCGTCAACGCTGGTCATTCGAGATTCACCACGGCGTACAAGACTAGTAGTAATATCATCAATTACACTTTGTGGGTTAGTAACGCCACCAAACGGGTTGTAGTTACCAAGGTTAATTTGTTCCTGAAGCCAGTCAACGCGAACCCAACCTTGTGACTGATCACCACTTTGTTCTGAACGGCTGCGGCCTTTTTGTACAGATGCTTCCCAATCGTAATCATTGAACGTGCCACGAAGGCCAGCGACTAAACGAAGGGTGTCAGATTCGATATCCCAGCGACGGGCACCTGCATCAACAGGGCGGTAGCGACCAATTTCAATGTCTTGTCCAAACGGGTTATCAGGATGAGTACCCGGAACGGTTAAACCGGCATCTTCATCAAGAGGTGTTGCTGCACCGCCTGCTTCAGACGTATTGTGCTGCATTGCAACTTCCATAAATGCTGTGGTTTCATCGCCAACTTTATAGTCGAACTGACCAATAAAGCCAACGCGTTCAGATGCCGGTATGGTTAAACCGAATGGGCCATAATCGAACAAGCAGCTACCAGATGCCGTTGCGCTATCTTCAGGGCAGTCAGGGTCGATAGTTTTAACACCATCCACATAGAAGTAGCCTGGGTAACCTCGCGACGAACGGAAGTCCATACCGCCATAAGGAGATTGATTGGCTGTACCGTAACGACCCATTTCGTCAGCGCCAAGCGTGCTGTTGTTGAAATAGTCGATGATAACTGTAGCACTGCTTTTTTCGCTTTGAGAGCCCCATAGAATACTGGCGGTGGTCTCATCATAGCTTGGGCCTGTTGTACCACCATAACCTGCATTAATCTCTAGACCTTCATAGTCTTTCTTCAGTACCACGTTTACTACACCAGCAACAGCGTCTGAGCCGTAAATCGCAGAAGCGCCATCTTTTAATATATCGATTCGTTCGATGGCGGAAACAGGAATAGAGTTAATATCAACAAATGAGTTAGTGATACTTTCAGCAAAGGCACTTATAGCCACGCGACGTCCGTTTATTAGAACAAGCGTTGCATCTGGTCCCATACCTCTGAGGGATACCGCTGCCGCGCCATTGGCTGTTGAATCTTGGCTGTTATTACGTGTCGAGAAGGTACCCGCACCTGTGGCCGGCATACGCTCTAGTAATTGTTGAAGGTTTTCATAGCCCATGCCTTCAATCATTGTTGCATCTATTGATTGAATAGGTGAAGGGCCTTCCATATCTGTACGTTTGATACGAGAGCCGGTGACTGCAATTCGTTCAAGGTTGGCTGCTTCTTCGTCAGCTTGCTGTGCATACGCAGGAGATAGAGAGGTTAATCCTGAAAGTGCTAATCCCACTGCAATTGCACTTACTTTACGACCTTGTTTCATTGTTATTTCCTTATGTCCATTTTACTTGTTGTGTGTATCTGCAACATTACGTTGTTGCAGATTTATGAATAGCACTCCTGATGCTTATGTTGCAATAGCGTAAAATGCGAAAGATGTGACACTTGGTTACAAAGTGTGTAAACCGAGTATTACTAATGTGAATTTGAAATGAGGGAATAGGGCATTATTGCGAAGCGTAAAAGCCTTGGGACAATGCTTCTACGACAAGAATAAATAAAAAAATGGAATAAAACCCATGCGTTCTGATAAGAAACAGAAACGCAAAAATGGTCGTATTTTAGGTATTAAAAATACTGCCTACTTTTTCGTGTAGATAACTTTTGATGGCAAACGCAGCTGATTTGACCAGCAACCGAGTGTTTAAAAATTGAGCGTAGGTAAAGGTCTATTTGCGCTAATGTAAAGAGAATTTATCCTCGACATCTAATAAAGAGAAGTGAAAAACCTTTCTTTTCGAGGTAGATACATATTCTCTGTGTCTAGCGAAAATGCAACAGAGTTGGCTTTGCCCTGAATTTCTTCAATTGGAATGAAGCCATAATATCGAGAATCAACGCTATTGTTCCTATTATCTCCCATTGCCAGTACGTGATCTCTGGGGACAGTGACCAAGTTAAAGTTTTTCGCAGGGCTAGGTAATGGGTTAAGCGCTATGGTTCGTGTTTGGCCTAAAATTTCCTCGGAATAAAGATTGTGATCTTTGGCGCTTATCGTTGCTTTTTCACCATTGATAAAAAGAACGTTGTTTTCTAATTTGACCTTATCACCTTCAATGGCAACCACACGTTTAATGAGTCTGGTATCAGCTGCATTACTGTCAATAATTACAATGTCACCGCGATTGATGTTACCAGTTTTCGCGACAACAACGTCTGTGAACGGCAGTTCTATCGTGTAAGCTGATTTATCAACCACTACGCGGTCGCCTACTTGAATGGTGGGCTCCATAGAGCCTGTAGGAACATAATACCAGTCAGCAACACTGCTTCGAAACGAGAAAAGCAAAACCATAAATAAAATGAAAGGCAGGTTGTTCTTAACGCTCTGTTTTAGATTTAACACGGCTTCGGTTCTCACTTTTCGTAGATTGCTCGTTAGATCAAAGTTTTATCACGACATGACTTGTGTAATAGATGTAGATTGTAAATTACCTAATTTGTTCAAAATTGAGGTGTGGAAAATGTAACGAACTATGTCGGTAGCTAATTAAGTTTGCTCTAGCTACGGGGTATTGAACGTTGATAAAAAGCAATAAAAACTATACAAATCAGGTGTTTATTTTTCTCTCTGTAAAAAGTGAACGCTGCCTCTTTAGGCATGCTAAAAATGACCGAAAAAGGAATGTCATGGCACTGGTGGTGCACTTGTGGTACTTGTTACGTTTTTGATTGGCAAAGAACATACATAATGCTTGAAACATTCAAACGAACAAGAATGTACACTGCAATTGCTGTAATAACACTAAGTGCAGTTTCGACAGGGTGTACGCATAACACCAATGACCTACAAAATGTACGAACTGCTTCCGATATAACCAGCGAAAAAACCGCTAATGCAGATAATAGTACTGCTTCCTTAAATACGTCATTGTTCAATGTGGACTACGAGCGTTTTACTCTGAATAACGGGCTTACCGTTGTACTGCACGTTGACAGGTCTGATCCCGTTGCTGCTGTCGCCCTTACTGCGCATGTGGGTTCAGCCAGAGAAAAAGAAGGGCGAACAGGTTTTGCGCACTTGTTTGAACACTTACTTTTTCTCGAATCAGAGAATTTGGGAAAAGGCGGTCTTGATAAACTCAGCGCGAAAATTGGCGGCTCAGGTGCAAATGGCTCGACGAGTCGTGATAGTACCAATTACTTCCAAACTGTACCCATTGATGCTTTAGAAAAAATGATCTGGGCTGAAGCCGATAAGTTGGGGTTTTTCATTAATACCGTGACAGACCCTGTGCTCGCCAAAGAAAAGCAGGTGGTGAAAAACGAAAAGCGCCAGAGTGTGGATAATCGTCCTTATGGTCACAATCAATATGTGATTGATAAAAACCTTTACCCTGAAGGGCACCCGTATAGTTGGCAAGTGATTGGGTCGTTAGATGATCTGCAAAACGCAACGCTTGCTGACGTGAAAGAGTTTTTCAAAAAATGGTATGTACCTAATAATGTGGTGCTTACCATCGCGGGTGATATTGACGTAAATCAAACTAAAGCGTGGGTTAAAAAGTATTTCGATGAAATTCCTGCGGGAGAGCAAATCAATAAGTTACCGCCTCAACCTGCTAAGCTCAATGAGACTATAAAACGATTCCATATAGATAATTTTGCACAAGCGCCACTTTTAACTATGGTGTGGCCAACCGTACCTGAATATCACGATGACTATTATCCACTCCAAGTACTTTCTCAGTACTTAAGCCAAGGCAAAAATGCTCCGCTGAACAAGGTGCTTGTTGACGAGAAGAAGCTCACCAGTGATGTTTTTCTTTATGGCTATGATGCTGAGATCGCTGGACAGCTACAGCTGCAGGTTATGGCGTTTAATGGCGTGAACTTAAACACTGTTGCAGATGGAGTTAACGAGGCGTTCGCCCGCTTTGAGAAAGACGGGATTTCTTCCAAGGATTTGGCGCGCATAAAAGCAGGTCAAGAAACAGAATTTTATCAAGGACTTTCAAGCGTCTTAGGTAAAGGTTTTCAATTGGCGCAATACGAAATCTTTGCGGGCGGGGCTGAATTTATCAGCCAAGATGTTCAGAAAATTCTGAGCGTTTCACAACAAGATGTAATGCGTGTCTATAGCACCTATATCAAGGATAAACCGTTTGTCGCCACTAGCTTTGTACCTAAGGGACAGCAAGAGTTGGTGTTAAGCGGCTCTACTGAAGCTAATGTAGTGGAGGAGCAAATTGTCGCGGGGGCGGAAGAGAGCTTTGATGCGTCAGTTGCGGCTGAATACGAACGTACACCGTCATCGTTTGATCGCACAAAAGAGCCTGCTTATGGTGAATCAATAGAAATTACACCACCCAAGGTTTGGCAAAATACACTGTCGTCTGGCATCAAAATAACGGGTATTGCTAATGACGAAGTGCCATTGGTCGCGTTTGAGTTAAAGCTAGATGGTGGCATGCTTCTAGACTCAGCAGGTAAAACAGGAACCGCCAATTTACTCGCCGCAACCTTGCTTAAAGGTACGGCGGAAAAAACACCCGAGCAGCTGGAACAGGAAATTGAGCTTTTAGGCGCTTCTCTGGAGGCCAGTGCTTCTGAAACTGACATCACTATTAGCGGAACGGTATTGTCTAAGCACTACAGTGACTTAATGCAGCTTGTCACTGAAGTGATACTTTCTCCTCGCTTTGATGAACAAGAGTTTGAATTAGCTAAAGACGATACAATCAACCAGATTGAACAAGTAAAAGCGAACCCTAATGCCATTGCATCGGTTGAGTTTAAAACACTGCTTTACGGAAAGGCGCATCCGTTTGCTCAAACGGTTCTTGGTGCTAAGCAAACTGTAAATGACACAACGCTCGAAGATGTTAAGAAGTATTACGAGAAATACTTCACACCGTCATTGGCAAAGTTCCATGTTGTGGGAGACATCAAACAACAAGACGTTGTAAAAAGCCTAGCGCCACTTAATGCGCGATGGTTACCAAAGGATGTTACCTTTGCGAGGGTACCAGTGCCCAAGCTGCCAGAAAGCGCCCAACTCTTTTTCTATGACGTGCCAGGGGCCAAACAGTCAGTGCTTTATTTCGGCCATTCCGCCCCGAATGTTACTCATGATGATGCTTATAAAGTAAGTGTGATGAATTATCGTTTAGGCGGGGGCGGTTTCGCCTCACAGCTTATGCAGGAACTACGTGAAAACAAAGGCTACACCTATGGCATTCGTTCATCGTTTTCTAGCGATCAATATACGGGTGAATTCACCATACGAAGCGCCGTAAGGTCGAACGTTACCTTAGAAGCAACGCAAGCTATCATGGATATATTAGCAGAGTTTGGTGCAAACTATTCAGATGAAGATCTAGGCGTTACGAAAGGATTCACACTTAAATCTGGTGCAAGGGCGTTTGAGACGTTAGGCGCTAAACTGAGTATGGTTAGCGAAATCAGCGATTTTGGCTTGCCCAATAATTACGTTTTACAGCAAGAAGCTGAGGTGAAAGCGTTAACCGTGGGTGAGATAAAGCGCCTTTACGGTGAATATGTACATCCTGACAAGATGATTTATTTGATAGTAGGGGACAAAGATACCCAGTTTGAGCGTTTAGAAGCACTTGGGTTAGGGCAGGCGGTATTGTTAAACCCCTAATTTAAGGTCACTGGCACTACTTTTGAGTGTCAATTATTTTTCTGCAGAAGCTGTCTAAACGCAAACAGCCTACGTGAACAAACATCACGTGGGCTGTTTTCAAACGGTAGATAAATAACCTATTGGGTTTTTAGTTTGGCTAGTAGCTGCTGCAAACCGCTTACTGCACCAAAAATGGATTTAGAACTTTCCGCAGATGCTTGAGAGTTGGTGGAAACGTCATAAGTTGCGTTACCTATAACAACCATATTTCTATTGAGCTCCTCACTTACTTGGCTTTGTTCTTCAGCGGCAGCCGCCATTTGTGTCATACGCTCGCTGATTTCACCGATTTGCAAAACGGTTGTCTGCATTTTCTCTAAAGCTGATTGAGAACGCTGCGCAGCTTCATCGGCTTTTTGACTCCCTGAGTATATGGTGTCTACCGTATGATCAACTTCGCTTTGAAGTGCTGTAATTACTTTACCAATTTCTCCCACAGACTCAGCGGTTTTAGATGCTAGCGAGCGAACTTCGTCAGCCACTACACTAAATCCTCTACCATTGTCTCCAGCCCGAGCAGCTTCGATAGCGGCATTAAGTGCCAAAAGGTTGGTTTGATCAGCGATGGCGCCAATGACGTCGAGAATTTTTCTGATATCCGTACTTCTCTCAGATACCGCCTTAACAGCCCTAGACGCGTTTTGCATATTTTTCGAGAGTTCAGTTACTGAATGTGTAGATTCTGAGATTTCGCTTTCTGTTTGCTTAACCGAGTCGGTTGCATTGTCAGCGTTGTCCGCAGCATCCGCAGCCGTTCTAGCCACTTCCTGTGCTGTTTGAGACATTTCAGTAATAGCAGTTACTACACTATCTATTTCTGTTTGCTGAACTTGAATCAACTTATTGGTACTCTCTGTATGACCAAGCGTTATTTCGCTCTGTTCCATCACTTGACCACAGGATTGTTTAGCTTGTTCGAGTAGCTCGCGCACCTTTTCTTTGAAGTGATTGAATGCTTCGCTTAGTTGAATCAGCTCTGCATGAGAGTGAACATGAATGTCCTGAGTTAAATCACCACCTTGACCTGCCAGCTCTTCCATTCTATCAGCCACTTGGCGTACCGGCTGGATGATACTTTTTGTAAACGCAAACACCAATGCAAGAGCAATTGCGGTGCATATGACTGCAACAATGAATTGCGTAGATAATAAAGATGTCACTGCAGATGAAATCATGGTTTCGAGGGAGGTAACGGGTGCCAATGCGTGGGCCTTACTCACTCCCACAATCATCTTCCATTTGACGTTAGCAAGAGAGAGTGTGATTTCTTGAGAGACATAGAGCATACCATCGCTCTCAATCAGTCCAGACTGCTGGCTAGCTCCTAGCAGGGTACTCGCTTTATCTTCGTTACCAAAAACTTCCGAGAAAGGGCGGGCAAGCTTATCTTGTGCACTGGTAGCCGCAACAACCAGCCCATTTTGACTTACCACGTATACTTCAGCATTACCGCTATACAGAGATGCCTTAAGATCCTCGGCGCGCTTTTGAATAACCGGAAGGTTTAAGTCGGCTCCGACGACACCTCTAAATTGATTGTTCGCAATAACTGGCACGGTCAGGCTGGTCATGAGTTCTGTATATCCTTCACGTATTTCATATTGATAGGGGTTGGATACACAAGGCCTGCGAGTTTCTTTGTTACACAGATACCATTCTGCAGCTCTGAACCCGAATTCATCTAACGATGTATCATGTTTTAACGTTGGATCTGTAATAACCACTTGCTCAGGTTTATTGTTTTCACCGCGAATGAAATACACTTCAAAGCTTCCAGTGCCAGGTGTTGAATGTATCTTTCCTTTGCTGTTTTCTTTTGCTTTTCCGTCAAACAAATTGGTTTCAAACTGCGCATATGCACTTGAAGTTAAACCATTAGCGAGCATGCTTTTCACTAAACGTTGAGTTTGCTCACGACTTAACGACACTTCATCGTTGGCTGAAATACTTGATGATAACTGCGCAGCGAGCGCATTGGGTAAAACATGGGCACTGTTAATTAATGTTTCAGTTTGCGCTGCATATCGTGCCGCTTTCGCTGATACAGTTCTTTGTATTTGGTCAATAACTTCATTATTAACATGCTGGTCTATTTCTTTTTCAGTGCGATCAAGCAGCACATAGCTCACTCCAATAAATACCGAAGCGATCAAGATTAGCAGCGCGCCAACAACTGACATGAGCTTAGAAGACAATGAGTGACTTTTTTTCATGAGGAAACAACTTAGATTGGTAAAGACAAGTAATGTATGAAAGTACGTTGCCAGCGAGTAATTAGTGCGTAAAAGCAATTCGCCTGTACCTGAAATGTAACCGAACATTGAAGGTATTCTGAGGATTACACGGCGCAATCATACACCAGCAGATATAATCATTTTTTGAGATTAGGTTTTTATCTGTGTACATTGGTATTGGTTTTTATACGTAACGGGTTGGGGCTAAATGACCGAAAGTGCGTGCATTTAACGTATCTTAATAGCAGGCTTTGTTGGTCTCATATATCAATAGTTACTAACAAACCGTCCACTTTTCGGCTAAGACCGGATTTTTAACAAAATAGATGTACACAAAGAGTTGCAGGAGGCATGAGTGACAGAAAAAGTGAAGGAGTCTGGGCATAGAGAGCAAGACGTTGCCCTTAGTCATACTGAAGAAAAAGATGTACGAGATAATCAGAGCTTAAATTCTGTTTCTTTGTATGCCATTGTCCACAGGGAAGGGTTAGAAGAACTCCAGCGTCCTATGATGTCATTGTGGTGGTCAGGGGTTGCAGCAGGTATCGGTATATCGATTTCAATCCTAGCCGAAGGAATCCTGCATCACCTCTTTGCAAATTCTCCCAATCAGTTTGTTATTGAGAATTTAGGCTACACCGTCGGGTTTGTGTTGGTTATCGTTGGTCGACTACAGCTTTTCACCGAAAATACGCTTTCGGTCATTCTTCCGTTGTTAAGCAAGCCATCGTTAAATATGGGATTTTGTATTGCGCGTCTGTGGTCTATTGTTTTCGCCGCTAATATGTTCGGCACCTTTTTGGCTGCGTTTTTCAGCTTTTCGCTGCAATCTGTTCCACCAGAGCTGGTTGAAGGGATGACCGCTATTTCTGAACATTATGCCAAGCTATCACCGTCAGACGCCTTCTCATACGGCATTACGTCAGGGTTTATCATTGCCGCTATTGTATGGATGAAGCCATCGGTTAAGCATTCTCAAATATTGATGATAGTTATTTTTACTTATTTAATTGCTATAGGAAATTTTACGCACGTGATAGCCGGTTCAACAGAACTTTTCTTGTTAGCACTGCAAAATAAAATAAGCGTTCTTGAAACACTCTCACTAATTGGTGCAACATTACTAGGAAATATTGTGGGCGGAACGGGACTGTTCGCGCTGCTGGCTTATGGCCAAGTGGTAAGGGAAATCGAGAAATAGAGAAGTCAAAAAGTGACCCTTGGTGTGCAAACAGTGGTTAATTGAAATTAGCTGCGTTATAACATGCCGTTTAAACCACTAAGGGGTTACGGTGCTTCGCTTTCTAACAGCAATAATTCTTGTCGGAAGTGCATTTTCATGTGCTTTTGCTGAATCAATCATTAAACCTATCATTTCTGAAGCGTCTGTTTCGTTACCTAGAAGCAAAATGGTGACAATAGAAGATACGGAAACTGCACGTAAATATACGTTATTTGTACAGTTGCCAAAAAGCTATAACGCATCTCCTTCCAAGGATTACCCCGTAATATACACAACAGATGCGCCTTATAGTTTTCCTATTATCGTAGGCTCTATGCGAATGCCAGTAAACGTAGGCCAAATGGAAGAAGCGGTCATAGTGGGGTTGTCTTATTCCCTAGAATCAAAAGGCGTAGAGAGTAGAGTAAGGGACTACACTCCTGCCATAGCCAATAGTTGGAAACTGGAAACCGGTCTTGCTGCTGAGTACCTGTCATTTATTAGACGAGATGTATTAACATTTATTGAATCTACATATCGAGTAGACGCCAATCGACGGACTTTTATTGGGCATTCATTAGGCGGGCTATTTGGCGGCTACGTGCTCATGCAATCTCCTGAAACCTTTTCTAACTATGTGCTTGTTAGCCCTTCAGTGTGGTTTAATGACGATTACTTACTAACCTTAGAAATGGCTGAAACTCAATCGCCCAAGCGTGTTTACATTGGTGTGGGAAGCTTAGAAACGCCTGAGTTTGGCGAGGGTCAAGATATGGTTGCGGGGAGCAAAGCATTGGCAAGTAAAATCATCGCTAAGGCAGATCAAAACAAAACACTACAATTGCATGTTATCGGCGGTGCGTCACATGCGACCGTGTTTCCCACCGTTGCTATCCAAGGGATCGATTGGATATTGGGAACGCCTCGCTAGTCGCGTTTCCTTAACTGATGGATTGTTTTTTATTCAATTTTTAGGCAGGCTAAACAATGTTAATTGCAATGAAGTGCAAAGCTCTGCGATACAAAAATACCCTTCGCGTAGAAAACGAGAAGGGCATTTTGAATAATAAACGAGTTTTACAACGGATTACTTGTGGCGCTCACGCAACACATCAAGTGCATCGTTTAGCGACATATCGCTAGCTTGAAGCAGTACCGTTAAGTGGTACAACAAGTCAGCGGCTTCGTTTTTAAGCTCTTCTTTGTCGTGCACAGTAGCCGCCAATGCGGTTTCTACACCTTCTTCGCCCACCTTCTGCGCTATGCGCTTAATGCCTTTGTTGTAAAGGCTAGCGGTATAGCTGCTTTTTGGATCAGCGTCTTTACGGGAAGCCAATACACGCTCTAAATCTGCAAGAAACGTAAAGGCTGGTGTGTTGCCGTCAAACCAACAGCTTTCAACACCAGTGTGGCATGTCGGGCCGTTAGGGGTGGCAAGTACCAACAGTGAATCTTGATCGCAGTCACAAGCAACGCTCACTAAATCTAGCGTGTTACCAGATGTTTCACCCTTGGTCCACAGGCGCTGTTTTGAACGGCTGAAGAATGTCACTTTGCCCGTTTCAAGGGTTTTCGCCAATGCGTCTTGGTCCATGTAGCCCTGCATTAATACCTTGCCAGACAGTGCGTCTTGCACAATGGCTGGTAGTAGGTTGTCCATTTTGTCCCAAGACAGTTTATTGCTGTTTTCGTTAGTAATGATCACGGGTTTACTCCTTCTGCTTGCGCCGTTAATCCGTGACGCTTACGCATGGCAACGCCATTGCTGGTTAACTCTGCTTTAAGCTCATCAATGTTGATGATGCCTTTGTGAAATACCGATGCTGCAAGCGCGCCATCTACGTCAGCCTGTTGAAACACATCCGTAAAGTGGGCAATTTCACCCGCGCCACCCGACGCAATTAGCGGCACTTCACAGATATCGCGCACGGCTTTCAGCTGCTTCACATCGTAGCCTTTGCGCACGCCGTCTTGGTTCATGCAGTTCAGTACAATTTCACCAGCACCGCGCGACTGAACTTCTTTAATCCAATCGATGGTTTGCCACTGGCTTTTTTGCGTTCGCGCTTCATCACCAGTGAATTTGTACACTTCGTATTGGTCGGTTGCTTCGTTATAGAAACTGTCGATACCAATCACGACGCACTGTTGTCCATAAACGTCGTGCAGCTGGTTAATAAGGTCTGGATTATTAAGCGCAGGGGAGTTAATCGAAATCTTATCTGCACCCATTTCCAAAATACGCCCAGCGTCTTCAATACTCTTAATGCCGCCAGCAACACAAAAAGGGATATCAATAACCTGTGCAATACGGCTTACCCAGCTTTTATCTACTACGCGGGCATCAGAGCTCGCGGTAATATCATAGAATACTAGTTCGTCGGCACCTGCTTTCGCATATTGCTCAGCAAGAGGTACAATATCACCAATAATTTCGTGGTTTCTAAACTGAACGCCCTTAACAACTTTGCCGTCGCGTACGTCTAGGCACGGTATTATGCGTTTTGCCAGCATGCGATAGCCTCCTTCACCGTAAACTTACCTTCCAGTAACGCGCGGCCTAAAATAACGCCGCCAACGTTAGTCGGCTTCAACGCTTCAATATCGGCGATGCTACCTATACCGCCAGACGCTTGCCAGCTAACGTGTGGGAAACGGGCTGCCATTTCTTGATACAGCTTAGTGTTCGCACCTTGTAGCGTGCCGTCGCGACTAATGTCGGTGCACAGTACGTGCTTTGCGCCCACTTTAGCGAAGTCTTCAAGCAAGCCTTCAAGGGCTACGCCCGAATTCTCTTGCCAACCGTGGGTAGCAATAAGCTTTTCACCGGTGTCGCTAATATTTATATCAAGGGCCAGTACAATGTGCTCTGGGCCATATTTTTCTACCCAAGACTTCACAAGCTCGGGTTGTTTTACAGCCAAAGAACCAATCACTACGCGGCTTACGCCTGTTTCGAGTAACTGCGCCACTTCTTCTTCGCTTCGAATACCGCCGCCTGCTTGAAACTGCATGCGCTTGGTGTCGACCATAGACTTGATGAGCGAAAGCTGACGCTTACTGGTGTCTTTAGCGCCTGTTAGGTCAACAATGTGTAACCAGGTTGCACCTTGGTCAGCATAGTCGTGAACCACTTCAACGGGGTCCAGTTCGTATTGGGTTTTCTGCTCGTAGTCGCCTTGATAAAGGCGTACTACGCGTCCGTCAATAAGATCAATCGCTGGAATAATCATTATAGGTTCACAAAGTTAGTCAGTAATTGTGCTCCGGCCTCGCCAGAACGTTCTGGGTGAAATTGCACCCCGTAAAAGTTGTCTTTATTTATCGCTGCTGAAAAAGTATTACCATAAGTGCAGCTTGCAAGCGTGTGCTCGTATTCAGGAACGGCAAAACTGTGCACAAAGTAAAAGTAGGTATCTTGTGGGATGCCCTTAAATAAACTTTCTTCTTTATGAGAGACTGTGTTCCAACCCATATGAGGTAAGCGCACGCCTTTTGATTCCATGCGAGCCACATGACCTGGCATTAGGTTCAAACAGTCGATGTTGCCTGTACCTTGAAAACCACCTTCAGCGCTGGTTTCAACCATAAGTTGCATGCCTAAACATACGCCTAGCACAGGTTGGGTAAGCGACTGCAGGGTTTCCACTAGCGCTTTTTGCTTAATGCTTGCCATCGCTGCTGCCGCTGTTCCTACGCCGGGTAAAAACACTTTATCAGCGCTTTTAATTACGTTTACATCGTCAGATACGTCCACTTCAACGCCTAAGCGCTCAAGGGCAAAGCGTACTGATGAAATGTTCGCGCAGCCGGTATTTACTATGACTATTTTTTGTCGCTGGCTGGGGTTTACCACTGACATTACAGGGCTCCTTTACTACTTGGTAGTGCATCGCCTTGGCGCGTAATGGCTTGACGTAGCGCACGGCCAAATACTTTAAACAGGCTTTCTACTTGGTGGTGAGCATTACCTTCGCTGGTGGAAAGGTGTAACGATAGCCCCATGCTTTGTGCAAGCGAATAGAAGAAGTGCGGTACCATTTCGGTGGCCATTTCACCTACCTGGTCGCGGCTAAATTCAGCGTCAAACTTAAGGTGTGGGCGGTTAGAAATGTCCATAATACATTCCGCACGACATTCATCCATTGGCAACGCGAAACCAAAGCGACCAATACCGCGTTTGTCGCCTAGTGCCTTTTTAAGCGCTTCACCAAGGGCAAGCGCGGTGTCTTCTACACTGTGGTGATCGTCAATGTGCAAATCGCCATCGGTAGTGAGGTTTAGCTCAAAACCACCGTGGGTAGCAATTTGGTCTAGCATGTGGTCAAAAAAGCCCATGCCGGTTTGAATTGTCGACTTAGCCTGCGAATCAAGATCTACACGCACGCGAATGTCGGTTTCAGAGGTGGTACGTACCACCTCTGCAATACGTGAAGACGCTAACAAGCTTTTCTGAATATCGTTCCAGTTTAAGCTTTCACGGTTGTACTGAAAGCTGCGAATACCCATGTTTTCAGCAAGCTGTACATCGGTAATTCTGTCACCAATAACAAACGAACGAGTGAAGTCCACTTTGCCTTGCTGTAGGTATTCTTGTACTAAGCCAAGCTTGGGTTTGCGGCATGTGCAGTTATCAGCATCGAAGTGCGGGCAAATAAGCACGTCGTCAAACACTACACCCTGGCTTTCGAAAATGGCCATCATGGCATTGTGTGGCTTGTCGAAGTCTTCTTGCGGGAAACTGTCTGTACCCAAGCCGTCTTGGTTACTTACCATCACGAGTTTAAACCCAGCTGCCTTTAGTTTAAGTAGCACAGGAATAACGTTTGGCTCGAAAACAAGCTTCTCTAAACTATCTAATTGCTTATCTACTGGCGGCTCTTCTACGAGTGTACCGTCGCGGTCAATAAATAAAATGGCTTGCTGACTCATGCCGCGTCCTCATTATTTTTAAATTCGTTAATTAGCTGCATTAAACGCTGGTTTTGCTCTTCAGTGCCTATGCTTACGCGTAAACAGTTTTGTAAGTTAAGCTGTTTTGATTGATCGCGAATAAGCATGCCTTGGCTTACCAAGTACTGCATTAGGGCTTGCGCTTTTGCGTAGCGGAATAAGATAAAGTTTGCTCGTCTATCACCCACTAATTCAAAGCCTTCGATAGATTCCAGCGCTTCGGCTAGGGCCTCTTTTTCCCGGTTAATGGTAGCCACCTGAAGCTCAAGTAACGTTAGCGATTCAGCCGACAATGCTTGTGCAGCAATCTGCGCTACTGGCTCTGGAATGGGGTAGGGCGCTATCACTTTAAGTAGTGCTTGGATGACGGGTGCCTGAGCAAGTGTAAAACCACAGCGAAGACCGGCAAGAGCAAACGCTTTAGACAGCGTACGAAGTACCACCAAGTTTGGATAGTTGTTAATCTCATTTGCCCACGTATTGTCGGCATCGAACTCAATATACGCTTCATCTACAACAACCAGTGCTTTATCGGCAAAGTGATTGAGCACGGTTTTAATGTCTTCACGAGCAACTGGCGTACCGGTTGGATTGTTGGGCGCACAGATGAAAATCACGTTAACGTCATCTTCAGCGCATACAGCATTCACGTTAAGGCTAAAGTCGTCGTTAAGCGGCACTTTCTTAATGCCCACATCACAGGTTTCAGCACTGATTGCATACATACCGTAGGTAGGCGGGCATATCAGAATGCTGTCTTTACCCGGCGTGCAGAAGGTGCGAATAAGCAGTTCAATGCCTTCATCTGCGCCGCGGGTAACAATAAGCTGCGATTTGTCTAGCCCGGCGTAGTTTGCGTAACCACTGACTACCGCTTCGGGCTGACATGACGGATAGCGGTTAAAGTTGCTGCTATCTACGCTGTATTCGTTGGCATAAGGTGACTCGTTGGCATTAAGCCAGTCTTGACCACCTGAAAACAAGCGACGAGCCGATTCATACGGCTTTAGCGGCACTAAATTTTCGTTAATTAGGTTATCGATAAGTGCCGACATTAGGCGTCTCCTTGCTTAAGTGCCTGCATGCGAAGTGCAACGGCCTGTTCGTGTGCATCCAAGCCCTCGGCAGCTGCAAGTGCCATAATCGCAGGGCCTAAATTACGCATGCCGTCTGCGCTTAGTTCTTGAATAGTGTAGCGACGCATAAAGTCTAATAATCCAAGGCTAGAGTAATTCTTAGCATAGCCATAGGTTGGCAGTACGTGGTTAGTGCCCGACGCGTAATCACCTGCAGATTCTGGTGACCACGGGCCTAGGAATATAGAGCCTGCGTATTTAATTTTTGGCAAATAATCACGGGCATTCTCTATTTGTACAATTAAGTGCTCAGCAGCGTAGGCGTTACTTGCTTCAATGGCTTGCTCAATGGAATCAGCCAAAAGATAACGCGCATTTTCCATAGCAGGGCGTGCAATCTCAGCGCGAGATAGGGTTGCTAATTGACGTTCAACCGCGGCTTTTGCTTCTTCAATAAGTGTAGCGCTGTTAGACACCAAAATAGCCTGCGAGTCTGGACCGTGCTCGGCTTGGGAAAGCAGGTCGGCCGCTACAAACTCAGGGTTTGCGAACTCATCAGCAAGTACCAACACTTCTGATGGGCCGGCCGGCATATCAATAGCTGCACCATCAGCACGTTGGCTTACTTGCTGTTTAGCTTCAGTCACAAAGCTGTTACCTGGGCCAAAAATCTTATCTACTTGAGGAATGCTGTCGGTTCCCAAGGCCATAGCAGCGATTGCCTGGGCACCACCACATAAAAAGATCTTATCGATACCGCACTTTCTGGCCGCATACGCAATTTCAGGCGCGATAAGCTGTTCTTTGTTTGGTGGAGTACAAAGTAGCTTATTTTCGCAGCCCGCCACCAATGCAGGTACGCCTAGCATCAATACGGTAGAAGGAAGCGGCGCGCTGCCGCCTGGAATATAAAGACCCACTGCATCAAGGGCGGTGAAGCGCAGCTCGCATTTAACACCAGGCGTTGTGGTTAGCGCGATATCACTAGGCATTTGCGCTTCGTGAAACATTTTTATGTTGTTGAACGCAGTATCGATAGCACTTGCTACCTCTGGCGTTACCTTCGCAGCAAGAGCATCAATGTTTTCTTGTGAAAGTACAAGGCTAGTTAAGTCTGGGCAGTCAAATTTACGTGTGTAATCAAGTACTGCCTCATCGCCTTCTTTTTCAACGCGGGCGATAATGTCGCCCACGGTCTGCTTTAACTGTTGGCTATTGGCCATAGCCGGGCGGGCTAGCGCCTGTTTTTTCTCATTTACCGAAAGAGATGACCAAGTAATCATAATTGCCTGCCTTTTAGCCCATCATTTTTTCGATTGGCATTACAAGAATAGAGCTACAACCAAGGGCTTTAAGTTTCTCCATGGTTTCCCAGAACAAGGTCTCTGTAGAAACAACGTGGATAGCAACTTGTTCTTCATTTCCAGCAAGTGGTAGAACCGTAGGATTTTCAGCACCTGGAAGTAGGCTTTTCACCTGCTCTAAATACGCTTTTGGTGCGTGTAGCATGATGTACTTGCTTTCTTTTGCTAGTAATACGCCATCAACACGTGGCATTAGTCGGTTAACCAGTGTTTCTTTCTCGTCGCTAAGCTCGCCATCAGCGCGCTTAATAAGTACCGCTTTACTGCGGAAAATAACGTCTTTTTCAACAAGACCGTTAGCTTCAAGGGTTGCACCGGTAGATACAAGGTCACAGATAGCGTCAGCTACACCTGCTCGTGGGGCCACTTCCACAGAACCTTGTAGCATTACAGCCTTTGCATTTATGCCCTGTTCTTTGAAGTAGCGCTCAAGTAGGTAGGGGTAAGTTGTTGCTACTTTTTTGCCTTCTAGCGACTGGATTCCTTGATAATCCATCTCATTAGGTACCGCAATAGACAGGCGGCAGCCGCCGTAGTCTAGACGACGCAATACTTCATATTCGAATGGCTTGCCCGCAGCTTTACGCTCTAGCATTTTCTCTTCTAGCTCATTTTCGCCAATAAAGCCTAGGTCTACTACACCATCCATAACAAGACCTGGAATATCGTCGTCACGCACGCGAAGCAAATCAATAGGCTGGTTCGTAGAATGCGCAATCAGCAGGCGATCACGAATATTGAGTTTAATGCCTATAGCTTTCAGTAGGGCAATGCTGTCATCGCTCAATCGACCTGATTTCTGTACGGCAATTCGAAGTCTTTTGCTGTTACTCATTGAAACGTTCCTTACACGTTGTGTTTTAACTTTTGATTGCGCCTAAAACGAAAAACCCCCGGAAGTTTCCTTCCGAGGGTCGAGAATTTGTTTTATCTGCGCCACTGGAAGGATACATAGACCTTCCAGCACGAACCTGAAAGGTTATGCTTTGTGGTGATGGTGATGTTTCGTCGCGCAGTTAATCATTTTGAAAATTTTAATTCCTAATTTCGAACGGCTGAAACATTAGCGTTTTGAATTAGGATTTGCAAGGCTAAAGTGAACTCTTTTGGCACATTAACTCTAATTTAATGTGTATATAATAAAACAATTCGTTATGAATTAGTTTTGAACCGTAATTTTAGGCAACTCGTTGCCGATAAGTTATAGAGACAAATGCAAACTTCTGGAGGGCGTATGAGCAACGATCTACTGTTTCCCATTTTGCCTCGCAACACAAAAGTACCGATTGAGACGGACGACCGCGTGAAGAAAGTGCAAAAGACCAAAAAGTCCGAGCATTTCAGTGAAGAAGAGCGCGATCAGTTTCAAGACGTGAAGCGAACTGAGATTATCGAAAAATCAGCTGAAAACTCGAAAGATAAAGAGCGAGGTAACAGCGAGGGTGGGCTTAAGCATATTGATATTGATGTTTAGCGAAACTTGTTAGCGTTAGGTTTTGCTCGCATTGAGTTCTTCAAATAAAGCCGCAATTTGATTCGTCACTTTGTGCTTAGGTAAGTAGAAAGGCAGCGGCATTCGCTTAGAGTGAGACTCTTTCACTTTTACCGTGGCACTTATATAACTTTCTAACACTGGCAAATCTTGCTGCTTAAGTGTCTCAATTAACTCTCTTGGAAGCTTTGCTTGGCTATTGAATTGATTAACAACAATACCCAACAAACGCAGTTCAGGGTTGTGGTCTTCTTTTAGTTCCATTGCATTTTCAAGTAAACGCTCAATCGCCTGTGCCGAGAAGTCGTCGCAATCAAAGGGGACACAAAAGCCATCAGCAGCAATAAGTGCCGCTTTAGAATAAAAATTAAAATTAGGAGGCGTGTCGATAAAAATGTTGTCGAATTCGTCTTTTAACTCCTTTAACGCGTCTTTAAGTTTAAAAATTTTGTATCGTGATTCGAGCTCTCGCTCGACTTCTGCCAACGCAGGAGAAGAAGGCATAACGAAGAGGTTTTCATAAGGCGTTGCATGCACGAACGCGTTAGGCTTCTTGGCTGTTCTGAAAATGCCAACTACTTGTTTGAACATATCGGCCACGGTAAGGCTTTGTTCACTGGCGTTAAATCCCACGTAGTGAGTACTATTTCCCTGAGCGTCTAAGTCTACTAATAAGGTCTTATGACCCAGCTTAGCGCTTTGCGCAGCTAAATTGGTGCTAATGGTCGATTTGCCTACGCCGCCTTTTTGATTAAACACCACGATTATCATAAGAAATCCCTTCGTCAGTTGTGTTTAAAATATGCCCAATTAAAAGTGCTTATGCAAAATATTGTTTATGGTTTAATGCAAACTGAATACATTTGTCCCAAATAGTGAAAAAATCAACACCGCAAAACAACGTGGTTTTATATACCTAGAATGGAAAGCGTTATGGTTAATATAAAAAAGTCTATATGGCAGCTTGCAATAATGCTTCTGGCGGTTTGGATGTCCAATAATACTTACTCAGCCGATGCATACACTGCGCAATATTACGCGGATAAAGGATTGAAAAGTGCTAAGCATTTTCCTGGATTGGCGAGTCTTTGCGATATTAGTCAAGAGCCGCGGAATATGTTCGTTATTAGCGAAAATAGGCGCGAGAGATCCGAGCGCAGTAATGGTGATAGCGAAGTAAAAGGAAATGCTAAAGTCCGTCGTCAAATTCCACCTCAACAGGTCTTCGATAACCTTTATTATGTCGGCGCTGGCAACGTAGCAAGTTGGGCAATTGATACGGGCGAAAGTATAGTTTTAGTAGACGCGCTAAATAATAACCAACAAGCTCAACATTATATCCTTAACGGACTTTCGGCACTCGGGTTGGGAGATAAGCCGATTTCCCATCTAATCATATCTCATGGACACGGCGATCATTACGGTGGTTTTGGGCTAATTAAATCAGTTTATAGTCCACGTATTGTGATGAGTGAAATTGAGTGGCACGTGTTAGAAAACGACGCGTTTGCAAGCTATCGCTGGGGAGCAAAACCTGAAAAAGATTTACTGATTGAAGATGGGGATGTACTCAACGTGAATGGCACTGAGTTAGCGTTTTATGTAACGCCTGGACATACACCGGGTACGCTTACTATCGTTCTCCCTGTGATCGATGGAGATGAACGGCATCGCGCTGTATTATGGGGCGGCACAGGGCTCAATTATGGTCCGGATGTCGCAAGAATAAAGTCTTATACAAACTCGGCCAATGCAATGAAAGCGTTGGTGAAAGAAAAAAATATTGATGTATTTTTGTCAAATCACCCTGGAAGAGACGGAACAAGAGATAAGCTTAAGGCGTTAACGGATAGGAAAGATAATCAGGCACATCCTTTTATACAAGGAGAAGATGTGGTTGTTGAAGCATTTGAGCTTCTCGAGAATTGTACAAGAGCACAGTGGATGCAGATTGAGGAAAACCGTGCTCAGTAAAATGTGAGCGATATGATTCTCAAGGCAAGAAAGAGAGAAACCGTAGACTTGCTCCTTCTGCCTTGAGATTTTCAAACGTTATTTCTGTAGTATTTTGTGTTTATTAAATCTTCTTGCACTCAATAAGCCTACTGCGAAAATAAAAATTGCAAACGTAGAGGGTGCACTTACCTCAGTTGAAGAAGAGGTTGTAGCAAACGAGCTAGCTAAAATGATCTCGCCGTTGACAATAGGGTTGTTGGTCAAGTTAAACACTGGCCCGGTTAACGGCCCGCCAGCAGGGAATAGTGCATCGTAAAATGCATTGAGTGAGAAATCATCGAAAGATACTCTAACCGCGTTGCGTGATTCTGTGCAAGAGGTGTTGGAACACGACTTTTCGACTTCATTAACAAATATTCCCAAGCCAAAGTCAGCGATATTCAAACCTGCAAAGAGAGACTGATTTTCAAGTGCAGTAGCCGTTACGGTATGTCCCCAAAGATTCACTTCCACATCCACGATGTCTGATGAACCTGCTGTAGATAGATTCACGTTTGAGCCGGTCGTGGCGTTTCCGTCAATTTGCGAGACTGTGGAAAGTACATCAGCACTTAGCGTTAAAAAGCCACTTATTCCAAGTAAGTCTGAAAATAAGTCAAGATTAAGGTCGTTTATGGTTCCGCGGCCTGACGTAAAAAAGCTTGCCGGAACAAAACTCGTTAAAGACGATTGAGATTCGCCTTCAATAATGGCGGTGGACAGCGCGCCATCAAACTCTGTAACGTCGATGGGGCTGCCCAACGTACCCGAAGCATCTGCGCTTGCGCCAATGATAGTGTCAATCTGTGAATAATTTTCAGGAGCACTACCGCTGGTATGGGCTAAGTTAATAGTTGAGTTAGCGATTGCAGAGACCATACCTCCTACATTACTTGTAATGGAAAGGTCGACATGGACTGCATTTCCATAACTGCTGCCTATTATTGCCGCGTTAGTTGAAAAGCCTACCGTCGCCGAAGCGAACAATGCGCTCGTTAATATCGTTCTTACTACTGCTCCTATCACTTTGTTGTTTTTTGGTTGCATGATGAAACCCTCGTTTATGGCTTAGCGTGCTGCTAAGCGAGCCTTTTGCAAGTAAAGCGTAGTCACGAGTGTTCAATTCAGTTATGAGGGTTTCCCCCTAAATTTAGACTTTTGTATACACGGCGGTGGTAAGAGAAGCTATGGGGAACACGACACTGCTTATTACGGTGATTCAGACAGCCTAAAGCTTTAGAGCGGTAGCGGGCTGTTGTGCAGAAAAATGAAAAGGCCTCTTGCATTCAAGAGGCCTTCGGTGTGTTGGAGCGCTAATCGCTAATATGGTTAGGAATAGTTAGGGCAGAATTAGTTTAGTTCTTTATCTACCCAAAATTTCGTGCCTTTAACAGTGGCCTGTAATGTAAGGCCGCTTTCAGTCATAGTATACACTGTGACGTTACCCAAGTAGCCTTCGCCTTCTGCAGATGCACCTTTGTTACCGGCTTTCGCTGCTACATCCGCGTTACCACCTACGGTCCATCCATTTTCAATAAAATGATTCATCGCTTTTTGTGTGTGGAAAACCATAACAATTCGGTAATCTTTTGCACCTAAGCCAAGGCCTACGCCACCTTCGGCCATATTCATATATGTTTTTGCGCCGGTTACATTATTGTTTACAACACCGTAGCCTGTGCCCGCCGCCACAAAGAATACGTTGATGTTAGCATTGGTAAATACGGCGTAGCCGGCAGCGTCTTTTACCTGAGAGCGCGTATCGGGCTTTTCAGAATAAAGGCGGGCAAGCGCGTTATCTTGCATATCTAAAATAGCTTGTCGCTTTTCAGCAACAGTTCCATCGCCCATCGAAGCGCACGCCGTTAAGGCTAACACGGCAGCCACAAACACAGATTTAATCGCTAACTTACTTATTTTCATGCAATTCTCCTTAGCATGTAGGTGTTTTATTAACTACAGAAGAAGACCATTCTTACTGTTTCTAATTCAATAAAATACCGTTTTAATTTACGTCACATTAGTTGTACGCAAAAAACGTGCTAAGTGGTGCATGAAACGTTGAAAACTATTGGTCTTACTTGCTAGTACACCTGCAAGTCGCTACCACTCAATTTCAAGCTCTAACGCACCGGGATGATCGGTTTGACCAACCATTTCTTCATACGGTGTGCTTTGACGGAGCCAAACTTTCTCAAAGGCTTGAGAGTCAAAATGCTCCCTAATCTCGTTCAAACAGTGAAACGTTTTAGGTTGTGACTTGTTGTCGCGAACCAAGGTGCGTGAGGCGCCCATACCGGTTGATGCGAGGTAATTGCCGCCTTCTAGTGACTCAATGTATAAGTTCATAGTGTAACCCTCATTAGGTCGCAACTCGTTTTAGCTGCGTCTTATATCTAATTAGTCGAAAATAGCCACAATGATCATTAATTTTGTGTCATGCACGATAAGGAGCCTTACGCATTAGTTGCAAATCAAAGCAACACGAATTACCACCACTTATTCGAACATACTGCGATCCCCGCCTTTTGCATACATTTATGGACACGCTCTTTGTCCTCTAAATTTAAAAATGATCCCACTTCAAATTGCTGTAGAGGGGCTTGTAGCACAAGCTGTGGCGCACATTTTAAGCTCAAGTCTTTTTTATAGTACAAGGACGTATCCGGTCGGAAGAATTCTATGCTGATACCGCTTGAGCTAGTGACTTGAATGCTGTTTGATGAAATTAAGAGCGTCTCCCAGCGGTATGTTGCTTTAGAAACTAAATACATAATCAGTGTCAGTAACCCGACCTCCAATCCTGCAAAAGGTAATATGACCCACGCACCGGCCAGTGACCAAGCAATAGCTATCGAGCTGATAAAAAGGGCAAAAGCTGCAATAAGGTGCTTTGTCTGTTGCCATGTTGCTGAGCGGTTTGGCGAAAGATGCAGTTGCACCTGGTGCTCAAATGTAGATACTTCAACCATGTTTATTAATATGCTGTATATGATATCTGTGTAAGTAAAGCCTTATACGTAGTGGGATAACAATAGTTTGAAAATTGTACAGGTGCTAGTTGGCTGCGTGCTTAGAAAAGTCATGCCGTGTAACTTGCCGTATTTTCTGCCTTAAGGACGTATGTGATTTCTCTCATCAAGCAAAACGCTGGCAAAACAGCGTTGATAGTACTTTTATTTTTATGGATCGGCAGTTTGCTAGCGCAACCAGCCCCTATTGAGCTTGTTAAAGAGTTCGGGCTTTTCAGCGTTCTTGGCGTTATTGGTGCTATATTTGCGAACGCCACTGGAGCTGGCGGTGGCGTGGTTTTCGTTCCGTTTTTTAACTACCTGTCATTTTCTGCGCAAAGCGTTGTGGCAACGAGTTTCGCCATCCAATGCTGTGGTATGACCGCGGGGGCACTAACTTGGGCCGCGTATTATAAACACCAACACAAGTATGATCAGTATTGGAAGGCATTACCCAGTGTACTGATGTTAACGGTTCCCTCGTCAATATGCGGCATAGGATTCGCTCAGTATTCTTCTCAAAGTACAAGGCTTCTAGAGCATTTGTGGGGTGGGGCCAATAACCTTCACATCGCTTTTGGTAGTTTTTCTATTCTATTAGCAATCGCAATATTTGCTTCTATTCCGCTAATGAAGCGTACCCATTTCAAAAAAGACTTACATACGAAAGATCTTTTGCTTTTACCTTTCATTGGTTTTTTAGGCGGCATTATCACCGCGTGGCTTTCGGTAGGAGTAGGAGAGTTAGTCGCTGTTTACCTCATAATTCGAGGGTTTAATGTAACTTTGTCTATTGCCAGCGCGGTTATCTTGTCGGCTTTTACTGTGTGGTCTGCATTGCCGTATCACGCTTTTATAAGCGAGTCTGTGGTATGGCAGGTTGTTTTGTTTGCTGGGGCAGGTGCAATAGTCGGTGGAACGATTGCAAAGTTTGTTGTTTTAGCATTTTCGGTTCAGCGTCTAAAACTTTTTTTCGGTATTTGGGTACTAATTTTAGGTGTTACAAGTTTACCTATTCTTTAAGCCACGAGCTTGCGGCAGTTAACAGCTTAGCTCACCTCAGTTTAAAGCCTAAAAGTAACGCGACGCAGAACCAGATTCTTCTTCTAAACGCTAATCTCGATAGGGAAAGATAATATGGATATCAATCCTGTTCCTAAGAAACGATATAACGTGCTTCAGCCAGAATGGTCATCTCACGCTGTTATTTATCAGGTCAACACACGACAGTTTTCAGAGGAAGGAAATTTTGAAGGAGTGAGAAAGGGGTTATCCCACATTAAATCACTTGGCGCTGATATTGTTTGGCTTATGCCTGTACACCCTATTGGTGAAAAGAATAAAAAGGGAGAGCTTGGAAGTCCCTATGCAGTAAAAGACTATCTGCCCATTAACCCTGAATTTGGTAGCGAAGAGGATTTCAAAGCGCTGGTGGAAGAAGCGCACAAGCTTTCGCTAAAAGTCATCATAGACTGGGTGCCAAATCACAGTGCGTGGGATAATCCTTTGGCTGAACAGCACCCCGAGTGGTACGCCAAAGACTACAAAGGAGATTTTCGCCCATCTCCGTGGTGGGACTGGAGCGATATCATTGAGTTCGATTATGAACAGGTTGGCCTTCGCAAATACATGATTAACGCGTTGTGTTATTGGGTTGAAAAGTTCGACATTGATGGGTTTCGCTGTGATGTAGCGGGGTATGTCCCCAACGATTTTTGGCAGCAAGCAGTGCAAACGCTAAGCGCAATCAGACCAGTCTTCATGTTGGCTGAATGGGAGAATCGCGACCTTCACGAAAATGCGTTCAATATGACATACGCATGGAGTTGGAACGAGACGCTACACGAACTCGCACACGGACAATGTTCGCTGGATAGGTTGCGCAAGTATTATTCGTGGAACGAACGCAGCTGGCCTCACTCCGCTTACAGAATGACCTTCGTTAGTAATCATGACAAAAATGCCTGGGATGGCACTCAGCGCGAACAATTTGGTGATGCGCTTGAAGCCTGCATTGCGTTGTCTGTGGTAGGTGAAGGTATGCCGCTCATTCACAACGGACAAGAAGCTGGGGAAACCAAGCGTTTAGCGTTCTTTGAGCGCGATCCAATACACTGGCAAAAACATGAAATAGGCAACTTGTACCGCAAGCTAATTGCTCTTAAAAAGTCCAAAGCCGTGCTAGGGAACGGAGAGTACGGGGCAAGAATGATACAGGTGCCAAACTCTAAGATGGATAAGGTTTTTAGTTTTGTACGTTGTAGTGAAAATGAAAAAGTGTTCGTTGTGATTAATTTCTCAAATGAGCAGCTTGATGTAACGTTTGAAGAACCATTGTTTGAAGGTGAGTATGCGCACTGGGAGCGCGACGAAAAGAAAATCTTCGGAGCTGATTCAGTGTGTAAACTCACGCCTTGGCAGTTCGAGATATGGGTGGCATAACGGTGTGATCGTTTAGTCTCATCTTTAACTACAAAAGGTAAAAAGCACTAATGTTTTTTTACTAAGTGAAAATTAAGGATGAACTATGACTGCGAATGATTCAGCTGAAAAAACAGAAGACCGATCGTTAAATAATCATGCAGCGCTTAAAACTTCTATTGCCAATGGTGATGTTGAAGAGGTAAAAGCGCGACTTGAAGGACACACTTTGGATAAGCTAGAAAAAGGTTATCTTATTGATCTCGCACGCTTGAGTGGTAACAGTGAAATCGAGGAAGTGATTAAGTCAACACCCGAAAGTTAGATGCTAAAGAATCTAGCTCAGATCTAATCTGAGCTAGTACAACTTAGTCATTACTCTTCAGAACTATCACTTGAGTTATTTTCAGACTTACTCTGATAACGCTTAAATTCCGTACGCGTAATTAATTCATCGTCATTTGCGTCAATATTATCAAAATCACGTGTTACACCACTTCGCGAGGCTTCAGCTTTAGTAAGCTTACCGTCGCTGTTAGCGTCCATCATCTCAAATTTACTTCGCGCAATGACCGCTTCATCTGCGATAACCGTATTATCGTGAACAACAGTATCTTCAGCCACTTTGTCAACGTTTGTCTTTTCTAAGTTTCCGTTAGCCTTCAACTCAGTCTTAGCTCTTAACTCGTGAGTCAGCCTTTTGTCTTTCGTTGCGGCAACCACTTCATCGACATCAGTATTAACTTTAACTTCCGTTTCCATTGTACCTTCTGTACCCATACTCTCTTTCATCGATTTTACCGTTGCAAGCACGTCGTCATCGAAATGTTGAGGGTGCTTCGTTACATGAGCATTGAACTCTTTAATTGAAAGCTGCATGTCTGAATTGGTATCAATTTTGGAAAAGTGCGCATAAATCTCATCGTCGTCAGCTTCTTCTCGTGAAATATAGCCGTTGTCATCGTTATCCAAATCGGCAAATGTGGTGTCTATTTTTTCGATACCATTGCCGGCAAACGCGGCAGTAGAAAGTGCGGCGCTGATTAGTGTAGCAATTGTTAATTTTTTCATATCTAACTCCTTGGTTTTTCGGCCTCCATACTGCTTAAAAACGGAGGAGAGTATTCACATGGAGTTATTCACAGCATATGCCATTTCAATAAAATGTTTTTAGATCATTGGTTTATGTTTTTTGAAAGGTTGGGTGACGACAGGCGGAATTGTGAAATCTATAGAATTTTCTGAAAAAGTTACTCGCTATTTTTGACAAAAACGGAACACGTTAAGCGGAGAATGTTGTGAATGCGAGCAACAATCGACCTGCCGTTATTCAAGCAGCGAGTTTTGTTTAGTATAAAGCCATTAGGTTTCGTATGAGTACTCAATGTTTGTTACGGTAAACGTTCGAATTTTGTAATAGTTTCTAAGCTTTCTGCCCACGCAGCTTTGCTTACGCCGAAGATATGTGCAGTAGGTTTAATCAGTAGTTTCGTGTCCAGACACCCAGCGGGTACGGCTAGAATGTCACCGAGTTGAGTACAAGGAAGAGCTGAACCACAAATTTTACAGAAACTTTTGCTATGACGCGTGTTCTCGAGCGTGAAGTTGACTACCGCGTCAACACCCGATGCCCAAGTTAATATAGCCGAACTTGAAAACAGGTTGGCTGCGAAGGCCGAACCTGTATCCTTTTGACAATGTTTGCAGTGGCACAGATAAAAACTGTCAAAATCACCCTCAATTTTAAAAGTTACCGAACCACATAAACAAGACCCTTTGTAAATGTTCATCAAAACTCCCTTTTTGTGAAATAACACTATTTAAAGCACCAAGACTGCTACTGTTTAGCAAGCCAATCGTAAAAATGCGCCACGCCTGCTTCTAAAAACGGTTCTATGGGACCGTGTTCTTCTTCGCCTGATAAATAAAGTGCCCTTCGGCCTTTTTCTAACAATAGGCAGGCTTCTTCATCTTCTACCGCTGTTTCTATATAGGCCGCTTTTTCCGCTGCAAAGTAGTCTGGTATATCTTTATAAAGTGCTTTTGGATAATAAAATTCAACGTGGTTTACACATGCGCCGGCACCCTTGGGATAAATCGTGCTGACGACAATAATATCTGGGTACCACTCAATCATAATATTAGGGTACAAAAAGCACCATATTGCGCCAAAGCGAGGAAGTGTTTGCCCAAATCGTGCCAATAATGCGTCTTGGAACTCTCTGTAACGCGGTGTTGTGCGCTTGGTAAGCTGGTCGCCTAGCCCAACTTTTTGAACTGAAAAATCATCGCCAAACGACCATTCTAAATCATCGGGTTTAACAAACTGGCGAAGCCCAGGGTGCATGGAGTACACGTGATAGTTCTCTAAATAGATTTCGATGAATGTCTTCCAGTTAAATTGATATTCCGTGGTTTCAGAACCGGCGTAAAAGTAATCGGTAAAGTCGAGATAGTCCTCAAGCCCAAGGGCAGATAAGTCCATATTAGGAGAGCGCCCTCGAAATAGAAGACCGTTCCACACTGACAGTGATTCCTTTTTCAACTGAGCGCTAGGGGCATCCTTAAAGTGGGGTGCACCTTTAAGCTGGCCTGTATTGTCATAGCCCCAGCAGTGGAGTTTACAAACTATGCTGCGTGCCCAGCCTTGCCCTTCAAGAAGTTGAGCTTGTCGATGTAAGCAAACATTGGATATAAGTTCATAATTCTCACCTTGATTAAACAACGCATAACGGTCGTTAAAGTGAGGCAGTACTTGATAGCTAAACTTCTCTGGCACCATTAGGGAATGGCCCGCATAAGCAAGCCCTCGAGAGAATGCCTGCTTGACTTCCTGCCGGCTTTCATCAGCATCAAAGTAACTTTTTATAGAAGGATGGGTAACGATTTTCATAGTTTAAAACGGGTGCTAAAAACGCAGTGCGTTGAGTCGAAATAATATAGGCGCTATGTATCACTGAATTGCTTAAAAAAATAGCAATATTTTATTTAAAGCACTATTTTTTTTAAAATATCGGAGTAGAATCCGCGCACCTTAATTTCGAAGTGATTTTCATGGACATTGGCTTCCATCACCTTGAAGAAAAGCGTCTATTAACGCTTTCTTTTTATATTGCCGGTGCATTTGTCGTTATTGCACTTGGCTTTGCCATTTTAACCAGTTCTGGCGCTATTTTATTTGATGCCGCTTACTCGTTAATTGCTTTTGTTATGTCAATGCTAACGCTAAAAGTGGCTAACTTGGTTCAACGTCCTGATGATGACCGGTTCCACTTTGGTTACACGGCAATTGAGCCTACGCTGAACATGTTTAAGTCGCTTATTATCATTGCCACGTGTGTGTATGCCGTCGCGAGCTCTGTTCAGAGTTTATTAGCAGGTGGGCATGCAGCTGAATATGGTATTGGTATGGTCTACGGTGTTGTGGCAACGGTTGGCTGTTTTAGTATCTCTCTTTACATGCGTGTAAAAGGTAAGCATTTACTGTCCGACTTAGTAAAAGTGGATTCTCACACTTGGATGATAGACGGCGTGCTAAGTGCATCCATCTTGTTCGCTTTTATTTTGGCCTACGCGTTAGAGTTGACGGAATATAGAACACTGTCGCCGTACGTTGATCCTGTTTTATTGATTATTCTTGGTTCGGCAATGTTGCCGGTGCCTTTTAAGATTTTGCGTGAAAGCCTTAATGAAGTAATTAACAAAGCGCCGCCTGAAGCTATCTCGGCGGTAATCGAGAAAAAATTCAAAAAAACGTTGGCTGACGTCCCATACGAACATGTGGAAGTGCGAATTAGTAAGCGGGGTAGGGATGTCTATCTATTAGTCCACATTATCGTGGATGACGCATTCTCGATTGCAACGATCAGTGAGTTAGACGAAATTCGACTGAAATGCGAAGCAGAAATGCGCGAGTGGGATCCTGCAATCATCATGGACATCTTGTTCATAAAAGATCCTGAGCTTGCAGAGTAATGATACGGGGGAGTGTGAAATTTCTCGCATTCTCCCCTTACTTGGCTGGCAAAATGCTCCAAACTTTCCGATAATCAACTCTTTAAGCTAATTGAAGATGTGATGGAAACGCGACTTCCGCTATATAAAAAGCTGCTGGTAATGTACCGCATAGAACCGGGTTGTCTTGGGCCGCAAGGTGCTGACTACGTCGAGGAGTTTTGTATATTTGCCAAAAAAAAGCTAAAAGACAACCATGGTCATTGTTTGCGATGGACCATTAAGCCCCGCTACGACAAGACACTGCCCGAGCTTGAATTCCAGATAAAAAATGCCGTACTTTCCCGTGACAATGCGGCTAAATATATGGATAGCTTTGGTATTGATATCGATGCTTTCGAAGAAGAGCTAGAGGAGTCGCTCGCCGATTTGGTTGATGCATTTTTTGAACGCTGATGCGTTTAACTAAAGCCACCTTCGCATGCATTGCTATATACAATGCTAGAGAACTCGAAAAGGCACTTCAAATGCAGAGCACAAAAAAGCCCCGCCATTTCTGGCGAGGCTTTATCATTCATTCAGTTAAAGTGAATCAGTAACTCACCTTAATAGATCAGTTTAAAGATTTCAGTTTCTGGTAACCTTCAGCTTCTAGCTCATCATTTACGCACTCTAATACAAATACGTCTTCCGACTTGCCTTTTGTGCCTTCTTCTTCAGCGATTTCTTTGCAGAACTGGGTTAATTCCGCTACCAGCTCTGCAGGTGCTTCGTCTGATGCAGCTGCAATTACAGAGAACGCCATTGCGCTTAAACCTAGTAAGCCTAAACCTATAAAGCGTAAACCTTTCATAATTACCTCGTTTAATAGTTGAGTATAAACATTTACGAGCTGGATATTGCGCCTAAGTGTTAAGATTAAAAAGCTAATTTTTTTGTTCTAGAAGACAAATTCTTTTCATCAAAAATTTAACAATTGTTTTGACTCTAAAAGGCGTCAGGTAGCAAATGCTGACGCTAAAATGCAAACCTTTAATGGGCATTTTAAAGGCTTTTTGGCATAATGCGCGGCCTAAAGTAGAAAAGTAATGACAGCGCTTAAACCATGCCCACAATAAATAACGTATTCTCTTCAGATGGCCTCCTTGCAGGTGCTATCAAGGGGTTTGTACCTCGCGAAGCTCAAACTGAAATGGCAAAGGCGGTTAAGCGCGCTATTGATACCACAGGTAGTTTAATAGTAGAGGCCGGTACAGGAACGGGAAAGACTTTCGCTTATCTCGCTCCGGCATTGTTGAGCGACGGAAAAGCCATTGTTTCTACAGGAACTAAAAACTTACAAGAGCAGCTATTTCACCGCGATTTACCGCTGGTAAAAAAGGCCTTAGGCAGTAAGCGAAAAACTGCACTGTTAAAAGGCCGTTCAAACTATCTTTGTCTACACCGTGTAGCGCAGCACAGCGGCAACTCTACGCTGGTTGAAAAAGAGGTATTGGGTCAGCTTTCAGAAGTGAAACGTTGGTCTAGTACTACGAAAACAGGTGATATGGGGGAGCTTAAAACCCTTCCCGAAGATGCCCGTGTTTTACCGTTGGTTACCTCTACAGTGGATAACTGCTTGGGCCGCGATTGCCCAGATTATGAAGATTGCTACTTGGTAAAAGCGCGCAGAAAGGCGCTGGATGCTGATATTATTGTGGTAAACCACCACCTTTTCTTTGCTGATATGGCACTGAAAGACACAGGGTTTGGCGAACTTATCCCAGAAGCTGACGCGATTATTTTTGATGAGGCTCATCAAATTCCCGATATTGCGAGTGATTACTTTGGCGAGTCACTTTCGACAAGACAAATTCACGATATTGCGAAAGATATCACGCTGTTGTTCAGAACAGTGCTAAAAGATGCTGGGCAGCTAGATAAAGCGGCTGACAAATGCAGGATGATTGCCTCTGATTTACGGTTATTGTTCCCGGATACGGCTGAACGCGGCAACTGGGCTGAGGCGTTAGACCGTGACGACGTGCGCATGCAGGTGGGCAAGCTGGCCGAAGCGCTAGGTGTACTGCATGAAGTGTGTAAACTCCATATTGGCCGCGATAAAGATTTAGACAACATGTATGAACGTGTTGTGGCTGCAAGAGAGCAGTTAGATGCGTTAAGCGACAACAAGCAAGAAAATGTAAGTTTGTGGTATGAAACAACTCAGCGCCACCTCATTATGCATTTAACGCCCTTATCAATTGCCGCTAAATTCAGACGTTTCGTATCATCGCCGCCGCGCGGGTGGATTTTTACCTCGGCAACCTTAATGGTAAACGGCGGTTTTGATCACTTTCAGCGACGCATGGGCTTAGAAGACGCAGAAACGTTAGGATTAGATAGCCCGTTTAATTATCCTGAACAGGCCATGCTGTGCGTGCCCCGCTATTTACCAGAACCAAACAGCTACGCTATGCGCGAAACTTTGCTAGAAACAGCCAAACGGCTAATTAAAGCAAGTCGCGGGAGATGTTTCTTGTTGTTTACTAGTCACGCTATGCTTCGAGAAATTGCGCAGAAGCTAGAAGACGAGATAGATAATCCGCTACTGGTGCAAGGGACTACCACCAAACAAGCATTGCTGGATGCGTACCTTGCAGATGAAAAAGCGGTATTAATGGGCACAGGCGCGTTTTGGGAAGGAGTAGACGTGCGCGGCAACGACTTGGTTTGCGTGATGATTGATAAGCTGCCCTTTGCGTCACCTGATGACCCGCTGCTTCAAGCCCGTATGGAAGATGTAAAAAAACGTGGAGCAAACCCGTTTGGTGTTATTCAAATTCCCCAAGCTGTTATTACGTTAAAGCAGGGCGCGGGGAGACTCATCCGAGATCCTTCAGATAAAGGCGTGCTGGTTATATGTGACAATCGATTAGTGACGAAGCCTTACGCCAAAACCTTCGTCGGAAGCTTGCCAGATATGAAAAGAACAAGAAGCTTGGACGAAGTGGAAAAATTTTTAGCCGGCATTGATGAAGCCTAAGTTAAAGCACTGAAAAAGCGGTAAGCGTGTATTACGCCATTAGCCCCGTTTTCAGCTTATATGAAATAAGAGATAAACATGAACATTTTAGCTATAGATACCGCAACCGAAGCTTGTTCGGTTGCGCTTCAATTCAAAGACACCGTCATAACGCGTTTCGAGATATGCCCTCAGCAGCATAGTCAACGACTTCTTCCCATGGTCGATGAGGTGTTAAAAGAAGCAAAGGTTTCGCTGGGCGACCTAGATTTACTGGCTTTTGGTCGAGGCCCAGGCAGCTTTACCGGTGTTCGTATAGCGACGGGAATGATTCAAGGTTTAGCGTTAGGGACTGGCTTAAAAGTAGCGGGCGTGAGTACGCTTGAAGCTATGGCGTTTGAAGTAGCGTCTAAAACTCAGCATAAAGATGCATTGATTGCCGTCGCGTCTGATGCGCGTATGGGTGAAGTGTACTTCGCGGTTTACTCTCAGTCGCAAAATGGGCTTGTACTTTGCGTTGAAGAGCAAGTTTGTCCGCCCGAAGTGGCTATTGAACTGCTAAAAGTACTTAGAGAAGAAAACGGCGCGGCTGTAATTGCAGCTGGCACCGGCTGGTCTGCCTACGAGGAGCTTAATAACTGGAAGTCTGAAGTATGTGGTGAGGTAGCGTCTGACATCACACTTCCAAACGCGCAATACATGCTTAAACTTGCAATAGATGCACATAGTAAAGGCGAAGTATCTGACGCTGTGAATGTAGAACCTGTATATCTGCGCGATAAAGTTACGTGGAAAAAATTACCAGGCAGAGAGTAACGACACGCCGCCAAATATTGGGCGCCCATTACTAACAATAAATAAATCGAGCAACGGGAAAAGAGGAGCGAGTCTTAAGGTGAAAGCTCGCTTCCCAATGGTATGATTCTTGCCTCAGTTAACTCTGTATGATTATCAATAATAATTTCGCCGTACCGTCTTCCGAACCTTCGCAAGGCCGCGTCGCTAAAATTAACAAAGACCCTGAACAGCAAAGTAAAGGGCAAAGCGAATCGTCTGCTAGGGCGATTGTTGTTGCACCCGACGAACAGGGAACGGATAACGCCAAAGCGTACCAACAATTTATTCGTGAAGATGGCAACACGTATTCTCAAAATGCCATAGCGTCATACACAAGCTTTGAAAAGCAGCAGCAACGCGAGTTTATTCAATCTATGTTCGGCGTGGACATCTACGCGTAGTCCAGTCTCATTCACAATCACTTACATTTTCTAACAAATTGTTAAAACTCGTGGTGTATATAGAACAAAAGCCTACCCTAGACACTCTGAAGAGTGTTGCTTGGGACGATCTATATCATTTAAGCGACATAGCGATTGAACGGCAGTGGTTGTCCATACGTATTAGTGCTACTGTTTTATTGCTGACGTGCGGTTTTTCTTTTTAGCATATAGAGAGATACATGAAGATAAAAACGGATTTGTAATCGTGATTCCGCAGTTCTTGTTTTGAACAAATCAACGCTTGCAGGTTAAATTGTGATCAGGCGTAGCATATTTTCTAGGATATAAAGGAGCAGGTTAATGTATCGGTATTTGGTTTTACTCTCAGTCTTTTTATTTGCGGGCTGTACATTAGTTCCAGACAGTATAGATGTGCCTGAGGGTACGCAGCTAGTTAGCTATTCTAAGGCGGTTACGTCTGGTGCAAACGCGCAAGGTCAAAGAGCCCGTTGGGGAGGCATGATTGTTGGTGTTGAAAACAAGCCTAACAAAACTCTGATCGAACTCGCTCATTTTCCGCTGAATCACTATGGCAAGCCTACAACAAATGGAGAGACGTCGGGTCGATTCAAGGTACAAATTGATGGCTTCGTAGACCCAATAGTTTTTGAAGAAGGTCGCGCGGCAACGTTTCTAGGTACAATTACTGCGCCAACCGCAGGCATGGTGGGTGAGCAACCCTATATTTACCCAACAATCACTGTTGATGACTATCATATGTGGAGAAAACAAGAAGTTTATGATGTAAATACTTATTTCTTTAATTATCACACTGGTTGGTATTCACCTTTTTATCGCTTCAATGGCCCTTGGATGTATCCCCAATTTAATCACTCTCGCGTAATTCGCTATAAAAACGCACCAAGCAAGGCTACGCTTCCCTCTAAGTCGAGTCGGACAAAAAGCAACATGAAACCCACTATACAGCCAGCAAAGTTAAATAAAGAGAAATAAACAATTAATGAGAAGGGCGGCATGTTATTGCCGCTTTTTTTTGTTTGTAAGACAAACACGGAGTACGAGCGGCAATAAGTTGCCATAAGGGATAAAGATGATTGAGACAGAATTTAACATTGGGGCATTACATTTAGCTGCGTTAGATAATCAAGGTGCCGGCAAAGTCGTACTTGGTTTACACGGCTACTTGGATAACGCAGAGAGCTTACGGTTGTTAGCACCCTACCTACAAACTCACCGCTTTATTGCGCTAGACCTAGCTGGTCATGGTCGATCTGGTCACCGTGCACTAGGCGCACATTACAATCAAGCTGATTATCTGCAAGACCTTTATGCGCTAATAGAATCTCAAGAATGGGAAGAAGTCATTTTATTAGGACACTCTCTCGGCGGAATACTAGCGAGCCTTTTCGCTGCACTTTTTCCGGAAAAAGTCACTGCTGTAATAAGTATTGATGCTTGTGGGCCGCTTACCGAAGCTGAAGAAACAACCGCAGCACAAATGCGTGACGCAATAATGAGTCGTCACGCGAAGTCGCGAAATAAACTGCGAATCGTTGATTTAGACGACGCAGTTAAAGCCAGGTGCAAGGTATCCGATATTCCTGCCGAACACGCGCGTTCTATTTTATCGAGAAATTTGACCCAAGATGCGGGGGGACATTGCTTCTGGTCGAGCGACCCAAAGCTTCGTACAAAATCTACACTAAGACTCACAGAAAAGCAGGCAGAATCGCTAATGCGTGCTATTGTATGCCCAATTCTTTTTATTGGTGCATCTAACAGTTTTAAAAACCTTGAGACTGTTTTCCCCAATCGCAAGGGGTGGTTTTTAAATGCGCAATACGAACAATTAGTAGGCGGTCACCATATTCACATGGAAAATACTGACGATGTAGGGGTATTAATTCGTCATTTTGTTGAGCAATTGTAAATTGTGCCGTTTATTTTTTTTTACACATCCTATACTATTCGCAAGTTATCAGACCAGTTATATAAGTGCAGCTCCCCATGCGCTTATAAAATAGTATAAGAATAAAGTAGAGGAGGTTTTGGTGGAAAAAACCTGGCTTAAGCATTACGACCCTCGCGTTTCCGCAGAAATTGATGCCGATCGTTACGCATCTGTAGTAGACATTTTCGAGCAGTCGGTAAAGAAGTTTAAAAACAAAGAAGCCTTCATTAATATGGGGCATTCAATCACGTTTGAAGAGTTAGATACTTTATCAGCTCAGTTTGCTGCTTATTTGCAAGCAAGCGGACTAAAACGCGGTGATGCTGTGGCAATCATGATGCCCAACCTTCTTCAATACCCTGTTGCCATGTTTGGTATTCTGCGCGCAGGGATGGTTGTGGTTAATGTAAATCCTCTCTATACAGCTCGTGAGTTAAAGCACCAACTAAATGATGCTAATGCAAAAGCCATCGTTATTGTTGAAAACTTCGCGTGTACTCTAGAAGAAGTCATCGCAGATACAAATCTACAAGAGGTCTTTCTGACAGCTTTAGGCGATATGCTTCCGGCACCTAAGCGCTGGATTGTGAACGCAGTTGTGAAGTACGTTAAAAAGATGGTGCCTTCGTTTAATCTACCTGAAACGACATCGTTTATGTCGGCGGTTAAAAAAGGACAAACCCTTGAATATAAACGCCCAGATATCGATAGCGGCGATTTAGCGTTTCTTCAATACACAGGTGGCACAACAGGTGTTTCTAAAGGCGCCATGCTTACTCATCGCAATATGGTGGCTAATCTCGAGCAGGTCTCGGGAATTTTAGAAACAGTGATTGAAGAAGGCGAAGACTTTGTTGTTACCGCGCTTCCGCTTTACCATATCTTTGCGCTACTGGCGAACTGCTTGATGTTCGTTAAATACGGGTGTCGTAACTTGCTTATTACCAACCCGCGTGACATGCCGGCTTTTGTAAACGAACTTAGCAAATATCCGTTTACCATTTTACCTGGCGTAAATACCTTGTTTAATGGCCTGTTAAATACGCCCGGATTCAGTGAACTTGATTTCAGCAAATTTAAGTTTGGTTTAGGCGGCGGTATGGCTGTTCAGCGCCCTGTAGCAGAAAAGTGGGGAAAGGTCACCGGTACTGTGCTTCTTGAAGGCTATGGACTAACAGAGTGTTCGCCTGTGGTAGCGGTTAACCCGCCACAGATTGAAGCTTATAAAGGCGCAATCGGAATGCCGGTTCCTTCTACAGATATCAAGCTCCTTGACGACGACGGTAACCCTGTCGAAAAGGGCGAGCCCGGTGAAATGTGGGTGAAAGGCCCTCAGGTAATGAAAGGATATTTGAACCGACCAGAAGCGACAGAAGAAATTCTAAAAGACGGTTGGTTAGCCACAGGTGACATCGCTACGGTAGATGATGAAGGTTACTTCTATATTGTTGACCGTAAAAAGGATATGATCCTAGTTTCAGGCTTTAACGTGTTTCCTAACGAAATTGAAGAAGTGGCTGCAATGCATGAAAACATTGTTGAAGCAGCTGCGGTTGGGGTTCCTCATGAAGTCAGTGGTGAAGTGGTGAAATTGTTTGTAGTTCGAAACAGCGACTCACTTACTGAAAATGACGTTATCGCGCATTGCCGTAATCACTTAACGGGTTACAAAGTGCCTAAGCAAGTTGTTTTCAAAGACGACTTACCAAAAACCAATGTAGGTAAAATACTGCGTCGGGAGCTTCGAGACTAATTTCGTTGAAATAGTTTTGTGAAAGCCGGCGTAAGCCGGCTTTTTTATTACTGTGCAAAAATATGCAATATCAATTAATTACAACATCTGAACAACTCGAAAAAGTGTGCACTGCCGCACAGCGTCAAGAGGCGGTAGCCTTAGACACTGAATTCGTAAGAACGAAAACCCTTACTCCGCATCTAGGCCTAATACAGCTTTACGATGGCCATCAGCTGGTACTCATTGACCCGCTCGCCATAGACAATATGCAGCCGTTTATCGATCTCATGGAGAATACCGAAGTCGTGAAAGTGCTGCACTCGTGTTCTGAAGACATTGAGGCGTTCCTTACCGCCTTTGATACCGTACCAACGCCTGTGTTCGACACGCAGCTTGCGGGAAGTATTTTGGACATGGGGCCGTCACTTGGCTATGCAAAGCTTGTAGAGTTGCTGTGTGATATCAGTTTGGACAAAGGGGAGTCGCGAACCGATTGGTTAGCCAGACCTCTACGTGAAGCGCAGCTGAGCTACGCAGCGAATGATGTGCTGTATTTACTGCCTTGCTACCAACAGTTAGCCAGTAAAGTACAAGAGGCGGGGAAAGTGCACTGGATTTACCAAGAGATCGCTTTGTTAGTTGATAAAAAGCGCGCTCAAATGCCTGAAGATTTTGCGTACTTAAGCATTAAGAATAACTGGCGATTGAACAGCGAGCAGCTCACTGTATTACAGGCACTAGCGGCATGGCGTTTAAATACCGCACGAAAAAAAGATCTGGCCCTAAACTTTGTGTTCAAAGAAGGGCATTTGTTTGAAGCGGCGCAGCGTCTTATTGATAGTAAATCTGGCCTTTCGCGTATTAACGGCGTGAATCATCAGTCGGTACGCCGCTACGGCGACACCATCATCACGCTAATTGAAGAGGCGAGAGCAAAGTACGCGCAAACACCAGAAAAGCTCAGGCTTCCGGTTGTGCTGCGGTTAATTGATATCGCCAAGTACAAAAAAACGCTGGCCGAGCTTAAAGTTATCAGCGACCAGATAGCGAAAGACAATGCTGTAAATAGTGACGTTATTGCCTCTAAAAAACAGCTGAATCAACTGTTAAAATGGTATTGGTTTTCGGTTGATGAGACCCGCGTGCAGGGACTAATGCCCGATGTACTGTCGACATGGAGAGAGCCATTGTTTCGCTCTCACGTAACCCGTTTACTTGGCGACGCTCCGGCCCAATAGTGCTTTAAAAGTAATATGGGTGAGCAGTATTGGCGAGAGGTGTATGCTCTCTGGCCAATTAAATCTGCATAGTGACCACAAAAGAACTAAACAAACGAATTGAGAAAGAGTAAAAATTTTATGTTATGCGCAGTTTATAAAACGCGAAAGAAAGACGGCATGTATTTGTACGTGCCAAAGAAAGACCATTTTGAAGACGTGCCAGAGCCGCTTATGGCGAAGTTTGGTCGCCCAGAGCTAGTGACTATCATCGCCCTAGAAAAGCGTGAGAAACTTGGCCTGGTTGACAAGCAAAAGCTTATCGACGAGCTTAATGAAAAAGGCTTTTACCTTCAAATGCCGCCAAAAGAAGATAATTTGCTAGAGCAACACCGTGAATCTCTAGGGCTTTCAAAAACGCCCGATAAGAAGTTTTAAATATCCATGTTATTAAAGACTCTAAACCGCTTAGTTAGCCGAATTACCTTTATAGCTAAGCGCAAAAATCGTAGTTTATTTCCTCAACCGCGCAATATTGCCTTAGTTTTATCGAGTATAACCTTAAGCTTTTCACTGGCAGCTCATGCCGAAAATCAGCCAAGTAATGACAGTGTGCTTAGCGAGACGGGCTTTAAAAGCTACGTTGCTCAACTGAAAAAAGAAGCGGCCGAAAAGGGCATAGATAAGACTAAGTTAGATTTGGCGTTTGCTGACATTACTTTCAGGCCCACGGTCGTCAAGTCTGACAAAAGCCAGCCAGAGAAAAAAATAACGTTAGATGATTATCTAGCAACGCGAGTACCCGACTGGAAAGTAAAGCAGGCGGTCGAGCAGTACAATGAACACAAAGTGCTGCTTGATGAAATTGCTCAAAAATATGGGGTTCAGGCCCGCTTTATTGTTGCGCTGTGGGGTAATGAGTCTAACTTTGGTAAAATTCAGGGCAACTTTGGTGTGCTGTCTGCACTGGCATCTTTGGCGTATGAAGGGCGACGAGAAAAGCTGTTTAAAGACAACTTTTTTGCGGCACTTCAGATCCTAGATGAAGGGCATATCTCTGTCGAGGCGCTTAAAGGCTCTTGGGCCGGTGCGATGGGACAAACACAGTTTATGCCCATATCCTTTCTAAACTACGCAGTGGACTACGACGGCGACGGCAAAAAGGATATTTGGGGAACCAAGGCAGACGTCTTTGCGTCAATCGCCAACTACCTATCATCTGAAGGTTGGGATAGTGGAGGGACGTGGGGACGCCAAGTAACACTAACCAAACCAGTACCTTTTTCAGGGTTAGCGAAATCTAACATGAAGCCGTTGGCCTTTTGGCAGCAGAATGGCGTCAAGCGCTACAACGGAAATGAACTCCCGAATGCAGAAATCAATGCATCGCTTATTATGCCAGATGGTGAGCAAGGCCGAATTTACTTGGTGTATAACAATTTTCACACACTGATGAAGTGGAACCGCTCGTCTTACTTTGGTGTTTCGGTTGGGTATTTATCAGAGCGGATAAAACGAGGTTACTAATGGCTTATCGTCACATCGATTCTCAAGGCAATGAAATATCACTACCCGTTAGTAAAGTAGTGTGTATAGGTAGAAATTACCTCGACCATATTCAAGAAATGAATTCTACCGTATCTGAAGCACCATTGCTGTTTATGAAGCCAAAGGCTGCCTTATGTCATATGCAGAAGCCTATTGCCATTCCTACCGACAAAGGCGAGTGTCACAACGAACTTGAAGTCGCCGTGCTGCTGAAATCATCATTGAAGAATGCCAGTGATGATGACGTAAAAGCCGCGATATGGGGTATTGGACTTGGTCTCGATTTAACCCTTCGCGAGGTTCAAGCCGAGCTTAAAAAGCAAGGCCAGCCTTGGGAAAGAGCGAAGTCTTTTGACAACAGTGCACCTCTATCAGGTTTTGTGCCGTTCAGTGAGGTAGGCAACTTGGAAGACCTGCGTTTTACCTTAACCATAAATGGGGTGATTAGACAGCAGGGACATACCGAACTGATGTTGCACAAAATCATCCCACTTATCGCCCATATGTCATCTATATTTACGTTAGACAGCGGCGACGTGATTCTTACAGGTACGCCCAAAGGGGTAGGTAAGCTCTGTTCGCAAGATACGATTGTTGCAACGCTAGACAATCATTTAACCGTGGAAACTGAGGTAATAGCAGAATGACGGCAGCGTTTTGGGAAACCAAATCTTTAGAGGAGATGACCCAAAAGGAATGGGAATCACTTTGTGATGGATGTGGTAAATGTTGTCTGCAAAAATTTATCGATGATGACGCGGTAGAAGAATACGAAGTGACCGACCACATTAACGACAATGAGAAGATTCACTATACCAATATTGTGTGTACGTATTTGAACACAAAAAAATGTGAATGTACCCAATATGAAAGGCGCACAGAACTGGTGCCTGATTGCGTGAAGCTGACAAAAGAGAATCTGAAGGATATCTTTTTTATGCCTAATAGCTGCACCTATCGTCGCCTTTATGAGGGAAGGGGCATACCATCGTGGCACCCATTGTTAAACAAGGGGAAGAAACACGTGATGCACGCAAAGGGCATGTCGGTACGTAATAAGACTGTTTTTGAAACCGATGTGGATCTAAATAACTTTGAAGACTATATAGCCATTTGGCCTTTAGAAGACTTAGATTAACGCGCAGAACGCGCGTTAATCGCCATTAACAATCGCATAAAGCAACGCATCGCGCCCGAATACGCGTTTGCGACAAAGCCCTTCTTTTGTACCACCAATTCGCTCTGCTACACGTATACTTGCCTTGTTGTTAGGCTCTATAAAGCATTCCAATCTATGCAAATTCATTTGAGAGAACGCAAGCTTCTTCAAGGCTTCACAAATCGCGGTAGCTAGACCTTTTCCGCACGCGTCTGGTTTAAGCCAGTAGCCAAGATTAGCGGTAAGGTGCGTGTGGTGAATATGATTGATAATGCCCATGCCTAAGCACTTTTCTTCGTGCATTAGCAAGTAGGTAAGTCCATAGCCTGTATCTCGGGCCCTTTCCATGTTGGTGATGCACTGCTTGGACAGTGCTGGTGTAACAGGGCAAACCGCTGAACCAAACCAAGGTTTTACGTGATGGATAGACTGTTGCCCAGCCTCACAAAGCGCATAGCAGTGTTTCTCTGCAATACGCTGAATGGAAATGGGGCCTTGTTCCGTATGTATTGGAGGTAGGCGAGACGGTAGAATGGATAAGTCGATCAAAAGGGTTTCTTATCCAATAATCGACATGCAAACACAATAGCGAACACAGCAAAGTAGGCAGCAAAAATAATTTGCATCCACTCAGCCATTCCCATAGACAAAAACTGCCACGAATCTTCTAAACAGTCACCTTCAGCAGCAAATACAGCGGGTAGCCACTCGTGAAGTTGTAACCATGAAGGGAAGTTTGGCACAATTTCGCAGCTGGCAAAAAATGGGTTCGCAGCATTGAGAATGCCAACGTGCTCTTTGGCAATTAAGAAGCCCCATCCTGCAGATATAGCCCAACCAGCGAAGCCAAGCATGCGTGTAAAGCCGTTGTTTTTAATAACGACAATAAGTGCTGATAACACAATACCATACATGGCGGTTCGTTGATAAATGCACATAATGCACGGCTTTAAACCCATGCCATACTGAAAGTAAAGCGCAGCAATTTCTAATGCCAGTGACGTGGCGAAAAGCACAAGCCATGAAGACTTGTGCTCTGCCCATTGGCTAATGCTGTGAATGATTCCGCGCATAGACTAGTGACCTACCGCTTGAGCACCCGCTTCAGCAGCGGTGTGGTGTTCAATGAGGTGCATGTCGTAAAGCACCTGAGTAGCATCAGCAAGTCCAATGTATGTTGCTAACAAACCAACGATGGTCAGCACGATGGTATATGGCAATGCCATCATAACCATACGGCCGTACGACAAACGAAGCAGTGGCGCGATGGCTGAGGTCAGCAAGAATAGGAAAGCAGCTTGACCGTTTGGTGTTGCCACACTGGGTAAGTTGGTTCCCGTATTGATTGCTACGGCAAGCATATCGTACTGGTCGCGTGTGATTTGACCGGCCTGTAGAGCCGCTGTGACTTCAGTGATATAAACAGAACCTACAAACACGTTGTCACTCACCATCGAAAGCACACCGTTAGCAAGATAGAACATAACCATTTGCGTTTCGCCTTCAAACGACAGTACCCAATGGATTACCGGCTGGAAAAGGCCTTGGTCAATGATAACGGCTACTACGCCAAAGAATACGCAAAGTAATGCGGTAAATGGCAGTGCTTCCTCGAACGCTTTACCAAGTGCGTGTTCTTCGATAACACCGCTCATTGAAGTAGCAAGTACAATTACTGACAGTCCGATAAGACCCACTGACGCCATATGCGTAGCAAGACCAATGATTAACCAAACACCAATTAGCGCTTGGACTATCAGCTTAGCGGTTTCACGCTTACTGCGGCCCTTGTCCATATGGTCGTTGTAGTCGACCAAAATTTGTCTTACCGCTGCAGGTAACTTTGCACCGTAAGAAAACACTCCGGTTTTTTCTAACACTACGGTAGTCAACAAGCCAAATACAAACACTGGCAGTGTGACAGGCGCCATGCGGATAAAGAACTCAACGAAGTCCCAGCCGGCTTTGTCTGCAATAATCAGGTTTTGTGGTTCACCTACCATGGTCATAACACCACCAAGGGCAGTACCTACCGCTGAGTGCATCATAAGGTTGCGTAGGAAAGCTCTGAAGTCTTCTAAGTCGTGGCTACCTAACTCATCGTCGCTAGTGTGGTCGTGATCAGAGTGAAATTCCTTGCCCGACGCCACTTTGTGATAGATAGAGTAAAAGCCTAAACCGACGCTGATAATTACAGCAACTACCGTTAATGCGTCGAGAAACGCCGATAGAAATGCAGATGCAAAAATAAACGATAGGGATAAAATTAGCTTGTTGCGAACCTTAATCACCAATTTGGTGAATAAGTACATAAGCAGGTCTTTCATGAAGTATATGCCCGCTACCATGAATACCAGCAGCAATAACACTTCTAAGTTAACTTCAATCTCATGCATCATATGGCCAGGCGATGTCATGCCTATAAACATCGCTTCGATGAGCAGGAGGCCGCCTGGTTGAAGCGGGTAACATTTCAATGCCATCGCTAAGGTAAAGATGAATTGGATTACAAGCGTCCAGCCCGCTACATAAGGGTCCACCATAAAGATGAAGGGATTAACAATGAGAAAGGCAATAATGGTTTTTTTATACCAGTCGGGCGCATGTCCCAGGAAATTCTTATAGATCGCCGCGATCATTGAGGTTTGCATGAGTTCCTGTTCCTTTTACAACAAAGCACGCATTTTTGCGCATCTTTATACTGTGTAGTTCCGGTTATTGCATACATAAACTGCTGGCACTATGCGATTTATTTCGCCTTACCGCGGTTTTGCTGCTGTCATTATAGTCGGAAATTAAGCGTACATGATATTAACGTCTTGAGAAAGCAATTCACAGACCCCACCATGTGAAAGTCACTGAATATTTATCAGTTTTTTTATGATAGTTATCATTGAATTTGAAAATACGTAATATTTCGAACATAAAATGTACAAGCAGTGTTTAATGGTGTTTGAAATAACACTTTAATTTTAACAAGTTGTTAAAAGCTTTAGTGGACGAGGCATAATTCATTGTGATAATAAAACAGCATCTGGTACAATCAGTTGCAAAATAACAATAACGTGCAGGCGATTAGTTATGATTTATAAGGCACAGAGTCCAGCTGGATTCGCCGAAGAATATATTGTTGAATCTATTTGGAGTGGAAGGTTTCCACCTGGCACCATTTTGCCTGCAGAAAGAGAGCTTTCTGAGTTAATTGGTGTAACGCGTACTACACTGCGTGAAGTACTTCAGCGTCTAGCTCGTGATGGTTGGTTAACAATTCAACACGGCAAGCCGACCAAGGTTAACAACTTCTGGGAAACGTGTGGGTTAAACATTTTAGAAACACTGGCTCGTTTAGACCAAGAAGGGATCCCAGAACTGGTTGATAATTTATTAGCAGCGCGCACTAATTTAAGTGCGGTTTTCATTCGAGGCGCAATTCGAAACAACCCTCAAGAGTCTGCTGAAATTATTGCCCGTTATAAAAATGTGGAGCAAGAAGGTTTAGCTTTTGCCCAGTTCGACTATCAAATGTCTCATGACTTGGCGTTAGCATCTAACAATAACGTATTTGTTTTGATGATGAACGGTTTCCGTGGTTTGTACTCGCGTATTGGTGGCTATTTCTTCTCGCACCAACAAGCACGGGACGTGGCAAACAAGTATTACGCAGACTTGCTTGATGTTGCTGAGAAAGGCGAATACGACCGTGTCCCTGTAGTAGTTAGAAAGTACGGTATAGAAAGTGGAAAGGTGTGGCTTGCTATTCGTGATGACATGCCTAAGGATTTGGTCGACTAAACACTAGGCTACCAAAGGCTGTTGGTTTCCATACGACGGCTTTTACAATAAACAACAAAAGCGCCGCATTATTTCTGAACATGCGGCGTTTTTTTATCGCTTTCTACTAGTGTTCGTTGGTGAGTTTACAGCGATGAAATACAGCTTTACATATCTTGTAACATTTTAACCTTTAATTAATCTCATTCGAGTTAACTATCGCTAGACCCTTAATTGTATTTATATATACTCAGTCTACTTATAAGTTCCGCTTAGTTTAGTTGCCTCCCTATATTTTCAATCACCACAAGTCGATTGTCTTCAACCGTTTGGCAGTAAACAAAGCGCAAATAAAAGTGCACAACAGGAATAATAATGAAATATCTATGGATAGCACTTGCTGCAGGTGGGCTGGTTACAGGCTGTGGCGTCGAAAATAAAACTGAAAACCCTCAACAACTAGCTGAAACTGCAGCGCCATCCGTTATGCTAAATACTCAAGTAAGTGCGCCTGTGGCGAAAAAAGTGCCGCATGAAATGACCGCGCATGGTGTCACCCGTAATGACAATTACTATTGGATGCGTGATGACTCCCGCACCGACGAAGAGATATTGTCCCATTTAGAGCAAGAAAACAGCTATGTTGAGACTGTTTTGGCTCCTCTTAAGAAAAACCGAGAAGCGCTTTATGAGGAGCTCGTGTCTCGGATTGAGAAGGACGACTCAACCGTGCCCGTTCTCGACAATGGTTACTGGTACTACACCAGCTACTCAGGTGAAAACGAGTATCCTATTTATTTAAGAAAACCTTCACTTGACGCTGAACCGCAAGTATTGCTTGATGCAAATCGAATGTCTGAAGGGCATGATTATTTCAGTATTGGCAGTTACGCAGTGAGCAGCAACAACAAATTGCTTGCGTATTCTGAAGATACGCTTAGCCGACGCATCTACACTGTGTATGTCAAAAGCCTAGAGAGTGAAGAAAAGCTTGATGACGTATTAGAAGGTACATCTGGAAGTGTTGTTTGGGCGAACGACAATACCCACCTCTTTTACGTGAAGAAAGACCCGCAGACTCTTTTGGGATACCAAGTCTACCGCCATAAATTGGGCACGTCTCAAAGCGAAGATGTTTTAGTTTATGAAGAGAGCGACCCTACCTTTTATACCTATATCAGTAAAAGTAAAGACGATAGTGTCATATACATTCACCATGACAACACCGAAAAAACAGGTGTGACTTTGATTGATGCGAATAACCCAACGTCTCAAACAAAAGTATTCTTGCCCATTGAAGAGGGACAAGAATACAGTGTAGCAAAAGCGAGTGACGGTTATTTTGTGTTGACCAATATTGGTGCGAAGAATTTTAGAGTGATGAAAGCACCATTAGACGCCACTAACGATGTGTCGAAATGGCAAGAAGTGATTGCACATCGTCCAGACGTTTTCCTTCAAAGTATTGAAGTAATGAACAACCACTTAGTGGTTAAAGAAAAAGAAAACGGCATGCTGCGCTTGGTCGTTCACAATCTAACGTCAAACGAAGAGAAAGTTATTCCAACTCAAGATCCAATTTACGGTGCGTATTTTAATGCAAACCCTGAAATGGATACCAATAAGCTTAGAATTTATTACAGCTCGTTGACCACGCCTGGTTCTATCATTGATATCAACTTAGATACCCTTGAAAGCGAGGTGATGAAACAAACCCGTGTATCTGACACTTTTGACTCCTCTCTCTATGCCTCTGAGCGCGTGATGATTGAAGCGAGAGACGGTACGTCGGTTCCCGTTTCGTTGGTTTATCGCAAAGATAAGTTTAAGAAAGACGGCACCAATCCATTATATCAATACGCCTATGGCTCATACGGTTCGACTGTAGACCCAACGTTTAGAAGCAGCTGGTTGTCTTTGATAGACAGAGGTTTTGTTGTCGCGATCGCACACATTCGCGGAGGTCAAATGTTGGGGCGCGAGTGGTATGAAGACGGCAAAATGCATCAGAAAATAAATACCTTTACCGACTTTATTGACGTTTCAAAAGGACTTGTGGCAAAGCAGTACGCAGACAAAGACCGCGTCTTTGCTATGGGCGGCAGCGCGGGTGGCTTATTAATGGGCGCAATCGTAAATATGGCACCTGAACTCTATCAAGGTGTGAGCGCGCACGTTCCATTTGTTGATGTAGTGACCACGATGAGCGATGCGTCTATTCCGCTGACTACCGGCGAATATACCGAGTGGGGTAACCCAGCCAACAAAGCTGAGTTTGACTATATGCTTTCCTACTCGCCTTACGATCAGATTGAAGCAAAAGACTATCCACATATGTTGGTCACAACCGGACTACACGACTCACAAGTGCAGTACTTTGAGCCAATGAAGTGGGTGGCGAAGCTAAGAGAATACAAAACAGACGAAAACTTATTGCTCTTCAAAACCGACATGGAAGCGGGTCACGGTGGAGCTTCAGGACGTTTCAAACGATTCGAGTCTACCGCGCTTGAATATGCGTTTGTATTGCATCTCGCAGGTGTTCCACTCTAACTCTACACCCACCTTTTTAAAACCAGTCTCCTCTGGTATTTCGCCCGAACAAGTTAGCGCTTTTTCGGGCATTTTTATTTTTTGTGTTTTTAGTATGCGGATTCTAATTGTTAATCGTAAAGTAAAGCCATGGTGTTGAAATACACTCTCATTTAGCATTCATAGGAGCTGAACATGACTACTACTGACACAATTAAAGGTAAAATCAACGAAGCCGAAGAAATGGCACGTAAAATTTGGTTAGCAGGCCTAGGCGCTTATGGTAAGAGCGTTGAAGAAGCGCAGGGGCGTTACGAGAAGCTAAGCGAAGAAGCGAACAAAATGTTTGACGAGCTAGTGACAAAGGGCGAAACGCTAGAAGAAGACGCAAAGAGTAAGTTCAAATCTACGACTAACGATGTTGAAAATCGCGTTGCAGACGTGCGCAAGAAGCTTGGCCTTGATTCAGAGCCAGCTGATCAGCGCATCGAAGAGCTTTCAGCAAAAATCGATGCCTTGACTGAAGCGGTTGCAAAGCTAGCTGCGAGCAAGTAAAACGGTTTTCCTTCTGGGCACCATTTTGTGGTGCCCTCCATGCAGTTTTCATAAGCTTTTCAGTGCTGAAAGTACGTTTTAAAAGCTGCAATTGAGTGACAGCGAAGCATTTTTACAAAGTTCAATGACTGTAGAAACCGTTTTATGCTGTCATGCTTAGTAAATCTCCGTATTGGAGGCGTTATGAGCAACAAAAAAATTCTATCTACAGAATCTGTGTCGACAGTCGATCAAGATTCATCAGTACTTAACGGTACCGCTACTTCACCTCTTAAATCGTCACCTCTATTTGGTTGGCTTTACGCTGGCTCAGATTTGTTATCGGCGAAATTAGACCACGCTGCAGGCGTTGTTAGTCAGAAAATTGATGACACGCAAGAAACCATAAATTCGATGCAGGCGAAAGGGCTTGAAGTTGAAAGCGAGTTAAGACGAACACTTAATCCCTTTGCCTTGGTTGATGCTGCTCAGAAATTAGTGGCGTCAACGCCGCTTTTTTCTGCATTCTCAGGCGGGCAGAAGCGCCAGCAAAAAGAGCAGCAGCTTGAACTATTAAGCGCAAAAGTTGACTTGCTTGTAGAGCAGGTAGCCCTTTTAGCAGCAAAAGAGGCTGCTAAAAAAGCCGAGGCTAAAAGCGCTGCTAGCAAGACTGCAGCGCCCAAGAATACCTCACCAAAGTCTACGCAAGCAACGAGGAGTACATCGACAAAGTCGTCTTCGACTGCTTCTTCAACTTCTCGTGCTCGCAAAGCCAGTACAACCAAATCGGCAGCTGCATCATCAAGTACGACTAAAAAAGCTTCTGCGGGAACAACTAATAAGCGTACTGCGGCCAAATCGACAACTACTAAGAGTGCGGCACAAAAGAAAGCGGCTAGTGCAGAAGCAACGTCGACTAAGAGCGCGACTGATACAACCAAGAACGACGAATAAAAGCACTTCCTAAAGATAAACCTCGCTTTTGGCATGAGCGCCAATTAACTACATACGTGGTTAATTGGCGCAGCTTCGTCCAGAAACGCTTTAAATAGACATAGTGATAGCTGTAGCTAAGTTTAGTTTTACATTTTCTTGAGAGGTGTTTTGTAGAAGTTGTACTATGAGCTTTTATTGAAGTGAAACTTCAATTTTTCTATCACAAACTTCACGTAACTAAGCCCACTATTTATTTTTCGCCCACAAATTCTGATGCTTTTTAAAACCGAAGAAGTCATAGGGTTCCCAGAAACTCGGTACTAAATCGTCAAGTGCGTCCGGAGTGAAGTTGCTCGACAATTGACTCATAATTTCACTTAGTCTGTCTTTCCCTACGCGCATGAGTTTCTTGCGGTTGGCTGGGAAATAAAGGTTTCTTCCTTTGGGAATGATTTCTTGCGTACCGCTGGTAATGTACTTCTGATTTCTTGTTACCACTTTACATAAAGGCTCAGCTGGATTTGCAGGGTTGAGGCCAATCACTATTGCACATTCGTACTGGTCCTTTTCATGACCTTTCTCATTCATCGGTATGTAGGTAATGCCGAACCCTTGTGGGAAATACCCCACAAGCTCAACAAAATCCTGCGCTAACTGCTTATTTAAGCCGCCTTTTTTCGCTAATTGTTCAATGAGCATGTAGCCTTTAGGCAAGCTCATTCGTGAGTAGTCAGACTTAGTTGAAAGCACAATCGAAACATAAATTTGAGGGATCTTTACAATTTCTCCCAGCCCCGTTTTCGACACAAATGCATCTTTTACCAGCTGCTGCAAAAATTCATTGGCTTCTTTGTGAGTTTGAACAAAGCGATCCCTTTCTTCTTTGATGTTTCCTACATACTTAGGTAGGCCTAACCCCTCAGATAAGTACTTTAAAGTGAAGTGATAGTTTAGCTTCAGAAGATCCTTTCGCTGCGACTCTTCCAGCAAACGAAATTCGTCTAGATCGGCATTTTCCCCTTTCAATATGGTGAGTGCGGCAGGGCTTTGCAGGCCAATATCTTGAAGTAAGGCTGCGGTAATTAGCGGTCGTCCAAGCTCAGTTTTCCATTTATCGCGCCAATAGCGGTTCCCACGAAACCGGGATGCAGCTTCGCGATACTTCGAGAGATATTTGTGAGCAATCGTGTCGTGCTCTAAAAGTCTATCGACTAAGCGCAGTGTAAGCACCGCTTTGTAGAGCGGTTTGAAGCGCATGTGCACACGTGCAAAGTTGCCCTCTGGTCCTCGTGTGAGCAGCATAAGTGTACCAAGTAACTTAGCGCTGAGCTGTTGTGTTTCTTGCCAGTTATCGCCCTCACAAAGCTCAATAATTTTGGTGCTTACAGCGTCAAGCCGCTCTATCCTTGCCAGGCGCTCTTCTTCAAGCTTTTCGGTGCTGTTTGTTATTTGCTTGGTCAGTTGCTCAGCAAGCACCTCTTTGTTTTTATTTCCCTCAATTTTCTTTAGCTGAGCTTTCAAGTCTTCAATGTGCTGCTCAAGAGAGGGGGTAAGCGAAAAATAGTGACTCGCATCCTCGAACACCGAACCGTAGCCCGTTTCTTGAGGATAAATCATATTGATTAGTTGTTTTACTTGCTGCGTGTAAATGCTGTCGGGGTTTTGGCTTTGTGCGCTCACCGTTTTCCTTTCAAAAGATGCTGCGAATTGCCATTACTTTGCCATTGGCAATTCAAGACAGGTCAAGCGACGCACACGCTATCTTACTTCGTGCCCAAGCTCTACTGCCTCACGTTTTTTCAATTGGCCTAAATGATACCGTAAATTTTCGCTAATTTTGGTATTTCTTTTAATAACATGAAGTTGCGGCCATGATGCCCGTTCGCCACTGACAATCAACTGATCGATGCTTTCGCGCGTTGGATTAGACAACACCTGCGATAAATTTCTCATTTGGCGCTTGGGTAAAATATTGATGTTACCTACGTATTGCTGATCAATGATAGAACGAACTTTATGAATAGCCAATTTGGCACTTTTATTACCAGTTAACCTTTCAATGATATCAATGGCGAAAATACTGTTAGTTTTCGCTAGTTGGCCAAGATGGCGCGCAGACATGTCCCACAGCGAGTTGGGGTCAATGCGGTTTGCGGAAATGAATGGCACTGCCAACGGGTTTGTTTGGCTCACGATACTGTGATTTACGCCATATAGCCTCGCTAAGCGCTCGAAGGGAAGGTCGGCCATTAATGAGCCATCGGCAAAACGACGGTTGGGAATATAAGGCACAATATCGCCCGAAGGCGTTTTCGCTCTTAACTGTACAGGGCTAAAAATGATGGGAACTGCACAGGATGCACGTACCGCTTGAGTAATAATTGCATTCGGTGAGGTTTTAGCATTTAACAAGCGCGAATGTTGATGGAGGTCGGCAGGGGATACCGTCACAGTAATGTGTCGACCTGTTTTCTTAAAAGCTTCCTCAAAAGTGGTGAGGTCGAAAAGTTCAATCAGCGCATTTTCGAGCACGGAACTATCAAATAGCCCTTTCTTTCCAAGACCGGCAAAGCTTCGCCAGTGTTTAAAAGTCTCGTAAATAAAGTCGGCGCTGAGTGCTTCTAATAATTGGTCGTGAGTTCGTGTACCCAACATGGCTGCGATGATAGAACCAGCACTAGAGCCAGACACTACGGTAGGTAACAAATTCTTTTCGTTTAATGACTTAACCACGCCAGCATGGAAAAAGCCTAAGCCTGCGCCACCTGAAAGCATAAGGCAGCTGCGCCCGAAGGCGTGTGCAGTTTCTTCAAAAAATGACAGTTTCTCGTAAAAGTCTACATCTTGCTCATCGGCGTGATAAATTTGCTCTAGCGCCAATATCACTTCGTCAATAAACTGTTCAATAAGATATTTAGTGCCTATTTTACACTGGGTAAGTAATACGGGGTTGGCAATATTGCCTAAATTGCCGTGTAGCCCCTCGTGCAGAATCGACATAAGCGCATGTAAATCGCCTTTGCCTCTGGCAAGCTGTAGGCGCTGAACCCGTTTGCGAATTAGTTTGTAGTCGTAATCATCGTTAGCGTCTTCGGCTTTCCATTCCTCAGCACCAGACAATGCATCGTGCGCTAAGCACGCGGCCTTATATTCATCATAATTGCCTGCATGCTCGATTTCATGTTCAAGCTTTTTTAACCGCAAGTCGAATACTGCCATGACGAGTACCTATTTTTGATTGATGAGGGCTGTGCCTTCTACTCATTGGAAAAAGTACACTGACCCGAAAAACACCAGCAAAACGATAGTTTTCATTTAGAACGCAGTTCTCAAAAATTGCAGGCCTTTAAATGTCCATATAACGAAGACTCAAAGCAAGGGCTTGAGAACAGCGGTTCATACACTATTTTGAGTGTATGGCGTAAATTTAGAATTCACTACCTAATCGTTTGTTGTTGAGAAAACTGATGCACTTTAGGTGAATCACACAAGGTCAAACGTTCTAACTTTTAGACTTCCATTTAGCTGTTTTCAATCAACAATTAGCAGTAATTTCACTTTTTACATTGACCATTTCATAAGCACTCAGTAGCCTGAGAGAGAAAATAATAAATTGGACCACATGTTCGTAGTATGGAATGGAACTTTGAAACACTAAGTCTGCTATCAATTCCTTTAATTAGCGCTATTGTTGGATGGCTAACCAACTATCTGGCGGTAAAAATGATGTTTTACCCCATTGAGTTTGTTGGTATTAAGCCTTTCTTAGGGTGGCAGGGACTCATTCCTGCGAAACGCCGCCAAATGGCCGAGATTGAGGTTGAACTAGTGCTAGGCAAACTGCTTAGTGTTGAAGAGTTAGCACAGCGTTTAGACGCAGACGAGCTCACAAAAGCAATTGAGCGGCGTTTAAGTCAAGTTATTCGCAAAGTCGTTAACGATGTAATGGCAGAATCTGCGCCTCAACTTTGGGCTGCGTTACCTGTACAGGGCAAAAATTTAGTCTATCAACGGATCGAAAACGACATTCCTAATGTGGTTCATAAAATGGTGGACGACTTTCAGCACAATGTTTCAGAAATTTTAGATATTAAAGAGCTGGTGGTAGAGCAGCTGGTGAATGCGCCCGAGCTCGTTAATGAAATTTTCTTAACGGCAGGCAGCAAAGAGTTTCCGTTTATTGTGCGTTCTGGCTTCTATTTTGGCTTTTTGTTTGGTTTGCCCACCATGCTACTTTGGTATTTCTACCAAGCATGGTGGATTCTGCCGTTAGGTGGGCTGCTTGTGGGTTATGCCACTAATTGGATTGCTATCAAAATCATATTCGAACCCAAACGGCCAAGAAAACTGGGGCCTATTACTATTCAAGGTATGTTTTTAAAGCGCCAAAAAGAAGTGTCCGAAGTCTATTCAAACATTATTGAAGAAAAGCTTATAACGCCTAAAAACATCACCCATGTAATCTTGCATGGTTCAGGCTCAGCCCAGCTTTTAGAACTCATTGAGCTTCATGTCAACGACGCTATTGAACGCTATGTTGCAATAGCGCAACCGTATTTTGCGTTGGGTGTGGGGTCAGGAAATTACCATAAAATGAAGGCACTAGCGGTGCGTCAGATATTTGATAATTCTGATAAGTATCTGCTTTATGCGTTTGATTACGCTAATAATGCTATGCAGATTGGGCACGATTTAAGTGAACGCATGCAGGCGTTAAGTGTTGAAGAATTTGAAGGCGTTTTGCGCCCAGCGTATCAACAGGATGAGTGGAAGCTCATCGTAACCGGCGCTATTCTAGGTATGGTAGCTGGTATTGCTCAACTCTATCTGGTGTTTATGTAGCGTGTTTCACGAATAAAAAAATTAACGCACTGGGTTGGCAAAGGATTGAACTAAATTATGAAAACCGCGCAGAAAATACTACTCACCGCGCTAACCTTATTTAATGAGCACGGCGAAAACACCGTTACCAGTGTTGATATCGCTATTGAGCTGGATATTAGTCCGGGGAATCTCTACTACCACTTTAAAGGCAAGGACAGCCTGGTTAACGCGTTGATGAAAATGCATGAACAGCAGATGCAGAAGATACTAAGCCGAGAAAAGCTCGATACACTTCATCCTGAAGAAATTATGTATTACCTGTATTTGCTTATAGATAGTATTCATGTATTTCGCTTTTTCTACCGTAGCCCGGCTGACTTAGCAGAAAAATATCCCAGTATCGTGCGCCCTAGACAGCACATATTGTCTAGCTTAAATAAGCAATTAGCGTTTCTTTTTGAGTCACTATCGAAACGAGACATTCTTATTGCCTCAAAGGCAGACAGGGCACTTATGGTGGATTTAATGTCCTTAATCATCACACAGTCTTGTCAATTTGATGAATTAAACAGCCATATGGATAGTAAGCTGCAGCGCTATCATGCCTTGTCGCTGATGATGGTAAGCGTATTGCCAAGATTGGCGCTATCCGATGAACAAAAACAGCAGTTAGAACAGATGCTCGACTCTCATGACTTTATGAGAGATGCCTCAACCCCGTCACCCCTCGACTTCGCGTAAAGGAATAGTAATGGCAAAAACGCTCAGTTTCTTAGATAAGTCATTTTGGATTACCGAGTCAGACGAGAATCCAAAACACGTAGCTTGCTTGCAGCTACTTGCCATACCTAGAGGGGTAAAAAGTACCGAATATGTCCCTCAATTATTCCAAGAAATAAGAAGCTTTGCCCGTGCTACTTCTCCCTTCAACTGTGCGGTAAAAACGGTATTGGGATACCCGGTGGGATTTGCGCCGGTAAAAAAGCTCAACATGGATTATCACGTTCAAATTCATCGCGTTGTTGATGTTACAAATCGCGAAGCACTCGATGCGTTTGTAGCAAGATTACATGCTTCGCGGTTAGATCCCGACAAACCCCTTTGGCAATACCATTTCATCTTTGATGACAACAGCGAGACGTTTGCTATTTATGCGCGGGTTCATCATATGTATGGCGATGGGGCAACCTTAGTGCGCTGGTTCCAAGCGGGATATGTATCAAACTCTCATGAGACTAAGTTCACACCAGTATGGGCAGTAAAACGACTGCGCCATAAGCGCAGAGAGCCTGTGAGCTTTTACAAGCGCTTAGTGGGAGTGGGTTACGCGCTTAAAACCGCGCTCGATTTGCTAATTATCTTTATTCGTATATTCATGAAAGTGCTGCGAGTGAACCCACATTATATGCCTATTCCTTTCACTGGTACGAAAACAGTGCTGACTGGACAAGTGAAAGCGGGAAGGGCTGTGGCTACCATGGACTTAGACTTTAAGCGTGTGAAAGCTCTGGCAAGGCGAACGCGCTCTACGGCAAACGAGGTGTTGCTATGTGCCTTCGATATTGGCGTACATAAACTGCTGCAAGACCACGGGCAAGTATTTAAAAAAGCCTTGTTCACCAATATGCCAATAAATTTGCGTAAACCCGGCGAGAAAACCACGGGTAATAAGATAGCCATTGTGCCGGTGCAGCTTGCTCACGGCGAAACTGATCCTTATTTACGCTTGCGCCAAATCGTAGTGAACCACCGCATTGTAAAACATGCAGCGCAGCACGCGCGGCCCGCAGCATTTAGCGGCTATACCATTGTTATTCAATCGCTTGCACTGGTCTTTGAGTGGTTAAGGCTATCTAGCGTAGTCAAACCCATTGCCAACATCTTAATCTCCAATGTACCTGGGCCAAAAGATACGCGGTATCTAAAAGATGCAGAGCTTCTGGCTTGTTACCCCATTTCTACCATGACGCCTGGTGGCGGGGTAAATATTACGCTTATGACATATGCAGGCACGGCAAATGTGGGATTAGTGTGCTGCAATAAGAATATTGAATCGCTACAGCCGTTAGCGCGCTACGTCAAAGAGGCGTTCGATATGCTTGAAGCAAGTGTGGACGATCCCAGGCTAAACATCGACGATATTGGCGAACAGGTGGATACCGTCCCTGTTTCTATTGTGTCAGATCACTAGCGTGCATTGTTCCAAACAGTAAGCGTTGTCATTCAATGAGGTAAAAGCGCAGTACGTCGTCTTCTACACGCACGTTTTGGCCAGCTTTTGAGAACAGAACCTCGCGCCAATGGTCGTTACGCATGGTATGGCTTAAGTCTTCCTGCTTAATTTGCTTTTTAATGGCGTTGTTAATGAGAGGGATGTGGTAGTCCAACACTGCTTGTTTCGAGCCAGATAAATAGACCTTTAGATAGTCTGCAGCCATATTGGATGTGCCGGCGCTAAACAGTGATAACGCTGATTTTAGAGAGCCACCAAGCAAAGAATTAACGCTTTTGGGGAAGAGTTGCGACATCAGAAATTGCGTGTCTTTAATCAACGCGTAATCATCGTTAACTAAGGTGACGCTGTCAGTGGCGACGCCAGTCAAATAGAGTGTACTCATATTTTTGTCGTAATAGGGTGAAGCCGACACGGTAAATACAACATGAGCGCGATAAATAGTCGTGGTGGCAACCACAATATTAAGCGCAGCGAGGCACTGCAGACCAATACGGTTGCTTTCACTATCTAGCGTTATATTTCCTTCAAGCACGGTAACCGTCCCGGTTCCCATGGGGATATCGAAAGTGAATGAGTAGGGAAAGCTGCCTTTTACGAGGTCATGAAGCTCTGATTTCGTGAAGTCGTCGTGCGTCAGCTTGCCCCATTTCACAAGCCATTGTGCAAGGTAGACTTTACATTTGTCTTTAAACGATAGGTTTTTGGTCAACGTTCATTCTTAGCCTAAATCTACTAGGCGGTGGCTTGTTGTTAGTTTTTTCAGAGTAGGGGCTACTTCGATATAGCACTTAAGTTATCAGGATTATTAGATTTTTTAAATCTTACAATTTAAGTCTTTTCTTGGCGAAGTGTTGTTTGGTAATCTGGTCGTACCACAACGTTTTTTTAACATTTAATAGTCTTGCCCTCAAGGAGTTGGCGAAATGAGCGAAGTACTGAGCAAATACGATTACATTATTGTAGGCGGCGGTTCTGCGGGCGCGGTGCTTGCCACCCGTTTATCAGAAAACCCCGCGTTAGATATTTTGCTATTAGAGGCTGGCTCAAAGGACACTAATCCGCTTATTCATATCCCGTTTGGGTTGTCTTTACTCAGTAGATTTGAGGGGATTGGCTGGGGTTATCACACAGCACCCCAAAAAGAGATGTATGACAGAGAACTGTTCTGGCCCCGCGGTAAAACCTTGGGCGGCAGCAGTTCGGTTAATGCGATGTGTTATATTCGCGGGCAAAAAGAAGACTACGACCGTTGGGCTAATGAAGAAGGGGCTGAAGGTTGGTCTTTTGATGATGTACTGCCTTATTTCAAACGCTCTGAGAACTTTGAAGAAGGTGCTGATGAATACCACGGCACAGGCGGCCCACTAAATGTTAGCAAGCTTAGGCATACCAGCGTGCTGTCAGACGCATTTGTGAACTCAGCGTCGATTGCAGGCTATCAACAGCTCGACGACTTTAACCGAGACGACAGAGAAGGGTTAGGGTATTACCATGTTACGCAGGCCAACGGGCAGCGCTGTTCAACGGCGAAGGGATATTTAACGCAGGCCAAACATCGCAACAATTTAACTGTACTTACAAGAGTCGCAGCCGAAAAAGTGCTGTTAAAAGAGGGGCGTGCAATTGGCGTTCAGGTACGAGAAAAAGGCGTAGTAAATCGCTATTTTGCTAAAAGCGAAGTTATCCTGTGTGGCGGCGCGATTAATTCACCTCAACTTCTTATGCTTTCAGGTATAGGACCCAGAGCAGAGCTAGAAGAAAAGGGGATTTTTGTTCAGCAAGATTTGCCTGGTGTGGGCCAAAACTTACAAGACCATCTTGATGCAATTGTACAATATACTTGTAAAGCGAGAGAGGGCTATGCCGTGGCGTTAGGGGCCTTGCCTTCCTACGTAAAAGCCACCGCAGACTATGCGTTTAGGCGCAAAGGTATTTTCTCGTCCAACATAGCCGAAGCAGGTGGCTTTGTTAGCTCAAGCTTAGCGACACAAGGTCCAGACATCCAGTTTCACTTTCTACCGGCAATTTTAAACGACCATGGAAGACAGTTAGCTTTTGGTTACGGTTATGGCCTTCACGTATGTTGTCTATACCCCAAAAGCCGCGGCACTATTTCGCTTCAAAGCAACCATCCTGCTGATCAAGCCTTTATTGACCCCAATTATTTGACTGCAGAGGAAGATCAGCAGGTCATGATTGAAGGTGTGCGCATTGCCCGTAAGCTGCTATCTGCACCAGACTTCGACAAGTTCCAAGGCAGTGAACTATATCCTGGGGTAGAAGCACAAACAGATGAAGAAATATTAGAGTTTTTACGTGAGCGTGCTGAAACCATCTATCACCCAATTGGTACCTGTAAAATGGGCAGTGATGACGATGATATGGCAGTGGTTGATACCCAATTGCGGGTAAGAGGTATAGCAGGTCTTAGAGTGGTAGACGCTTCGGTGATGCCCAGCCTAATTGGCGGCAATACCAATGCGCCTACCGTTATGATTGCTGAACGTGCTGCTGAGTTTATTAAAGCGACGCACGAAGGTCAGCCAGTATCTATGGCTAAAGCGGAATCGGCGTAACTAAAAAAGTGCTACGAGCGAGTCTTCGTCTCGCTCTGGCAATTCATCCGTTCTAAGCATCCATTTGCTTTTGCATAAACAAATCTGCTGCACAATCACACATTTCCTCGATATGACTGCTGTCAGCGTAGATACCATCAATGAGCAATCGTGCAATCCCGTGTAGCGTGCCCCAAGTAACCTGTGCGAGTCTCAGCGCATCCTGATTATTTGGGAGAAGCCCTTTATCTTGCCAATAGCGCGTCATCGTCACCTGAAACTGAAAGCAGGGAAATGCAACCTCTTTCAAATCGTTGGTCGCCGCTTGGTTTTGCCAAATAGTGCGACCAAACATCAATTCGTACATCTCTGGGTTGTCGGCAGCGTAGCCAATGTACTCGTGCACAAATTCGCGGAAACGTGCTTGCGGTGTTTTGTCTTCTTGCTCGAAGATTCGTTTAGCTGCGGTATGCCAATCGCTAAAGCCTTTGGCTGCAATGGCACTCAAAAGCGCACTCTTGTCTTTAAAATGATGATAGGGCGCAGTACGTGACACTCCAGCATCTTCTGCCAGCTTTCTAAGAGATAAACTATCAACGCCGTGCTCAGACAAACGCGCGGTAGCCGCCTCTATAAGGGCACTGCGTAAATCGCCGTGATGGTAGCTTTGTACTGCATTAGCCATAAACCCGATGTTTCCATTTTCAAAATTGAGACGAATAGATAACGTTTTATCTTGACACTGTCAACATAGCCTTTTATCTTGACGCTGTCTAGTTTGCAAATTTGTTAACAGGAACAGCCCAAGGAGACAGCGCAAACCATGAAGTACTCTACATTAGAAGTAAAACGAGAGGGCCATATTGCCCACGTAGTACTAAACCGCCCCGACGCAATGAACAGTATGATCCCAGAGTTTTGGACCGAATTGCCAGCGGCTATTCGTGAAATAGACGATGAAGGTAACGCCCGTGTCATTGTTATTTCATCAACGGGTAAGCATTTCTCTGCCGGTATGGACTTATCGGTGTTCCTGAATATGAAAGAAGACTTTAAGGGCGACCCGTCGCGCAGAGCAGAGCGTATGCGCCGTATGGTGATGTTGCTTCAAGATAGCTTTACCGCCATAGAGCAGGCACGTATGCCGGTTATTGGTGCCGTGCAGGGCGGGGCAATTGGTGGTGCAGTAGATTTGCTCAGTGCATGCGACATGCGCTATTGCACCCAAGACGCCTTTTTTACCATAAAAGAAACCCAGTTAGGTATGACGGCGGACGTAGGCACACTTCAGCGACTTCCAAAACTCATTCCCATTGGCATAGTTAAAGAACTGGCTTATACCGGGCGCAACTTTGGTGCCGCAGAAGCGCAGCAGCTTGGCTTTGTGAATCAGGTATTCGATGACCAAACTGCCATGCTAGACGCGGTAATGAAAATAGCTCAGCAGATTGCAATGAATTCGCCGTTAGCAGTTTCAGGTACTAAGACTATGATTAACTACGCGGTAGAACACACGGTGGCAGAGAGCTTGACCTATATGGCCACATGGCAAGCGGGCATGTTCCAAATGGAAGATGTGTTTAAAGCCATGGAAGCACAGAAAACTAAAACGCTGCCGGAATATCCGCCACTACACCCAGCCATTAAGAAAATGAGTTCGTAAGTTTATGTATGAAAGCGCGTTTCCTTTGAAGCAAATTGCTCATTGATGGCCCAATGATGATGTAGCATACATTAAGGCCGGCGCGCGACACGATTTCTATTACATAAACTAAGTAGCAAATTAAACTAAGTAAACACTTAGATAATGAGCGCTTCTACAACAGAAACGCATCAAATAAGAATATTTAAACAGGCTTTTTAACGGCTTTTACCAAGCCAAAACGACTTTCAGGAATGTATCATGAATCAGACCGTTACCGATCATCCCGTTTACCCTCATTTATTTCGTCCGTTAGATTTAGGCTTTACCACCCTTAAAAACCGCGTGCTAATGGGCTCTATGCACACGGGCCTAGAAGAATTACCCGACGGCCACAAACGTATGGCGGCATTTTATGGTGAACGTGCCAGAGGTGGCGTAGGGCTTATCGTTACAGGTGGTATTGGGCCAAATGAAGAAGGCGCGACCCATCCATCAACGTTTCGTTTAGACACAGACGAAGCAGTGAAAAACCATAAAGAAGTGACTGACGCGGTGCATATTGCGGGCGGCAAAATCTGTATGCAAATTCTGCACACGGGTCGCTATGCGTATAGCCCTAAGCTTGTTGCACCGTCTGCGGTTCAAGCGCCAATTAATCCGTTTAAGCCCAAAGCGCTAGAAGCTGACGAGATTGAAAAGCAAATTCAAGATTTCATTACCGCCGCAACCCAAGCCCAGCGCGCAGGCTACGATGGCGTTGAGATAATGGGTTCTGAGGGTTATTTCCTTAATCAGTTTATTGCTAAACGCACAAACCACCGCGACGATGAGTGGGGCGGCGAATACGAAAACCGAATCCGCCTGCCGATTGAAGTAGTACGCCGCGTGCGCGAGGCAGTAGGTAAGAACTTTATCATTATCTATCGTTTGTCGATGCTTGACCTTGTTGAAGGTGGCTCTACTTATGAAGAAGTCGTACAGCTTGGTAAAGAAATCGAAAAAGCGGGTGCCACTATTATCAACACCGGTATTGGCTGGCATGAGGCGCGTATCCCAACCATAGCAACCAAAGTACCCCGTGCGGCATTTACGTGGGTAACGGCTAAATTCCGCGAAGCACTTTCGATTCCGGTAATCACATCGAACCGTATCAACACCCCTGAAGTGGCTGAAGAAGTGTTGTCTCGCGGTGATGCTGACATGGTATCAATGGCCCGTCCGTTCTTGGCCGACCCTGACTTTGTGCGCAAGGCGCAGCAAAATAAAGCCGACGAAATCAATACCTGTATCGGCTGTAACCAAGCCTGTCTAGATCACGTATTTAACGGCAAAATGACCAGCTGTTTGGTAAACCCAAGAGCCTGCCACGAGCTTGAAATTAACGTAAAGCCAGCAGAGACTAAAAAGCGTGTAGCGGTTGTAGGCGCAGGTCCAGCGGGATTAGCAGCAGCAGTGACCTCTGCCCAGCGTGGTCACGACGTTGTGATTTATGACGCATCTAGCGAAATTGGTGGTCAATTTAATATCGCCAAACAAATTCCAGGCAAAGAGGAGTTTTACGAAACGCTGCGTTATTTCAAACGCCAGATCGAGCTTCATAAAAACATTACCCTTAAATTGAATACTTATGTTGATGCGGCTGCGCTAAACGACGAAGGTTTCGATGAAGTGATGATTGCTTCGGGCATCAAGCCGCGCACGCCAGCGATTGAAGGTATTGAGCACGAAAAAGTGCTGACTTATATCGAAGTGTTAAAAGAGAAAAAGCCTGTAGGGAATAAGGTGGCCATTATCGGTGCCGGTGGTATTGGTTTTGATACCGCTGAGTATTTGTCTCATGGCAAAGAAACGCCAAGCCAAGATATTCCTGCATTTATGAAAGAGTGGGGCATTGATATGACCTTCTCGGCACGTGCGGGAATTGAAGGCGTTAAGCCGCAGCCAGAGCCATCTCCAAGAGAAATTTTCCTACTACAGCGCAAGACCACAAAAGTTGGCGCGGGTTTAGGCAAGACAACGGGATGGGCACATAGAGTGGGTCTACTCGCTAAAGGCGTGACCATGATCCCAGGTGTAAGCTACGATAAAATTGATGACGAAGGGCTACATATTACGGTTGATGGTAACAGCCAAGTATTGCCGGTAGACAACATCATCATCTGTGCAGGCCAAGAGCCGATGCGTGATATCGTTGAAGGCTTAAACATGCCTTATCACTTAATTGGTGGTGCAGACGAAGCATTAGAGCTAGATGCAAAACGCGCCATCGACCAGGGTACGCGCGTGTGCGCTGCGGTTTAATCACCTAGCGCAAAAACACAGTTAGAAATATAAGTGCCTCACTAGGAGGTACTTAAGATTGATAATAAACCCCACTTTTTTCAGAGGGGTTTATTTTTTCCAGCCGCCGAAAACTGTAGTTTTTATGAAAATACCGAAACCACACCTGTTTTAGCCTGTTGAAGTTACCTAGACCTGCTATTATCGTTTTCTTTTTTCACTGAGATAAATATGACGTTCAGCAACACTCAAAACTTAGTCCAAGCCGTTAGCAATTCACCAGAGACTATCGAGTTTAACGATGTTATCGCGCTCGTTGATAGCGTGTTTGCTTTTACGCCAACCGCGTTCACCAATGGTGATGTAACAAACGAAGCTAACCAGAATAATGGCTCATGCAAACTGCTCGCACTGGGGCAGTACTTAAACCTAAATCAAGCTCAAACGCTGGCTTTGTTTGGACGATTCTATCGTGAAGACGTACTTAATAACCCTAGTGGTAACGACCACGCCAATATCCGCAACTTTATGAAGACAGGGCATGAAGGTGTGGCGTTTGAGACGTTTCCTTTAGTTGTAGTGAATGCTGATTAGTGGCTTTTTACAGCTAGAGCGCTTGCCCATTAGGGCATGCAAAGCATGACCTCAGTAATGCGCTAATTTGTTTATCGCCTAGCTTTAGACTGAAATAAGCGGTACGACGCTTCATCGCCTATTTTTTGTGAAAGTGACAACCCCAAGCTGATAAGCGAATTATCAGGCTGTCTCATTATGGCTTTTCTTAGTACGTTGAGTGCGCTTTTCGTTTGACCTACACTATCTAAAGCAAGGGCGTAAATATACCAATTTTGTGGGTTGTCAGGGTCAAGTTCTGTCGCTTTTTTGAAAAATGTAACTGCAGTTGCTTTATCCTGTTTACGAACATGCAGCATGCCTAACGAATAATGGATGAGCGCGCTATCAGGCAAATTGCTCATCCCATCAATGAGGGTTTGTTCTTCCAACTGAAGTTTATTTTGAGCGCGATACAACTCTGCCAAGTTGATATAGTTCGCCTCAAAGTATGGGTCAACAGTTAAACCTTGTTTAAGCAGATTTTCTGTTTGATGAATATTGCCGAGCTGATATTCAACCAGACTTTGATTGAGGTTACCTTCCCCCCGCCATTGATTTACGGTATTCGACAACCTAAGCTCTCCAAGCGCTTTCTTAAAGGTCTCTGTGTTTAAGCCCTGACCAAGCAAGTTATTAGCTGCAGTCACTCGAATGGCTTTATACTTATCATCAAGTAGATTAGCGTACGATTTCGTTCGTTCATTAGGAAGAAGGGCACGACCGGCTTGCGCCGCCCCCAGTCTTAGCAAAGGCTCTTCATGCAGAATAAATTTCCGTAAATCTTTATCAGTAAGTGCCTGGTTCGACGATGCCAACAAGCTCAGCGCAGTAGCCCGTTTTATAACTGGAAGAGACGACGAATGGGCAATACGCAGCACAGCTTGTTTACTATGAATATTACCCTGCATAAGAGAGATATAGTTTTCTTCTTGTTTGCTTAGTGTAGAGTCTTTGCCATACCAGTTGATTAGCTTTTCTGATGCCCAATCATTATCTTGGTCGTGACAGTTTAAACATGCGTTGGGTGCACCAGTAGTCGAAGAAACGTTGGGAGTTGGAATACTAAAGCTATGATCCCGCCGTGCATCTACACCCATATAGGTGCGCGTAGGCATGTGGCAGTTTACGCACTGATTTACATTTTCACTCCCCACATGCTTTGTATGCTTTTCACCTTCATAAGCCGATGCCGAGTGACACTGAAGGCACAAACCATTTCCCTCTATTTTGAGCTTCATAGAGTGTGGGTTGTGGCAGTCTATACAGTTAACACCAGCTTCATACATACGGCTTTGTAAAAAAGAGCCGTAAACATAAACCTCTTCACGTATTTGCCCATCAGCAAAATACAATGGTGAAATAAGAAGCGAGGGTGAGAACTGGTCTAGGAAAGGTTTTTTAGGGTCTATTCCATCAGAAAGTGAGGTGCGCAGAGAGTGACACGCATAGCATGTTTCCATGAACCGATTGTCTCGTTTTGCATGAATAAACTCGCCATCTTTTGGTTCATGCCAAGCGGCGATGGTGCTTCCACCTTTTAACAGCCACTTTCCAATTGCTTGTTGTTCATTAAGAGACAAATCGTGGGAAGTGAGCGATGGCCCATGATGCTTAACTTCTTCAACATGCATAACGTTGTCCTTTTTATTTGGTTCGCTGTCATTATCGCTTGTTGTATTTGCAGCATAATGCGATGCCATATCACCGTGGCAGGATGCGCACGACACATTGATTTCATCAAACTGGCTGTCGAACGTAAGCGTCTTAGTATCAAAATTGCGCTTTAATCCGCTTGAGTGGCAGTCTGCACACATACCATTCCAGTTTTGCATCGGTTGTTTCCAATGCAACCTGTCTTTAGGAGTAATATCCTCAGATGAATAATTGGGGTACCAACGTTGGCCGCCTTTTGATTCGTCTCTAGCATCCCAAGCAAAAGGAAAAACTTGAAGTTTACCTGCTTGTGTTTCGATGAGGTATTGCTGCAACGGAAAATGACCAAAAACATAAGTAATTGGATAGATATTCGTACTTCCTGCTTCCGTCAGTTCGGCAAAAAATTTATTTTCGTTTTTGAAAAAACGTGCCTTCTGCGTGAAGTGAGTTATAGAAACATTATCGAAATTGGCAAGCACGGTTTTATCATTAGCATGGGCCATTGCTTTCGCGTGGTCTGATTGTTGCCACAACGTAACCTGTTCCTGATGGCAGCTCACACAATTAGCATACTCTTGTGCGTGTAAACTTTTAACTAAACTAGATAGATAAATTATGCTGAAAAGAAAAACCAACCGTGGCATTACAACTGCTGTCTGAATATTTGTGAACTCTCTGAACTTTATCACAGGGGCACGAGCAGCGTTAAATAAAGTTTGCGCGCTAATTATCACGCTCAGTCAAAATCAATTCACTAGACTGGGGCATTATCGCAAAGTCAAACTGTCCTAAAACGTTCATTCCCAGTAAACCATCAGCATCGGGCAGGGCGTCTTCGGGGAGAACAATGGCAGATACATCATTAAACTCGTATCCAGCGAAATAAAAGCGCGGTATTTGTACCAGTGGGGCTTCGATAGTTCCCGATGCAGTTCTAACGTTGAAGTTGCCAATAAACGTGAGGTTTCGCATACGACCTAAACGCGCAAAGAGCCGCGATGATATTGCGGTGGTACTGGCACCCGTATCTAAAATCATGGTGGCTTTTTGATTGAGCGCCTTTGCTTCAAGGCGATATTGATCGCCAATGCGCTGCAAAGCTACGCGAGTTTGAAAACGCGCCGCCTCAGCTTTTGATGGCGCTGGTTCACTTTCGCCAAGCGTGTTATCTGCGTTGGCAACATCGCGCATTTCATAGGCTTTATTGCGAATGATATTAGCGTCTCTGTCGTTTAATGGAAGTGCAGCAAGCACGTCTTCCATTAACGTAAGCTTTTGCTGATAAGCGTAAGCTTCAGCCAAATTAAGGGTGTAGTGCCTAGCGTCAGGTATGCGTTGATACAGTGGCTCATTTAATCTGGCAACCAGTTCCCATTGTTCGTCTTGACTTAACTGCGTCTGGGCCTGTTGATACAAAGTGGCAATTCTTGCGTCGATAAATGAGAGAGTTTCAGATGAAAGAGGCAGTTCGGCCAAGTCGTAGTAGTGCACTATGGCCGTTGAGAGAGGCTTGGTTAACTCAATCAGTTCACCCTCTAGCAACAACAGAGATTCGTTGAGCGGGTCATATTTTAAAAGGTTTGTTAATTCAGAGGCGAGCAACGCGTATTGCTCGTTATTGAGTAGGGTAGTCAGTGAATCTAATTGACCTTGATTAACGAGTGGTGAAGAGGTGCGCAGATCGTCAAGTTCTTTGGGTGCCGTGTTAGCGCCTGTCATAGGTGAAAAGTTGGCGGGAGACCGTTCATTGTTGAAGGGCTCAGCTTTTTCGTTTACCTGAGTTTCATCCACCAACTGTACTTGGGTTTCTAGCTGCTTATCACTATCTAAACGGTGTTCATAACTGGCCTCTAGTGCATAAGCTTTATCATTGTGCTGCTTTAAACTAAGCCATAGGTAAACGTTTATGCCTAGCGACACAACAAGGAAGAGCGAAAGCACTATCGCTAGCCACGTTTTCATTGTGCCACACACGCCTTGCCGTATATGTCCACAAATTGTTTAGGCATTCGCTTTGGGGCACCAGTATCAAGGCTAACACACACGAATGTGGTCATAGCATCAAATACGGTTTTGCCTCGCTTTGGGCAGATAAATTGAAACTGGCGTTTCAAAGTAAGTTTGCTGTCGCAATGCACTATCCAGGTAGCGCATTCTAACGTATCTCCAAGATGTGTTGGCAGGTGGTAGTTTAGCTCGTGGCGCTTAATGACCATGCCACGGTTAAGCGATTGATAATCGGCAAACTGCAACCCAAGCGCGTTTGAATGGGCCCATGCTAGGCTTTCTAACTGCGACAGGTATGCCACATTATTAACGTGCTGATAGTGGTCGATGTGCGTTTCATCAATATGCCACTGCTGCACATAGGGAGTGTCTAACGTCCAATTAAGCGTTGGGGTGCTCAAATCTTTTCCTTACTCATATTTTTGCTTTGATCTACTCTGCTTCTTCACGTTCAGGCATTGTGCCTCATACCACAGGCAGGGGATTATCTTGAGGTAACGTTAAATCATCGCTTAGCAATAATTGCATTATCGCTTTTTCTCTCACCAATACGGGGTCAATAAAGCTCTGCACGTCACCTATCGCTTTAAACGCATCAAACCCTCGTTCCAAAAATTCATGCAGTGCGAGTAATCCTGCTAATTTAGCTGGACGACGAGAAAGTGAAATTAACATACCTATACCACGAATTTTTATCACGTCGGCGAGTTGATCGCCCAAATGGGAAATTATGTCGATTTGATGCTTTCTATCCTCAATTCTGCCCACACTTCGATAAGCAACGGCGTAGTTGTCCCGACTAATAGGTTCTCCAGGAAAGTGGGTTTGAAGATACTGTGCCATCGCCATGTCTAAATCGAACGACAATGCATTTAACGATAATGCATCATCCATGGCGTTCATGGCTTTATCGGGCAGTACTTTTGCGAGTTTTGGAATGACGCGCACTAAATCAGCGTCCCGTTGGCTAAAATCTTTTGGCCCGTACAATTCATCTACAAAAAAAGCCATGGCTTTTTGGTAACGTTTTTGCTGTGCTAAATCGTCGTGCGTGACCAGTAAGCGTTCGCATTGCCAGTGTTGCAATTGATGAATGATAGGCATTACACCCAACTGATTGGCTAAGTCACGAAGGGCATTAACCCGATGAATATGTTTAATTATCTCTTGCGCCAAATGACAAACTCCCTGTTGAGATAGTGTGGCTAATTCGTTGTTGTAAACCTAGATTGACCTAAGCAAGCGAGCCTTTCAAGTGAGAAGACAAAGTTTTACTGGTATACTCCACCGCCATTGATATAGCTCTGTTGTGTAGAATTTATTAGCCGCCATGAACATCGCAAGTCATCACGCATTGTTTGCCCAGATTGAAACTAAAAATACCGATACTAAAGGCTCAAACGTTGAAAGCCTAAAAAGTGAATATCCGGGCATGCACCGAGAAACGCCTACGGGGTCGGATCACTCAGAAGCAGACGTTGATGTACCTGTGTTAATCGCGTTGTTTAATTCGACATTTGAAGATTTTAATACGCGCTTGGTTTTAGGTGATAACGAACCTATTTACATCCCAGCAGACAGTGCAACGCCTTACCATCAAGTCGTGTTTGCTCATGGATTTTTTTCAAGCGCTTTACATGAAATTGCGCACTGGTGTATTGCGGGTGAAAAGCGTCGACTATTAGAAGATTACGGTTACTGGTATTGCCCAGATGGCCGCGATGCATCACAGCAAGCTGACTTCGAAAAAGTAGAAATTAAGCCCCAGGCCATTGAGTGGGCGTTTACAGAAGCAGCAGGAAGAAAGTTTCAGGTAAGCACGGATAACTTAAACGGCGCTGAGCCCGACAGAGAAGGTTTTACGCGAAACGTAGCCGCTCAGCTTGAACGCTATAAATCTGAGGGCTTTCCGCCTCGGGCTGAACAATTTATTAGTGCGCTGTCATCTACGTTTGGTAAAGGTAAGTCGTCTGGTTCATGTAGCAGCTTAATAAATAGCACGGTAACAGACACGTCAAAAAATGCGCTAACAGCAAATTGGGTGGCGGGATAGGAGTAGATGCCGAATGAATCATACTGATCTTAGCCAATCAACGTTTGATAACAAACCCAAATTCAAACTGGGTGTTGTGGTAAACCCCTTTGCTGGCATAGGCGGAGCACTCGCGCTTAAAGGCAGCGACGGTGCAGAAATTCGCGAAAAAGCACTGGCCATGGGAGCAGAGAAAAAAGCCAACGAAAAAATGGCGAAAGCCCTCAGTATTCTAGAAGCTTTATCTGGGCAATTTACCGTCGTGACAGCGTCGGGCGATATGGGGGAAACAATTTGTGAATCTCTAGGTATTCCTTATGAGGTAATCTATACGGCCGATGCCGTGCAAACCGAGGGCGAAGATTCAGAGCGTGCAGCTAAAGCAATGGTGGACGCCAACGTCGACTTACTGCTTTTTGCCGGCGGCGACGGCACAGCCCGTAATATCTGTAGCGTAGTTGGCACACAGGTGCCCGTGCTAGGTGTGCCTGCAGGTTGCAAAATTCACTCTGGCGTTTACTGCGTGTCGCCGTCAGCGGCAGGGCAGGTAGTAAGTCAGATGATCGCAGGCGAGCTTGTGAGTGAAATGGACGCCGAAGTACGTGATATTGACGAAAACGCGTTTCGCGAGGGCAAAGTTATTGCCAAACACTATGGTGAAATGCGCGTACCCGCAGAGCTCACTTACGTTCAAGCGGTAAAAATGGGCGGGAAAGAGGACGAGGCCTTAGTGCTTGACGACATTGCGGCTTATGTTGGTGAAATTATTGACGATGAGCCTGACACCTATTTTGTCATGGGGTCCGGCTCCACCGTAGGTGCGGTCATGGACTTTCTTGGCCTAGAAAATACCTTGTTGGGTGTGGATGTGGTTAAACAAGGTGAGCTAATCGCAAGTGACGTTACTGCGAGCGAACTGATTGCGCTGACTCATGACAAGCCCACCAAAGTCATTTTGACGGTTATCGGTGGTCAGGGCCACATATTAGGTCGCGGAAATCAGCAGCTTAGCCCTGCTTTTATCCGTCAAATTGGCAAGCAGAATATGCTCGTTGTTGCCACTAAACAAAAACTACAGGCATTAAACGGTAAGCCGCTTCGCTTAGACTCAAGCGATGCAACGCTAGACGCTGAACTTACAGGCGCGTTCACGGTTATCACTGGGTATAAAGATAAAGTGCTTTGCCAAGCTATTTAAAGACGTAGTTTGATACAACACGGCACATGTATAGCCATAAAAAATGAGTTTATCTCGAACTAAGATTTGATATTTAAAAACAGGAAGGAGTAAGACGTGTTACCACCTGCTGCAGCACCAGAAAGTGTCGTTAACGCCATCGCAGATATTGAGGCATCGCTTGATGACGTGGTAAATCACGGTAGTGATGACGAATTGTTTATAGCCAGCTACTTGCAAGGTCACTTTGCAGTAGAGGCTCGCCAGTTAGAAATGCAAGAAGATGCTACGGTTGCGATGCTTAATGATAAAATGCTCGAGAGCCTTAATAGCGCATTCGCCAACAACGAATTAGAAAGTGAAGACGCTAAACAAGTTAAAGCGCTTTGGGCACGGTTAGTCGCAATATAATTGCGACTTTCTTCTCTACTTTCCCCCAGCAATATTTCTTCGTTCGTCGTTTTTCCTCTCTTTTACAATCCGTTACAGTTTTCTGCATCATAACTCTTTATAAACTACCAAATTGATTTATGTTTAGTACTGGCGTAAAGCCGTTTTGTGGTGCCTGGCACATTTTGGTGTTCAGCACAGATAATAAGATTAAGGATGACGAAATGACTGTACTTAAGCATCTCACCAAGCGCTTAAAATTAAGTGTAGGTGTGCTGGCAGTAAGTAGTACGCTGGTTGGCTCAGCGTTTGCTAAAAACGATATCAATATCGACTACGAAAAGTTCACTACCGATAATGGGTTAACCGTAATTGTTCATGAAGACCGCAAGGCCCCAGTGGTTGCCGTTGCGGTTTGGTATAAAGTGGGTTCAAAAGACGAACCAAACGGCAAATCAGGGTTTGCGCACCTATTTGAACACTTAATGTTTAACGGCACGGAGAACTATGACGATGAATGGTTTGGACCGTTACAAGAAGCTGGGGCAACAGGATTAAACGGTACCACAAACTTTGACCGTACTAACTATTTCCAAACGGTTCCGACACCTGCACTTGATCGTATTCTCTGGATGGAATCTGATCGCATGGGGCACTTGTTAGGTGCGGTAACACAAGAGAAATTAGACGAACAGCGTGGCGTTGTACAAAATGAAAAACGTCAGGGCGAAGACCAGCCATACGGAAGCGTATTCACGCATATTTTTGAAGGCTTATTTCCCATAGGGCATCCTTACCATCATACGGTGATTGGCTCGATGGAAGATCTTAACTCCGCATCGTTAGACGACGTTAAAGGCTGGTTTAACCAATATTACGGACCGAATAACGCAATACTGGTGCTAAGTGGCGATATTAACGCAGAAGAAGCCAAACCTCTGGTTAACAAGTACTTCGCTGACATTGAGCCAGGCCCAGCACTGTCTAAATGGGAAGCATGGGTACCCAAGCGCAGTGCAAATACCCGAGAGGTGATTCAAGACAAGGTGCCACAATCGCGCATTTACCGCCTTTGGGTTTCACCTGAAAATACCTCTTCAACCGCAACAGACTTGTTCATTGCCGCGAGTGTTATGGGCGATGGTAAAAACTCACGCCTTTACAAAGAACTGGTGTACGACCAACAAATTGCTACCAATGCCTCGGTGTTTAACTACGAGCTACAAATGGCGTCTATTTTTGGTGTGACGGTTGACGTAAAAGATGGCGTTGACGTTGCGACAGTGGAAAAAGAAATAGATAAAGTCATTAGCGAGTTTTTGCGTAAAGGTCCAAGCAAAGACGAAGTTAAATTGGTGTCGACTAAGCGACGTGCTTCAATTATTCGCGGGCTTGAAGAGGTTGGGGGCTTTGGCGGTAAAGCCGATACGCTTGCTAGTGGTGAGTTCATTGCTGGCGACCCTAACTACTTCAAAACTGAATTGAGTGAGCTAGGACAGTCTACTCCTAAAGGGGTTAAAGCGGCTGCGAATAAATGGCTAAAAGAAGGGTGGCATCAAATCACGGTTGTTCCGTTTATTGAGCACACAGCATCTACCGAAGGCGTTGACCGCAGCTCTGGCTTGCCTTCAATCGATGCAGAGACTCAACTGAGTTTTCCTGAGGTGACAGAAACTACGCTCTCAAACGGTGTAAAGGTAGTATTTGCAAAACGCTCTACGGTTCCATTGGTGAATGTTGCGGTGCAATTCGACGCAGGTTACGCTGCTGATGCGGGTGGCAAGTTAGGACTTGCGAGCTTCACCACACAGATGCTAGACGAAGGCGCGGGAAAATATGATGCGCTAGAACTTGCGGCAGAGCTTGAGCAGTTAGGTACTGATTTAAACGCCGGCTCAAACCTGGATACGACTACAGTTAGCATGTCAATGTTAACGGAAAACATGGAGCCTTCTTTGGCGCTAATGGGTGATATCTTGAAATCACCAACGTTCAAAAAGGAAGAGATTGAACGTCAACGAGCGCTTATATTAAGTAATATTGCACAGCAAAAAACACGCCCTGTAAGTATTGCGCTTACGTTACTTCCGCCTCTTATTTATGGTGAAGGCCATGCGTACGGTATTCCGTTTACCGGTACCGGAACTGAACAAGACGTACAAGCGATTACGCGAGATGACCTTGTTAACTTTAAAAATATGTGGCTACGCCCAGACAATGCGACAATTTTTGTTGTTGGTGACACCACTTTAGGTGCCATTAAACCCATGCTTGAGAAAGAGTTTGGCAAATGGAAGGTAGAAGGTAGCAAAGGTGCGAAGCAAATTGCTGAAGCGTCAATGCCTGAGCAAGGCCAAGCGATTATTATCGACCGCCCTGGTGCACAACAGTCACTTATTCTGGCTGCACATTTAGCGCCACCAACAGGGGCTGACAATAATATTGCAATTAATGCCATGAATTTAACCTTAGGTGGTGCTTTTACTGCTCGCGTTAATATGAATCTACGTGAAGATAAAAGCTGGTCCTATGGCGCGTATACCTTCCTGCAAGATGCTAGGGGACAGCGCCCGTTTATGGTTTATGCGCCGGTGCAGACCGATAAAACAGGTCCATCACTGCTTGAGCTTAAGAAAGAGCTTAACGCTTACTTAGGTGAAAAGCCGCCAATGGCGAATGAACTTGAAAGGGCGCGGTTAGACGAAGTTCGCTCTTTGCCAGGTCAATTTGAGACGGCTAACGCGGTATTGTATAGCTTGCTGTCGAGTGAAAGATTTAACAGACAATATAACTACCCAGAGTCTTTGGTCGAGAAATACAACAGCTTGTCTTTAGACGATTTGAGTAACGCGGCGAAAGAAGTGCTGCACCCAGAGAAATTAACCTGGATAATCATCGGAGATGCCGAGAAGATTAAAGCAGAAGTTGAAGCTGCCGAGCTTGGACCGGTTAGCGTACAAAGCATGAACTCGCTATGATGGTGTGAGTTTTAAATGAATAAAGGGCCGAAATTTTTTTCGGCCCTTTTCTTTAATTGCTATTCACTGAATTCATCGAAAGCACGCAAGGCATCTGCCGCGTACATAAACGAGGGGCCCCCGCCCATATAGACAGACATTCCGCATACTTCTTCTATCTCTTCTCGCGTCGCACCTAACTGAACTAACGCTTTTGCATGAAAGCCTATACACCCATCACAACGCGTCGCGATACCAATAGCAAGCGCAATGAGTTCTTTCGTTTTTTTATCTAATGCACCGTCTGCTGTTGCCGCTTTTGCCATATCAGAGAAACCCTTCATAACATCTGGGACCCCTTTTTTAACTTCAGCTAGGTACGGATTTAAGCTTGCAGTAATTTGTTTGTATGATTTGGTCATCGAACGCTCCTATTAAAATTTAATTGGCTCATCAATTGCTGATATATTTTGTAAGCTAATAAATGAATGGATATATCCTGCCTCGAGTTAATCATAGAGGATAATGCTTAAGACAATATGATGCAGGTCAAAAAGTCACCTCTTTTATGTGACAAATGCGTCTTTTGTAGAATAGATTGCAATAGCAAGATGTTTTAAGGTGAACAAAGTTTAATTTATCGTCTCGATTCTTACTTTGAAGAATATCACCTCTGCGAATCTATCATGCCTCGTACTTTCTCCAGTACGCGTGTTTGCAATTGCTCTTCTTAGTCTTTTTTACACTTCTTTTTCTTGGGCAACAGGCTCAGATAAGCTTATGAATGAATATTCGGTGGAGCTATTAACCGCTGATGACGGCTTTGTTTCCTCAGAAATTTATTCCATTATCCAAGACCGCCAAGGGTTTTTATGGTTTGGTACTGCTGAAAATGGCGTAATGCGCTACGACGGTCGGAAAGTCACACTGTTTGAATCTGATAGTGAACATGGTCAAGGGCTTTCTCATAATGACGCCGGTAACCTGATGCTGGACGCAGAAGGGAATATTTGGGTGGGTACTTGGGGCGGCGGCGTAAACAAGTATGACCCTCGAACCGGCATCTATTCACACTACTTAAATGATCCGAATGACTCACGCTCGCTTTCTTCAAACCGCATTCAATCGCTCTTCCACGATAAAACGGGCCAAATTTGGCTAGGTTCGTATGACCAAGGTTTAAATCGTTTTCTGGGAAATGGGGAGTTCGAAAGGGTTCAAAAGAAAAACAATGAGGACCACAGTCTGTCTCATAATCGCATTTGGGACATTATGGATAATAATGATAACAGCCTGTGGGTAGCCACCAGTTTTGGCTTGAACTTGCTAGACAAAAGAACTCTCACCGCCAAACACTTCTTTCCCGACCCTGATAATCGTACTGCGACAGGAGCCAATGAAATACGTAGCTTGCTGCGTACGTCGTCAAGTCAATTCTATGTGGCGACTCAGGAAGGCCCTTTTCTTTTCTTTCCAAGTTCAGGCGTGTTCCTTGCACAAACTACGCGAGACGGCAAAGCATTAGGCCAAGTGAACTCAATGATTGAAGATCACGAAGGGTGTATTTGGTTTGTGACCACCACGGGTCTTTATAGACATACAGGTGAGGGAAATTACGTAGAGAAGATGGACTTCGGCAATGACAACGGGCTTCGCATAATATATGAAGACCACACTAAAACTAAATGGGTAACCAGTGAAGTTCACGGCATATTTAAACTATCTCCTCGCCGTAAAATCAAGCAGATCAACAGTGACTCATTAGTTTCACCCAGTGGCATTGAGATAGATACCTTCAAAAATAGTGGCGATGTATTGATTGCTACAGCAAATGCTGAAATTTATACATGGAAAGTGAAAGAGCAAATACTCCAAAAGGAATTTGACTCGGTATTTAAAGAAGAAAGTGAATATTCAAATAGGGGAGTTATAGAACGACCTATTATTGTCCCCGATAAACACGGCAATATTTGGGTGGCACAAGACAACTTTATTACACATGTTAACAGAAAGAATGGAAATGTAAGTCGCTTAGAATATCCCCGAGAAGACAGCAAATATCGCCAGTTCAGAGAATTCAGAGCGTTAGCGTTAGATAACGAAGGCAATGTATGGATAGGTACCTACAAGCATGGTGTTTATATATACAACGTGCAATCTGGCGCCTTTAGACATCTTTCAACGACTGACGGTTTAGCTCACCCAGAGATTCACGCCATTGTTAATGACTCTCAAGGAAATATGTGGATTGGCACTGGAAGCGGCGTAAATTTATGGTCCATTCAGGACAATACTTTCACTCAGATTGAGTATAATGAAGATCACAATGCAGGTCTGTTGGGCAGCATCGTCGAAGATATTCATGAGACCAAAAACGGCCAAATTTGGATTGCAACCCAACGGGGGTTGAACCTTTATAAGCCTGAATCGAAATCCTTTGATTGGTTTGGGGAGCAGAAAGGGTTGCCCGCTACCTTAGTAAGAGCGATTGCAGACGGCGACGAGGGCCAGCTTTGGCTTACCACGAATAAAGGGATCTTTCTTTTTAATCCGGCTACTGAAAGTGCCATTAATTACACTAGCACTGCAGGGGCTGTAAGTCAGAACTTCTATTCAAACAGTTTACTTAGCGCCGCTAACAACACGTTCTTTACCAGTAGCCAGCGAGGTATTGAATATTTTGAGTATGTGTCAGGACAGTCTGAGTTAGTCGATTCTAAAATTGTGCTAACTGGGTTCAATAAAATGGGCGAAGCAGTAAGCCTTGATAAGCCACTATCCTACGTAACGGATATCAGTCTTTCCTACGAAGACTATTTCTTCTCAATAGAATTTGCTCTTCTAGACTTCTCTGATCCCAAGCGTTCGCATTTTTCCTACAAATTAGAAGGGTACGATGAACAGTGGATTGATATCGGAAATCACAACAACGTTTCATTTACTAACCTAAATGGTGGCACCTATACATTTCTGGTCAAAGCAATGAAGCCCAATGGTGAATGGGGCAGTGAAGTCATGTCGGTTAATTTGCATGTAGCAGCAGCTCCTTGGAAAACATGGTGGGCATACAGCATTTACATTGCGTTTTTACTCGGCATTGTTCTGTTGATCATTTACTTAAGAACCCACTTACAGCAAACAGAAATTACCAAGCAGAAGCGCTTTGTTCAGGCGCTAGAGCAACAAGTTTCAGAAAAAACAGCCTCGTTGAAAGCACAGGCCAACGATTTGAAAAAGGCGCTGGAACAAGCCGAAGAAGCAACCAAGTTGAAGTCTGAATTCCTTGCAAATATGAGCCATGAAATTAGAACGCCAATGAACGGCGTGATAGGGATGCTGGGTCTGCTTAAGAAAAGCAACCTAACTACTGAGCAATCACAGCGTGTCAACATCGCAAGCTCAAGCGCTAATTCTCTACTGGCCCTGATTAATGATATTTTGGATTTCTCTAAAATAGAAGCGGATAAACTCGAGATTGAGTCCGTTGAATTTGATGTAAGGGAATTGATTGAGAACATTGCTCAATCGGTTGCGCATTTAGCGCAAGAAAAAGGGCTGGATGTTGTTGTAGATTTGTCAAAGGTCAGTGAGTCGAAAATAAACTCAGACCCCAGCCGAATTCAACAAATCCTCACAAACCTTTTAAGCAACGCCGTTAAATTTACCGAGCAAGGAGAGCTCTCTGTCACGGCAGAATTGCTTCCTACTAACAATCAGAATACTGCGCTTATGCACATTGCGGTGGCAGATACGGGCATTGGTATTCCCGCGTCAAAACTACCTCACTTGTTCGATGCGTTTACACAGGTCGACGCTTCTACAACTAGACGCTATGGCGGAACAGGGCTCGGGTTGAGCATTACCAAAAAGCTATGCCAATTGTTAGGAGGAGACATAAGTGTTACCACCGAGCTTGGCAAAGGCAGCCGTTTTGATGTGACATGCGAAATTCGCTACGCCGAGCAACGCAACGCTGTGCGCCCTCAGCTTGCTAAACAAGACATGTGTTGCCTGATTATTGACGACAATGCTTCAACAAGACGTGCCATGCAAAGCCAGCTGAAACTTTGGGGAGTGCTTACGCTGACCGCATCTTCGATTGAGGAAGCGATTAGCTTATATTTGAAAGACAGCGAGCAAGAGATACCGGCAATACCCATTGATGTTGTATTTCTGGAGAAAGCAGAAGAGGAGGAGTTTTCACAACACTTCGGCCAGATACTTTTAAATAACCCCAGAACAAAACATACGCGTTTGGTATTAATGACACAGCTAAGCGACATGGAGAGCTCTGTTGTCTATGGCGGAGTAGACGTTGATGAGAGTCTTCCTAAGCCACTGACCTCTTCAGATTTAATTCGAATTGTAGAGGAATCAGTAAATACATCTGACTATGAAGCTATACCACGCTTTAAAAAACGGGAGGATGATCCGGTTCATATTATCGAAGGCAACACTCAGCATGTGCAATCACCTGAAGAAAACGCAAAATACACCTCTGATGATAATGCTTATCGAATCTTGTTAGTAGAAGACAATGCCATTAATCAAATAGTGGCCACCAATGTTCTAGAAAGCGAAGGGTATGTGGTTGACGTTGCCAACAACGGTGTAGAAGCGTTAGAACTGTTAAAAAGCAGCAAGCTAAAGGCGCATTACAGCGCAATTGTCATGGATTGCCAAATGCCGGAAATGGACGGGTTCGAAGCAACCAAGCTTATTCGCTATGGTGCAGCCGGCGACGTTTACAAACGTGTACCCATCATAGCGATGACGGCGAATGCAATGCAGGGCGACAAAGATATGTGTATGAAAGCCGGTATGGATGATTTCCTTACCAAACCCATAGAGCACAATAAAGTAACTTCAACATTACAGCACTGGCTCAACAAAGTTAACTAGACCCTCGCCAACGGGGAAATAAACGCGTTAATATGCAACAAGTTTTTAACATGTTGTGAGAGCGTTAATGCTAAACCGAGCATCAAAACCCTTCGTCAAACTCGTCGAACGATATCTTCCTGACCCCTACATTTTCGTTTTATTACTCACCCTAATTACGTTTGCGTTTGCAGTGGTCATTCAAAATCAGTCTCCACTTACAACTATTCAACAGTGGGGTGACGGATTTTGGGGGCTGCTCACATTTTCAATGCAAATGCTCTTAGTGCTAGTCACTGGGTTTATGCTGGCATGCACGCCGTTAGTAAAATCCTTACTTGAGAGGCTTGCGAGCTTAGCAAAAAGTCCTGGGAGCGCCATTGTGCTGGTCACGTTAGTGTCGCTTATCGCAAGCTGGATAAACTGGGGCTTTGGTCTTGTTGTGGGCGCGTTGTTTGCTAAAGCCTTAGCAAGAAAAGTGTCGGTTGATTATCGGTTATTGGTGGCAAGCGCGTACTCAGGCTTTATTGTATGGCATGGCGGTCTAGCGGGCTCTGTGCCCTTAACTATTGCAACGCCGGGTCATTTTTCAGAAGCACAGATTGGCGTAGTTGGCACTGGAGAGACTATTTTCAGTGGGTTTAACTTGCTGTTATTGGCAATCATGTTCGTGATTATTCCTCTTATTAATCGTTTAATGTTACCGCCTGAATCTGAAAGCATTATTGTCGATAGCGCCAAGCTAAAAGATGACGCTTTGCCTTCGGCAACAAACGAGCGGCCCGCCGACAAACTTGAAAACAGCAAGGTGCTTGGGTTACTCGTAGGCTTTGCAGGGCTTGCTTATCTCACTAACTACTTTGTTTCAGGGGGCGGGCTTAATCTCAATATCGTTAATACGCTATTTCTCTTTCTCGCTATTGTCCTTCACGGTACACCACGCAATGTACTGCACAGCCTGCAGCAAGCCGTTCAGGGCGGTAGTGGTATTGTTATACAGTTCCCATTTTATGCGGGGATCATGGCGGTAATGGTTCAATCAGGATTGGCCCAAACCATGTCAGAATGGCTGATTAGCTTTGCATCTGCAGAGTCGCTGCCAGTATGGAGTTTTATTAGCGCAGGCATTGTTAACATTTTTGTGCCTTCGGGGGGAGGTCAGTGGGCAGTGCAAGCCCCAGTAATCTTGCCGGCTGCCGCTGAACTTGGAGCCGAAATAAATAGAGTTGCCATGGCGGTAGCGTGGGGTGATGCGTGGACCAATTTGATTCAGCCATTTTGGGCGCTACCCGTACTTGCCATAGCCGGCCTGAAAGCCAAAGACATTATGGGCTTTTGCTTAGTTCAGCTTATAGTAACCGGTGTCATTATTTCCTTGGTATTGCGGTTTGTGTGAGGATTTAGAGAGCAATTTAACGCCGTCAAACAAGGCGAATAGAGCCGAATATGAAGCCACAACTTAAACACAAGCGGTGTGAATGATGCATTTAGACGAAGAAAAGGTAGGGTTGTTGATCGTAGATGTTCAGGGCGCGCTGGCTCGAAGAGTCAGCGATAGCAAAGCAATGATATGCAAAACCGCAAAGCTAATACAGTGTTGTAAATTGCTCAATATTCCCGTAGTTGTACTTGAGCAAAATCCTGATGGCTTGGGGAGAACAGTCCCTGAAATTGAAACTCATGTCGCAAGCGACCCTCACTTTAAGAAGTTTACTTTTAACGCTGTAGCGGGTACTGACCAGTGCTCGTCCGAAATACTGGCGTACATTGGTGAAATGGAATTAAGTCGATGGCTGGTTGTAGGAATTGAAGCGCACGTATGCGTTTATCAAACGGTAACGGGTTTATTGGAAAATAATCACACTGTGGAAGTAATACAGGAATGCATTTCTTCAAGAGAGTCTTCAAATGCTGTACTCGCCATCCAAAATATGCGTGAGCAGGGCGCACGGATCAGCAGTTTTGAGATGACACTTTTTGGCCTTTTAAAATCATGCCAGCATCCAAAATTCCGAGAAGTGTTAGCGCTCATCAAGTAGTCGAACAACGTGATGAGCGAAACAAGTCGGAGCTAAGCAAATGCAGTTTCTATCGATACAATGTCAATACCACGTGCTTGCATAGAATCCAGCGCCAATAGATGACCAATGGCGTCATCATGCTTGTCAGCGAATTGAAGTATCAATGCGCAGCATTGCTGATATTGCATTCAACGTGGGCTATCAAAACGTCAATGCATTTAGGAAGATATTCCGTAAAGAGTATGGGCTTAGTCCGGTGGAATACCGCAAGCGTTTTGCAATAAATTAATCATATCGTTATTTTCATTTCAATTGTTATGTTATAACATTTATTAAATTCGATATTTAAAGTGAAACTTAGCGAGTCGTTATGTCAATTCAAACTCAGCTTCCCGTTACCGTACTTTCGGGCTTTTTAGGCGCCGGTAAGACCACGGTTCTAAACCATATTCTGAATAATCGTGATGGATTAAGAGTAGCCGTCATTGTTAACGATATGAGTGAAATCAATATCGATGCTGCTACGGTGAAAAATGAAGTTAGCTTTAATCGAGCCGAAGAAAAGCTAGTTGAAATGAGCAATGGCTGTATTTGCTGCACGTTGCGAGAAGATTTGCTTGAAGAGATAGAGCGTTTAGCGCATGAAGGTAAATACGATTATCTGGTAATAGAGTCTACAGGTATTTCGGAACCTTTGCCTGTAGCTGAGACCTTTACGTTTGCCGATGAAGACGGTAAAAGCTTGTCGGAAATATCACGCCTCGATTCGATGGTTACCGTTGTCGATGCATTGAATTTTCTTAAAGACTATGACGAAGCTAAGTTTCTCAACGAAGTGGGTGAGAGCTTGGGGGAGGAAGACGAGCGAAGTGTGGCAGACTTGTTGGTCGAACAAGTGGAATTTGCTGATATATTGCTAATAAGCAAAACCGACTTAGTCTCTGAACAAGAGTTGGCGCGGCTTAAAAGTATTCTGCAAACCCTCAACACCGAGGCTATTCAAGTTCCTATCGAGCATGGAAAAGTGCCCCTCGACAAAGTGCTGAACACAGGGCGGTTTAGCTTCGAGCGTGCTCAGCAGTCGCCTGGTTGGCTGAAAGAAATGCGTGGCGAGCACGTACCAGAGACTGAAGAGTTTGGTATAAGCAGCTTTTCGTACGAAGCGCGACGTCCGTTCGATCCGCAGAAGTTTTATGATTTTATTCATAGTAAAGACATTGCAGGTAAGTTAATTCGTTCAAAAGGCTTCTTCTGGCTGGCAACACGCCCTCAATTAGCTGGCAGCTGGAGCCAAGCTGGCGGTATGGCGAGATATGGGGCCGCTGGGCTGTTTTGGAAAGCCGTACCCAAAGAGCAGTGGCCTGAAGACCCTGAATACCTTAAAGCGATTGAAGAACAATGGATGGAGCCCTTCGGTGACATGCGTCAAGAACTGGTGTTCATTGGACAAGGGCTTAATAAAAACGACATTATCGAGCGGTTAGATAGTTGCTTGTTAACAGACGAACAGCTTATTCAAGGTCATCATGTTTGGGCTGAAATGCCTGACCCATTTCCTGCTTGGGAGCACTAATATGCAGGCGTTACAAGACCACATTACTTCCTTTGAACACAGTGACTCTTGGCGTTCAAGCGCCGATGCGATGGTGTTGGGCGATATCTTTGAAAAAGGGATAAGCGTTGCGTTATGGACAAGGCCTGAAGTACCACTTGTCACGCAATATTATGTCGACGTTTTTAAATCATTAGGAATGGGGATTCGCGGTGTTTTCTCTTTAACATCACTGAAAGAGGAAATCGCAAAGCTTTTACCTGATGGAAGAAATAGTGCCGGAAAGCAGGCTGCCATTGACGATATTTATTTGCTGTCTGACATGCTCACCACGCTATTTGACTGTGACAGTGTGGGCGTAAGGTTAGTGCCCCTTTCATCAGCAATGTGCCCAAGCTTTCATGTGGACAATATTCCTGTTCGGTTGGTGAATACCTATTTGGGCGAAGGAACAGAGTGGCTACCGAAAGAAAGTGTGGTTACACGCCCAATGATTGGTCTTAACGACGCGAATACACAAGGGCTTACTAAGAATAGGTTGGGCCAGCATTATCGAGAGAGCAGCGTTAGGCAAATGAACGCGTTTGATGTGGGTTTACTTAAAGGTAAGTCGTGGCAGGGCCATGAAGAATTTGCCGCCGTGCACCGGTCCTGCAAAGTCATCTCTGGTACTCATCGCGTGTTGCTTACCCTGGATCCCATGTAGTTTTTAAGTACTTATTGTACCTCACCCTCGGTTACTTCGGCGCTATCACTTTTTCCATGAGTTTTCCCTTGTGATAGCGCTTTTTTCTCTCTCGGTACCTAGCCTCGCTAATCTTCTTAAATATCCGCTTTTAAGCTTCCAGCTTTAAGGCTAATTGCCTAACAGGCAAGTGCCACACCTTTTTAGCGAAGACCTGAAAAGCCAAGTTTTTCAACATATACCCTTAAACATTATAGTCTTTCATATTTAACGTATTGTGAATGCTAGGAATGCGTTCTTCTGCATGGTGATTCACATACAGCAGTGTACTTGTGCCAGCCCTAGCCAATATATCAATAAGCTTAAGCGCTTTCTGTCGGTTGAAGTCGTCTAAACCATTGCAAGGTTCATCCAAAATAAGCACGGCGGGGTGCTTAACCATAGAACGTGCAATAAGTACTAATCGCTGGTCACCAAAAGACAGTGACTGAAACGGCGTGTTCTTTTTCTGTTTCAACCCCAGTACTTCAAGCCACTGCTCTGCCACCATGCGTTCCGCTAGCGTGGGGCGAGTGTACAGACCAATACTGTCGTGAAAGCCTGAAATGATAACGTGCTCAACACTTGCATTCACTTTGTACTGCATGTGGAGCGCATTCGACATAATTCCAATGTGCTTTTTAATGTCCCATATGCTCTCGCCTGTGCCACGTTTTATGCCAAACATTGTTAAATCGTTGATATAACAATGGGAATTATCACCGGTAAACATTTGAAGCAAACAGGTTTTGCCTGACCCATTTGGACCAGTGATCTGCCAATGCTCATTTTTGTTAAGCGTAAAGTTAAGCTTTTCAAATACGGTTCGCTCATCGAAGCGCACGAACCCATCTTTAAGCTGAATTAAGGTATGAGGTAGTGAATCTAACTCACTGTTTTGCTCATTGAGGTTTCGGTCATTGCGATTGGGGTCATCGCCGTGCTTGTCTTTAGCGTTAAGGGCTAAGGGAACATTGATATCATCAGACTCTAGTGCAAACCAGGTGCTTAATTCTGAGCGCAAACCGTCATAGTTAAGTTTATCTTCAGATTTCCACGTAATAGCCAAGTCATCCATGACAATCAACTGGGCTTGCATATTCTTGGGAATATCTGCGAGTTTGTTGGCGGTAAGTACTAAAGAAGCTTGCTGCTGAGAGACAAGAAAGCGACTAAATGCGCTTATCGCTTCAACATCTAAACCTTCGAAGGGTTCATCAAGCAAAATAATAGAGGCATTACTTAACCATGCCAACATGATAATAATCTTGCGGGTTTCACCTGTTGAAAGTGAAAGAAACCCATTATCTAGCAAATGCTCAATTCTAAGCGCAGAGGCTAGCTCGTTGTAATAACGATGACTTTGGTAATCTTTATTGATGCCCGCGAATAGTTCGCGAACCTGTGTTGGCTCAGCTATTACGTCTAAAATATCCGCACTGTCTTTTTGTTTTTCTTCTTCAATTAACGCTTGCTGTTTAAAAACCGATACTTCTGCAACAACCGAACTACATTCACGACTACCGCTTACGACCTTCCCACTACCGGCAAGCGCGGAAATTAAGAGTGACTTTCCGCTACTGTTTCTGCCTGCGATAAGGAAGTGCGACGGCGCACTTTCAGTACAGAGCGCTAGCGAAAATGCAGGAGTAATGTATTGATTAGAAAGCTTTATTTGAAATTCAGAAAGGTACAGCATTAATGATCGCGAGTGAATATAAAGTAGAACCATTGTGAAGTTTTCTGTTTACCTGTCAATGGTGTTATTCCTCAGTAGAGCTTATTAGCCTGCTGTGCCTTTCGAAAATGGTGCTCTATGTTTAATCACGATTATCTTGGGAACCTTGATGTAATTTACACCTCTTAGTATTTGTATTAAAAACCAACAGCTTCAACTTTAATACTTATTGCCCCAAATCGATTAGCTAAGAGAACAAGGAATGATTACGTTTAAAAAAGGATTTACACTAATCTGTGTAGCACTCATTTATTTTATTATTTCAGTTTTAATACACGAGCTAGGGCACGGAATAGTAGGGAAAATATTAGGGATGGGGCAGTTAGTCATTGCTGTTTGGCCTGGCTTCGAAATTTTTCCGGAAATGGGGGCGCTGAATCATATAAAGCATTGGCCCGGCAGTGCGGTAGCAGTTGTTAGTTTCATTCCAGAGGTAAAATCTTTAAGTGTTGATATTCACCGCGAATTTAACTCTTACATTATAAAGCCAATCATAAACATACAGCATAGCAGCGTTTTATACGACCAAAACCGTGTGGCGGTCGTGCTTTTGATGGGAAGTGGTACAACTTACTTAATCTCTTTGCTATGTACCATTTTCCTTTGGCTATGCAGCCCTGTGGGTATCTTGAGAAAAGTGTGTGTATTCGGCGCTTTTATGTTTTATGACCTGCTATGCTACTCAATTTTCCCAGTCTTTTTTGACCTTCGCCACTTAATATTTATCGGTGGGAAGCTACCTGAGCCTGTTATCGCTCTTGCACAATTGGGAATGCCTTCAGAAATTTCAGTAACGTTAATTGTGATTGTGTGTTGTACTCAAGCGTATTTTATAAAGCGATTGCTGAGTTAAGAGTAAACAAATTTTTTAGAAAGGGATATCGAGTGGAAAAAGTAGTCATTGTTACTGGGGCGAGCCGCGGTATCGGTGCCGCAACTGCTAAATTGTTGGGAAGTAACGATTATAAGGTTTGCGTTAATTACCTATCAGATAAAAATGCTGCGGATAGGGTGTGCGCGTCGATAGCTGGCAACGGTGGCGTTGCATTTGCTCATAAAGCCGATGTTTCAGATGAAGCGCAAGTGCTGAACATGTTTGAGACTGTGAACGGCCGATGGGGTGAAATAACGCACCTGGTTAACAATGTGGGTGTTTTGTTCACCAAAACTGAGTTAATTAACGTCAGTGCAGAGCGCTTCATTAAAGTACTTAATACCAATGTGCTTAGCGCATTCTTGTGTTCAAAGGCTTTTGTCAAACAAAGCGTTGCTGGAGGCGCAATCGTTAATGTTTCGTCCATTGCATCTCGTACTGGTGCTCCTTTTGAATACGTCGACTATGCAACATCGAAAGGGGCAATGGATTCATTCACCAAAGGGCTTTCATTAGAACTTGCTGCGAAGAACATTCGTGTAAACAGCGTCCGGCCTGGTTTTATTAAAACAGACATTCACGCCGATGGCGGTGAACCTGGCAGAGTAGAGCGGTTAAGCTTACAAATTCCTATGCAGCGGGGCGGTACAGCAGATGAAGTCGCACAGGCGATAGCCTGGCTTCTATCACCTCAGTCTTCATATGTTACAGGGTCGTTTATTGATTTAGCGGGTGGGAAGTAAAGCGCCTGATAACACTCAGAGATTTTAAAATGAGCGATGTGGGTAGACTGGTAGATATTTTGAATCAACCGTCAGTCACGCAATTTCTGTCGACAAAAATTCCCAGCCCTTATACAAAAGAAGATGCCACATGGTGGATTCAAGAGGGGAGCAAAGAAGGTTTTATAAGAGCTGTAGAGTACGACGGCGAGTTAGTAGGGTGTATTGGTGTTAACCCAGGAAACTTTGAATATGAAAGAGCCGGAGAGGTCGGGTACTGGCTTTGTTCATCACATTGGCGAAAAGGGATTATGCGTGACGCGCTGCGCCAAATTATCGCTCTTACTTTCTCAAACACAAGTATAGAGCGCATTTTTGCCTGTGTATTTTCATCCAATCTTGCTTCGCAAAGACTGCTGCTAGATGTAGGGTTTAAGCAAGAAGCGATATTGCAACGCGCCATTTTTAAAAACGAACGTTTTTACGATAGCCATATTTTTGCCATTTTGAGGTAGCTCTTCGATGGTGACTTTAGGACCCGCAAAGCGTTGAGTGGTTTCCATTGATACGGATATTTATTTTACTGCTTTATTCGCGGCAACGCCTTCAATCACCCCTGCGGCTGCAAGGTTCATCAACCGACGAAACCTCGGACATTCCAAATGACTCGGTGCCGTGCAAGCAGCTGCATGCTGCAGACCATCACGCATGGCTTCTAATTTTTTGATTGTTCCATCTAATTCGTTCGCTTTTTTAAGTAGTAGAGCGCGGTCTATATCAGGCTTTGCATCGGTTCCTAGTATTCCTGCAATTTCTTCCAGTGAAAAACCTGCTGCGCGGCCTAGTGCGATTAATTCAAGGCGCTCTAGTACGTTTGAGCTAAATACGCGACGTATACCTTGTCGACCAATAGATTTGATAAGGCCTTTTTCTTCATAAAAGCGCAGTGTTGATGCCGACACTCCTGACTTTTTTGCTACTCGAGATATTTCCATACTTGTTACCCATAAAGGCACTTGACTTAAAGTTAACTTGAAGTTGTAGGCTAGCATCTCATGTTAATTGAAACTAGTTATTGAGAGTGAATATGGAAAGTATTGTTTTTATCTTGCTGATAGGTATTGGAGCTACTTTAGTGATGGATTTATGGGCCTTGTTGAGAAAGCAATTGTTTGGTATTGCCCCTACCAATTGGGGCATGGTGGGGCGCTGGATAGGGCACATGAGAAAAGGGCAGGTTCGTCATACTTCTATTTCAAGTGCCCATGCTGTTCACGGGGAAAGTACTATTGGGTGGACAGCCCATTACCTAATTGGAATTGCCTATGCAGCACTGCTTATTTTCATATGCGGAGAATCTTGGTTGTTCGAACCGACGCTGGGTCCAGCGGTGGCGCTCGGTATCGCTACAGTCGTTGCACCGTTCTTTATATTGCAGCCAGGTATGGGGGCGGGTATTGCGGCATCGAAAACGCCTAATCCTAGCGCTGTCCGTCTACACAGCGTTTTAAACCATGCAGTATTTGGCTTAGGGTTGTACCTTGCGGCATTGGTTCTAAGGCTCGCCCTGTCCTTATAGTCATGGAATTGGTCGAGCGGTAAATACAAATAGAAGCTGCAGACTGCCAGACAGAATCTGGCTAGGGAAGGCATTAGCTAGTAAAATAAAAGGCGACTGGGGTTACTCAGTTGGCGATTATTACAGTTGATGCCTTACCTTTTCTGACGCCAAGAAATGTAGCAACGTGCTGATTATCTTCACTGTATAGCCTAACAAAGCCTCCTTGCATACTGGACTTAATGTCTGCATCAAACATTAAGTCATCTACTAGACTATTTAATATTTCAGCGTCATCTGACACCACCTCTATTGCACAAAGGTCATTATTGCAAACGGCCTCTTGATACAGTGCTGCGTCTTGCTCATTTAGTCTGTCGATAAGTGAATCTTGCAGATCGCTTTCTATTGAAAGGGTTTCACTAGTTTTTGGAGCAAACTTTATCGTCTCTACAAGGCCCCTTAATTCTGTAATAGTTAAAGAACCTAAACGCTTAGTATCCAATGTGGCAACGTCGTTATTGACCTTCAAAATGTGACTTGTATCGTCAATGGGTTCTTCTGGTTCAATTAAAGCGTGAACCTTGGTTTCATTACTAGTTAGCTTTTCATTTTTTAGCTCAGCGTCAGTATCAATTTTCGTCACCATAAGTTCTTCCGCTGAAGTCAGTGCTTGATACGAAGTTGAGCCTGACTTATCCGCTAGGGGAACTGCTGTATTGTTCAGGTTAGTTGCTTGGTCTTTCTTCTGAATTAGTGGTTCACTGGTTAACGAACCGATAAAGTAACCCACAGTAGTGAACAGTACTACGGTCAAAACAAAAGAGAGTTTTTTCAATATAAATATCCTTATTTCAATAACTGAAAGAGGTTGTGCTTGTTGTGGGGAAGATTGCCTCTGTCAAAAAGCGCTATTCCTTATGCTCTTAACCAACAGTCCTGTAAAGCGTGTCACTATATTATAAAGATTAAAACACGAACCAAGAACAACATATCACAATGAATAACGAAATTACTTACCTCAATTGCTGATAAGAAAGTTTAAAATACCAAAACAGCCACAATTATTTATTTGTTCTTAATAATTAACTGGAAAAAGAAAACAGGATGAAAATTTCACTGAAAGAAATAAACAAATCTAACTATGAGCAGGTTTGTGACTTGGATGTGGCAGAAAATCAGCAAGCCTTTGTTGCGTGCAATATGTGGTCGTTGGTTGAGTCTTTTTACAACGAGAACCATACCTGCAAAGCCATTTATTGCAACGACCAGCCCGTAGGGTTCTTCATGTGGGTTCAGGAAACGCCAACCAAAGTGTCCATTTGGCGCTTTATGATTGATGAGAGCCATCAGAATAATGGAATTGGCAGAGCTGCTTTATCTCAAGCTATCACGCTTATAAAGCAAACTTCTGAGCTCAAACAGATAGAGATATGCTATAACCCCAAGAATCCTGTCGCCAAAGCCTTCTATTCAAGCTTTGGTTTCGAAGAGGTGGGGTTAGATGAAGATGGCGAAGATATGCTTGCTGTTATTGCCATTTAGCCACGACTTAAATTTAAAGCAGCGAAATGCGAGGGATCTCAAGATATGGATGTCATAGATATTAAGACTTTTATACCAAGCAAAAACTACGACATTTCTAAAGCATTTTATTCTGAGATTGGATTTAATGCAGAATACGTAAATGAAGACCTAACACTGTTTGAAAATGGTGATTGTCTCTTCTTTCTTCAGCGCTTTTATAATCCTGAATTGGCGAATAACTTTATGCTACAAATATGTGTAGCAGACATTCAGTACGCTTTTGATTTGTGCTCGCGCTCGTTACATAAAACGAAAATTTCATCAATTGAGCAACAACATTGGGGAAGTGTTTTCTATCTGTGGGGCCCGTCGGGCGAACTACTTCACATTACCGAATTAGGTAGCTAGCTTTGGCGAGAACGAGGGACGGAATGACGAATGATGCATACGAATTACACCGTTAAAGAAAGCCCTCCGTCAGTTGAAGACTTTGCCAGTTTAAGAAAATTGATTGGATGGAGTAACCCGTGTCTATCGGTTGTTCAAAAAAGTCTTGATGCCTCGTTGTTTTGGGCGACAATTTACCTCGACAACAACCTTGTAGGCTGTGGTCGGGTGATTGGCGATGGCGCAATGTATTTTTATATTCAAGACGTCATTATTCATCCAGAACATCAGAATAAAGGCTTGGGATCGAAAATAATGAACACATTGATTGCACATTTGGAGTCTTGCTGCGCACCTGGCGCAACCATTGGCTTGTTGGCTGCGCATGGTAAGGAAAGTTTCTATCTTAAATTCGGTTTTGAACCTCGCGATGGTCTGAGCTTAGGTTTAGGCATGTGCAGGTTTATTTAGCTAATTGGTCATTAACGCGGCATGAGAGTCCCAGGAGTCCTCAAGTTCTTTAGTCACTTAGCATTGTGATCATTGCCTATTAATTATCGGCAGCTTTCTGTCCTAAGGCGGCAAGTCCCCTCCGCTTTTTATGAATTGGATGGCGTTGAATCTTAAATTCCTTCAGCACTGAAAAGCTATATCCCCCTGAAAGTAGCCGCCTTATCTAACACGCTTAAAAGTAGCGTTCTCAACGCGACTTGTAGCCTCTCTTTGGTGTGAATTTTGCAAAAGCCTGTTTAAAGACACTGGAAATGTCGGTTTGCGTAGTAGCTGATCACTGTTTTTCGATGAGTTTTTGCTTCTTTCCGATAGAAATTTGACGTTTTTCACTGGACACGTGTAATGAAAAGTAAGACAAAACCTGTCTCTCACGCTTTGCTGACAGAAAATGGTCGCTTAGTCGCGAAAGCCTTGGCATATACCGCGCTTATCTTGGGCTTACTCTCTGGTTGCTCTTCATCTGACGAACCTAAGAGTCAATTTGCGCAAACCGATGCCAGCGACGTATCGGCATTGGGTAATGTGGAATACCACACCTATATGCTGGCGAACGAACTTTTTGCTGATGTGGGTCCAGCACGTCAGTCTCGCTATGCGGTAGTTGGCTTTGTACCTGCCGATACTATGAAATACAGTGCTGATCATCAACATCCGCTAATGTTGTTGGGTCATCAACTTGAACAGGGAATGATTACTGAGGCCACGAAAAGAGGCTTTTCTACTCAAGAATTTAAGCTTTCGAACGATATAATTGTTAGTAACGAAAGCGACAGAGTGTTAACCCGCGATATCGACAAGCTTTCCAACATTGAGCGCGTCGATTTTTATATAACCGGCACTATGGTTTATCAAGAGTCTGGCGCGGTGGTTAACGCTCGAATTATCAACGCTAGAAATAAAAACATTGTCGCTGCAGCAACACGCTTTTTCCCTGCCGAACTGTTTTGGCGCGAAGAACAAGTAACCACCAGAAACGGCAAGTTATACAGAACTGAAGGTACGAGGTAACCCCATGAAAAGACGAAATCAATACGCGGCGCTTTCGCTTTGTGCTTCACTGCTAAGCGTCAGCGGGTGCTCTATGATGATGGGGGAAGAAGAGGTAGCCGAACAAGCGCCTCAGCGCCCGGCCATGAACGTGATTGATATTACTGCCGCCGACCGCGCTCCCTCAAAGCCAGTTGAAAATACCAGTGATACCCAGTCTCAGGGTATGGACGCGTACGGCGCTATCGGTCAACCTCCTTTGTATTCGAGCGTACAGGGCGCGTATAAAGGTCGACCTCTAACCAAGCATATTGGCGACTATGTGAAGAACATGGCGCAAGACTTAATTGCCAATATGGAATATGTGAATAACAAGACACCTATTGGTGTAACCCATTTCGCACTACTAGATACTGACTTGCAGAAAACAGATTTGCTTGGTCGTCAGATGGCGGAATCTTTTGTTCACGAACTGCATAAATTCCGCGTGCCGGTTATCGACTTCAAAGCCACCGAGTATATTCGCATTACTGACGATGGCGATTTTGTATTGAGCCGAGACTATTTGGAATTGAGCAGCAGCCTTCCTATTGAATACGTGTTAACCGGAACAATGACCAAGCACCAAGGTGGCGTGTTAGTTAACGCTCGTATTTTGGGTATGGAGTCGCGCGCAGTGGTGGCAACTGCGCAAATGTTAGTGCCGTTCTACGTGGTAGATGCACTTATTCCAAGTGACGGTAGCCAGCAAAACGGTATGCGCGATGGCGTTAAGCTAAGTCGCGGCTAGGAGTTTCAGCATGGTGTTTACAAAGAAGCTTTTGCCTAGCAGTTGGGTAGCCGTTGGCATAATGCTAAGTGTATGTACGACAGGGTGCACTAGCACAGAGTCTACTGGCTCGTTTTGGCTAGGTGAAGACGGTGAAATTACGCATCACGCCGAGCCAGTGCCTGTACCAAGCCGTTCAGGGCTGGAGTACACACCAGATTCTCGCGATAGACAATATCAACAGCACGTGGAAGTCGAACCCGGCTATAAAGACCCACTACACCATGGCTATTCCCCTTCACAAACGCACAAGCGCTTAAATGATTACGCCTCGCAACTTGCGATGGAGTTAATGGACAATGCAACCCGTCTTACGCAGCAAGATATGGTGGGGGTGGCGAGTTTTGTTAGGCTTAATCAGTCGTTGAGCGACAGCACCGTGTTAGGCAATCAGCTTTCAGAGTATCTAATAGCCGAGCTACAAGACTTTGGGTTAGCGGTTGTCGACTTTAAGCTTGCAGGTGGCATTACCGTAACGCCAATCGGCGATTTCGTACTTACTCGAGATGGTACTGCACTCGCTAAACAGGTTGAAATGGACCATGTTGTAACTGGCACCATCATTGAAGATGACAGAGGCGTACGCGTAAACGCCCGTATTGTGTCGCTGGAAAATAAACAAGTGGTGGCAAGCGCCAACGTATACATTCCCGCTTTTATCGTGATGGATTTAAATAAAATGGCTAGCGTAAACTAGCCATTTACTTCCTTTGCACTCTGTTTTCGAAAGCGAACTCATTTCATATTCGCTTTAAAACCTCTAAACATCCGATCTTTTGTGTCTAGGCACGGTAGAATTTTCACAAAGACCTCTCCGTTTATTAACCCTGACTTCTTATTGCTTCGCGAGTCATAAAGCGGCTTGTGTTTACAGCATTAAGCAGATCGTTGCTTAAAGGTAGCGGCTCATTACATAGACTACTCACCAAGACCTCTGCCATTAAAGGCGCTGTGGTTAACCCTCGAGACCCAAGGCAAGTAAGGGTGGAAACTACGCTGTTTGGCAACACTGGCGCGCTAGTCAACGGTTTGCCCACGCCTAGCATAGTGTAGTGTTCTTTTAATGAGTCAAAGTTATGTAGTGCACCGACAACAGGCTGGTGGTCGGGTGAACCTAAACGGGTAGCAGCTCTGGCTTTACCGTCATGGTGTAATGCTTGCACAATGTCGGTGTTTGCTAGCGCCTGTTCATGTGTGGCAAGGTTCGTTTCAGTTTCATCGCCTCGTATATCGGTACTTAAGTCGTTTTTAACGTAGGTTGAACCTAACGCATGTCGACCTTCGAATACAGGTGTCATATAGCCTTTGTGACACAACACAGTGTTAAGCTGTTCAATTGGCATTTGGGTGGGAATAGCTTCAACCTGGCCGCGAACAGGGCGAAGGGATAGGCTGTTAAAATCGCTAGCGTTTACCGCACCTGCACCAAGGGCTAGGATAAGATGATCGGCAGTAATAACTTCTTCATTCTCAGCGCTATCTAAGTTAAAGCGAATCCGCACCCGCTGCTTTGTTGTCTCAACTGCCTCATGAGATACATAGGTATGATTGGGTTTCAGCGTGAGTTTGCCACTTTGAAGTGCTTCTTCAATCATGCCAGTAACTAGCTGTGGAGGAGAAATCCATCCGCCCAAACCAATGTATAAGCCAGAGTAGGGAAGAGCTAGGTTAGCGATATCGCTCACCTCTTTACTGTCCACGGGCTTAATCAAAGCTTCAGGCCATACGTCGGCTGCTGCCAGTTTATTTTGGCGTTCTGCTACCTTGTCGTTAAAGCTTAGTTGAATAACGCCACAGAAATCATGGGCAACGTCGGCTAGGCCAGAGACTTTTGCATGTTCAATGGTGTGGTCGTAGCGTTGGCGCGCATATAAAAAACTGTGCGCCTGAATGCGGCTGGCAATACTTGCTTCGCTATGAAGCTGCGGGTAAAAACCGCCTTGCGGGTTGCCAGACGCGCCGCTTGCAAGGGTGTTACCATCAAAATACAAAGTAGTGCTAATGCCGCGATTTACTAAAGCCAGGCATGCTGTAGCTGCAGCAAGGCCGGAACCGACTACTGCGACTTTACTTGTTTTATCTAAGCTGCCGTTAGCGTACCTGTAATAGGGGCCAGCAGGCAGGCGAAGTTTATGCTGCACATTTTCATTTTTTTGGTTAAAAACGCCAGTGAGCATGTCACGCTTACGGCCAAAACCGTTGCGTTTTTTAATGGTAAAACCCACACCAGCAAGCCCACGTTTTACGATGCCTGCGGCGGTAAAGGTTCCAAAGGTTGTACCTGTTTTTGACAACCGAGCCATTTGGCTAAACAGTGCATCGGTCCACATATCAGGGTTTTTGCTTGGTGCAAAACCATCTAAAAACCAGGCATCGATGAGGCCATTTACAGGAGAATGCCATTGAGGTAGAAGTTCGTGAACATCACCAATCCACAAGTCGAGTGTGGTTGAATGGTTGTCAAAATGAAGGCGATGACAACCTTCAAGGCCCATGGGGTAAAGTGAAGCGAGTGCTTGCGCTTCGTCTTTAAGAGCAGGAAAAGCTTCTAGCGCACGCTGCATATCCTGTTGAGGCAGTGGAAACTTTTCCGTGGTGATAAAATACAGGCGCTTTAACGGATGGTCAGGGTTTGCTGCTTTAAATTCGTTGAAGGCACGCATGGCGACCAAAAAGTTCAGCCCAGTTCCAAAACCAGTTTCGGCGATGACAAAAGTAGGATTGCGCCACTGTTGCCAGCGCTCAGCAAGGTCGTTGCCTGCAACAAAAACGTGTTGGGTTTCATCAATGCCGCTGTCGTTAGAAAAATAAACGTCGTCAAAATGGTCGGCGACAGGCGTACCGCTCTCATTAAAATGAACCTGTGCATGCTTAGATTTCACTGTTTATTTTTCTCCGTTTATATTGTTTTGGTGTTGGCACTTTGAACTAGGGGCAGTTTTCACTACTTCATCAGCTTGCCCATCCGATGCTTGATTTGAAGCGCCAGAATTAGCCTGGCTTTTAGATAAACAAGACATTTCTTCGAGTGTTGAAAAGTGAGGAATTACTTTACTGGTCACGTGCTGTGCGCCAAGCATACCGCCAATAGTGCTCCACGAACCATTAACGTTAATTAATCCGCGATGATCCATCGTAGGTGCTTCAGCTTCTGTTTTCGAGATAACCCAAGTGCCTTCGGCAATATCAAAGGTCCATATGGCGTCATCTGCTGTTGAAGGCTCGCCGTTATAGCCGATGCCATTATAATTGTACGGATTAATTGAGCCGCCAACAAAATAGATTTTATTGGTGGCCTTATCTCCCGCTGCCGCCATGCGATAGCGCGCAGTACCCGTTGGATGGTCAAGTGTACGCCAATCAATTTTTAAAGGGTTTTGCTTATCAATTACGCCTTTAAAGCAGGCGGTTTCTGGCGCGAAGCTGCGGCGTTTATCACTGTGCGGTGTTACAGAAACGCCGTCACAAATTACCATAGTGCTGTTAACGATGCCGCCAGCTTGACCGAATACCGGATTGCCAAGAAAAGGGCTCGCCTGTTGCCATTGGCCGGTTTGCGTATCGTAAACCTGCACAAGATTTACGTTGCCATCGTTGTGCCAGCCAGAAACTAAGTACACGTAACGGTCTTGGTAAACTAAAGCAGTTGCATCATCAACAGGCACGGGCATAGGCGTTAATAGCGTATATTCCCCTGTTACAGGAGCGTATTTATAAACATCTGGCGTACTAATTTCATTGTGATCTTCATCAACCGTGTAACCGCCAAAAATGTAAACGCTGTCTTTTACGCCCACTGCTACTGATGCCAAGCGGCCTTTTAGCGCAAGGCTGGATGGAACGGGGGAAAGAGCCTGCCACCGTAAAGGTTTATCTTTGTTATTGATAACAAGCTGCCAAGCACGGTTGTGCACATCTTTATGGGTTTTTCCTTTGCCCAGCCCCATAAAACTAATTACATATTGCGTGTCGTTTATGGTGACAGAAGCTACGGCATTGTTTGAAACTGGCTCTGGTAGCGCGGGGAGGACGATAGGCGCAGCTGTTGAAGAGACAGTCGCTGCAGAAGCAATGATAAAGGCAGCCACTACGAAAGAAAGTCGGGGTACCGCACTTTGGAAAATGCGTAGAGCAATGGTTCTTGGCTTTTTTAATAACACAGCAATCTTCAGTTTTATCTAAATTTCGAACGTTTGGCCGCGTATTCTACCTGTCACCTTTTTGTTTTTCCGCAAAAGTTTGTACCTGCTTAAAACTCTTCTTTTCTTATTGCTTCTGCAAATAACAATCTATCAGTAAAAACAATACGTTTATTTAATTGTTGTTGTAAATGATTTGTTAAATTTAGCGCTAAGTCTATTGAGGATAGTTCAGGGAGAAGGTATGGCGGGCGTGTTTCACCAATGTGGTCAAAGCATTTGCAAACGCACTAGAGACGAAATGGATGATCGTGCACGTATCATCGCACGTGCACTTGCTGAGCAAGGTGTGTGCGATAACGATGTGGTAGCTATTCTTATGCGAAACCACGTCGGTATATTTGAAATAGTCGAGGCATGCCGATATGTGGGGTCGCGCTACGTTCTGCTTAATTGGCACAGCCCCGTTGCCGAACTTTTGCCTATTCTGGACGACTGTGGCGCTAAAGTACTGTTCGCTCATCGCGATTTATTAAAGGGTGGGAATGCCCACGAAACGTTATTACAAGTTCCCACCTTGTCTGCGATATACACGATTAAAACGCCAAAAAGCATTTTAGAGCGCTATCATCTTACAGGTGATTCTGAATTGGCGACAGAACCGAAAATCGGGGAGCAGTATCTGTGCCTTGATACGCTATTAGCTGCCTCAAACGCAAAGCGCCACAATGAACCGGCCAAGCGCTTTAAGGGCATGTTTCCCTACACATCTGGCAGCACTGGAAAACCTAAAGGTATTAAGCGAGATGTAGACCTAACGCGGCCAGACCCTTATTTAATATTTAAAGGGCTGTCTGAAGCGTTAATGCAGCTATCAATAGGTGATCGCTTTTTCGTCTCGGCACCGCTTTATCACAGTGCACCACACGCGCTTACGCTCTGCTGTTTAGCAGCGGGTAATATTGATGTATACATTGAGCCTCAATTCGACCCCGAACGCTTTTTACAAGACATAGAGCGGTTTAAGCTGACTCACGCCTATATTGTTCCTACCATGATGGTGAGGCTACTTAAACTGCCCGCGTCGATAAGAAGTAAATACGACACTTCAAGCTTGCGATTTGCCTTATCAACAGGGTCAGCACTGCCAAGCGACGTGAAAGAAGCAATGATTAACTGGTTTGGTCCAATTTTCTATGAGTCTTATGGCGCTAGTGAATTAGGCTTTATGACCCTAATTTCATCTCAAGAAGCATTAGATAAGCCAAATTCTGTGGGTAAGCCCATTCCCGGTGCCGCGATTAAAATACTGAGCGACGATAAAGAGGAGTGCGAAGTAGGTGATGTTGGCGTTATATATGCACACCTTTCCATGTTCGCGCCATTCAAATATACCAATACTACGGGCACGCAAAGCGACTTACATGTTGGTGAATTCACGACATTAGGTGACATGGGTTATGTGGACGAAGATGGCTACTTATATATTTGCGATAGGAAAAAAGACATGATCATCTCAGGTGGCGCCAATATATTTCCTGCTGAAATAGAAAGCGTCATCATAGAAATGCCTGAGGTTGCAGACTGCGCGGTATTCGGTGTGCCTGATGCTGAGTATGGCGAGAAAGTCGTGGTGGCTGTTCAATGCTCACCCGACAATGCGCTGTCGATTGATGCGCTAAACGAGTATTTAGATGGCAAACTAGCGCGGTTCAAGTGGCCTAAAATGTTGCAAATACTCGATGCTCTACCCAGAGAAGATACGGGTAAAATATTTAAGAACAAACTTAGAGCTCGCTTTTGTCAATAAAAGAAACCGCTAGAGCTATTTTGAAGGTTTTATGAAGGTATAAATTAACGCTGGTCATGACCCTGTACATTCGTGCTACATTGGAAATATTCCGAATAAGAGAGCTTAGACGAAGACGGCAAAAACGAAAAAGAAGGGAAGTGGGAAACTACCTGTTTATACACACAAGCCCAGAATTAAAACAGGTAATGCAACGCTTAAGTTTAGCAAATTTGAGTATGGCAATTGGCAGAGCAGACCACTTTACCATTCAAAATCGTTACCATAAGCCGCAACAACGCAAAGGGTAAACTATGAGAAGAGCAGTTATCACCGGTCTTGGTATCGTATCAAGCATCGGCGTAAATAAAGAAGACGTACTTGCTTCACTTAAAGCGGGTAAGTCTGGAATTACATTTTCAGAACAGTTCGCCGAAATGGGCCTTCGCAGCCAAGTTTGGGGCAACATCGACATCGATTTGAAAGACCATATTGACCGTAAAGCTATGCGCTTTATGGGCGATGCGGCAGGCTACGCATACGTAGCGATGCAACAAGCCATTGCAGACTCTGGTTTAGAAGAAAGCGACATTTCAAACGAGCGTACAGGTATTATTGCTGGCTCAGGTGGCGCGTCTTCTGAAAACCAAGTGCTTTCTGCTGATATTCTTCGCGAAAAAGGCGTTAAGCGTGTTGGTCCATACATGGTTCCTCGCTGTATGGCATCTACGGTATCGGCGTGCTTAGCGACGCCGTTTAAAATTCGCGGCGTGAACTATTCAATTGCCTCTGCGTGTGCAACTAGTGCCCACTGTATTGGTAATGCGCTAGAGCTTATTCAGCTTGGTAAGCAAGACGTAGTATTCGCCGGTGGCGGTGAAGAATTACATTGGTCACTATCAAGCCAATTCGACGCTATGGGCGCACTAAGCTCTAAATATAACGACAATCCTGCCGTTGCATCACGTACTTATGACGCAGCACGCGACGGCTTTGTAAGTTCTGGCGGCGGCGGTATGGTTGTTGTTGAAGAACTTGAGCACGCGCTTGCACGCGGCGCAAAAATCTACGGCGAAGTAGTAGGTTACGGCGCTACATCAGACGGTTTCGACATGGTTGCACCGTCGGGTGAAGGCGCAATTCGCTGTATGAAAATGGCAATGCAAAATATCGATGCGCCTATCGATTACTTAAATACTCATGGTACGTCAACGCCAGTAGGTGACGTGAAAGAACTTGCCGCTATTCAAGAAGTGTTTGGTCAAGCGGGTGTGCCAATTAGTGCAACCAAGTCGCTGACAGGTCACGCACTAGGAGCTGCGGGTGTAAACGAAGCTATTTACAGCTTGTTGATGATGGAGAATAACTTTATTGCGCCATCAATTAACATCGACACGCTAGACGACGCGGCACAAGGGCTAGATATTGTTACCCAAGCACGTGAAGCAACGTTAAACACAATTATGTCTAACAGCTTTGGTTTCGGCGGCACTAACGCAACGCTTGTTATGCAGCGTTATAACGGTTAATTAAAACCGCTTGAACCAGTAAGCTTTTTTAACTTCAGTTAAGAAGTTTCAAAGAAGACAAAAGGGCGTAAACCTGAGCACCGCGGGTGCTTGTGTTTACGCCCTTTTTTGTTGCTGTTATTTTTAATAAAACCTGTGTTTTCAGAAGCGGCCGCTTAAGCGATTGTAATTGTGTGTTTTGTCCGTGAAGCAGAATGTCAAATTTTTATTAAGCGCAGTGTTTCGAGTGTCGCTAAATTTGTCGTTCAACTAAGTGCTCTGAGTCATCGGCTAAACCTAACTTTCATTACTTAATTGGCAATCTTTGTCAATGTTTGCCATAATTTTAGGGTGGTGAGCATTCGGAAATAGACAATGGCAACTTTAAATGTGTCGCTTCCTGACGAAATGCGTACGTGGATTGATGAACAAGTAAAAACTGGCAAATTTGCTAATGCTAGTGATTATATTCGCGATTTAGTACGTCGCAATCAGAGTGAGCGAGAGGCAATTAGCTTAGCTCTCATAGAAGGTGAATTGAGTGGGGAAAGTGATAAGAATGTTTTAGATATTATTCAAGCTAAGAAAACTCGAGCCTCAGAATGAATAAATATACCCTCTCTAATAAAGCAGAGGAAGATATCTCCAGGATTTACGATTATTCAGCCAATATTCATGGCGTAACTCAAGCTGAAGCCTATCTTGTTGCCCTACACGAAGCTCTAGTTATTCTGGCGGAAAACCCTAGTATCGGTACTTCAGCAGAGGATATCAGAAAGAATTACTTTCAACTGCCAGTTCATAGGCACATGGTCTTCTATAAAAAAGTCGATGACGGCATTTTCGTCATTAGGGTACTTCATCAACAGATGAAATACTCTATACATCTATGCGATTGAAATACGAAGGAAAGACCCAGTAATGTGGCGGAAGCGTCAAGTTAAATAAACTGATAACGACTAAACAAGGTATCTGGCTCGGGAATAGTGATTTTCCCGTAATGCCGTTTTACCAAACCTTCTTGTTGAAGTTCACCTAATAACTGGTTCACCGTCTGCCTACTGCTATTTATCATTTGCGCTAAAGACTCTTGCGAAAGCGTAAGTGTAATCGCGTTATGTTTTGGCAAATGCTGACCATAGCTAGTGGTAAGCATTAAAAGCCGTTTTACCAGCTGGTGCTTAAGGCTAAGACCCGCACTTGAGTCAATAAATTGAAACGCGCTGCGCACTCGTGTGCATAAAAGGCGGGTGAAATGCGGGTAAAGTTCAGGGAACTGCTCAAGCAGTGCTTTAAACGCGTTCTTTTGAATAATCGCCACGGTGCAATTTGTCTCACAGAAGTTGTCGTGAGTACGAGGGAGGTCGTCAAACATCGATATCTCACCAAACCAGGTGCCGGGGCCCAGTAGCGCAAATAGCATTTCGCGACCATCCACGCCCACAGTGACAACTCTTAAACGGCCCTCGCACACTCCATAAAAACCGACACCGTCTTCACCTTTGGCATGCAGTTGCTGCCCAGCTTTTAGGTGTTTTAGGCGCATCTTGTCGAACATGGCTTCCTGCAAATAGGGTGGGAGCGCGCCAAACCAAGTAGAGCTAGCGAGAACAGGTTTAAATTTTTCCATTTAACAAATTTCTTACAATGTCGTATATCCGACAGTGTATAGCAATTACTGCGCGTAATGTAGGCAGTAAGAAAAAGTAAGTGGAAGTTTCATTGAAACGCTCTTGGTATCGAGCCTTCCACCTAGGGCTTTCCCGCCTCAAATGAAATTAATTTATACATTAAAAGAGTAAAGCTATGACAGATTCAGTAAAGTCGAAAGTTAGCAGTGAAGAATGGCAAACCCGTGTTGATCTAGCCGCATGCTACCGCGCAGTCGCTATGTATGGTTGGGACGACCTCATTTTTACTCACATTTCTGCTCGTGTTCCTGGGCCTGACCATCATTTCTTGATTAATCCCTACGGTTTAATGTTTGATGAAGTTACGGCATCAAGCTTGGTTAAAGTTGATCTTCACGGTAACAAAGTAATGGAAAGTGAATACGATATTAACCCAGCAGGTTTTACTATTCATAGCGCTGTTCATGAGGCTAGAGACGATGCAAAATGTGTCTTGCATTTGCATACAGCAGAAGGTGTGGCGGTATCCATTTTAGAAGAAGGGTTGCAGCCATACTCGCAGCAATCGCTTTTTCCGCTGGCGTCGCTTTCCTATCATGCCTACGAAGGCGTGGCGCTAAACCCAGAAGAAAAAGTGCGATTGGTTCGCGACCTTGGCGATACCCAATTTATGATTTTGCGCAATCACGGGCTTTTAACCTGTGCAGACAATATTCCCGATGCATTCTTGTTTATGTTTATTATGCAGCGCGCCTGTGAAATTCAGTTAAAAGCGCAGGCCACAGGCAAGCCGCTTATTCCAATTCATTCGGCAATTCTAGATGGCATTCGAACACAGGCCGATCAAGTTACCCGGCAGGCTGGTGGTTCGTTAGCATGGCCGGGTATTAAACGACGCGTTGAACGCCGTTTCCCTGGATACGATAAGTAACTATTTAGAGTTAACGTTATCAAACACCACGATCGCAAAGCGAGAGGTGGAGAAAAAACGCGAGCTTAAGCGCTTTGGTTTAAGCGCTCCCGTTTTAAAAGGTTGTATGAACTTCGGCCGTCTCTTAATGTTGCGGCCAAACGTGCATCAAAATGACGTAAATTAAACGAATCACCGACAAGATAAATCGTGGGCGCTGGGTTACTAAAAGCCTAAGTTGAGGTACACTTAGCGCCATGAAAATACTTCTTGAAGACACCATTCCGTTTGGCACCGATTACCTTAATAACGTAGGTGAAGTTGAAACCTATGCATGGCAATCTCTTGTGCCTGAAATGCTGCGCGATGTAGATATTCTTGCGCTGCGTTCTACTACCAAAGTTACCCCTGAACTGCTGACGAGCGCTAACAAACTTAAGTTTGTTACTACCGCAACGGCGGGAACCAATCATTTAGATAAAACGCATTTAGATAGCGTGGGTATTATGCATAGCAGTGCAGCAGGCTGTAATGCCGTAGCGGTTGCCGAGTACGTGTTAAGTGCTTTGCTGCACGCGCAAAAAGCCCAAAAGCTCGATTTATATAATGCGACAGTGGGAATAGTAGGTGCTGGTAATGTGGGAACTGCATTATCAAGAATTTTAACGGCAATTGGCGTTAAACACTGTCTGTATGACCCACCGCTACAGCAAGCGCTAGCAAAATCTGGTAAGAAGGAGCATAACGGTCAGTCATTTGTAGACTTAGCGCAAATAGCAAAGTGCGATGTTATCTCGCTTCACGTGCCTTTTATTAAAGGCGGCGAATATCCTACATATCAGATGATAGACGAAGCGTTTCTGGAAGAGTTAACGTCAAACCAGCTGCTTATCAATGCATGCCGGGGTGAGGTTATTGATGAAGTGGCACTACTTAGCGTAATTCAAGGGGAAAAACCGCCAACGGTGGTACTCGACGTATTCGATAATGAGCCTGCCATAAATACAGCATTATTTGACTATGTTTGGTTCGTTACACCGCATATCGCGGGGCATTCTGTAGAAGGCAAAGTGCGCGGTACGCAAATGATTTACGAGCAAATTTGTGACGTAGTGGGCACAGCCCCAGACAAAGTGCTTAGCGACTTTTTAGAGAAAACCAACCCGATCAAAGCTGCGTTAAATTCGCCAGAGGCATCGCGGTTGTCGATTGAGGATCTCATTGCCGTATTCCACGATGTGTATGATGTAGCTATTGACGATAAGATAACGCGAAACGCGTTTACGTCAGGCCATAATGAAACGCCAGAGACACACATTGCAAATACGTTCTCTACATTGCGTAAGCAATACAGAGTGCGTCGCGAGTGCAGCGCCTATGCGTTACACTTGCCAAAAAACACCAGTAAGCAAATCCAAGACACATTCACCAAACTGGGCTTTCACGTAAGTCTGGTTTAGTTATTTTTACATTAGGAGCAAAAAGCATTATGTCGCAAGCGTTTGACGTAGCGGTACTTGGCGCCACAGGTTTAGTGGGCCAAACCATGATTGAACTATTAGAAGAGCGAGACTTTCCGGTAAACCGTTTGTATCCGCTTGCCAGTAAACGTTCAGCAGGTAGTACCGTGTCGTTTAAAGGCGAAGACATTGAAGTATTAGATGCTGATGATTTCGACTGGTCATTAGTGCAATTTGGCTTTTTCTCAGCCGGAGGCAGCATTTCTGCAAAATTTGCTCCGCTAGCGGCAGAGGAAGGCTGTATTGTTATCGACAATACTTCAGAGTTTCGTTACGAGCCAGATATCCCACTTGTGGTGCCAGAAGTTAACGCCCATGCACTGGCAGAGTTTCGCAATAGAAACATTATTGCGAACCCAAATTGCTCAACCATTCAAATGTTGGTTGCACTTAAACCTATTCAAGACGCGGTTGGTATTGACCGTATTAACGTGTGCACATACCAGTCAGTTTCTGGTGCCGGTAAAGAAGCCATGGAAGAGCTGGCTAAACAAACCGCAGGTTTGCTAAACGCACGTGAGGTAAAGCCAGAATCGTTTAGTCGCCAAATTGCCTTTAACGTTATCCCTCAAATCGACGTATTCCAAGACAACGACTACACCAAAGAAGAAATGAAAATGCTGTGGGAAACCCAAAAAATAATGGGCGATCAAAGTATTTTGGTAAACGCGACGGCTGTACGTGTACCGGTCTTCTATGGTCATGCTGAAGCTATTCACCTTGAAACGCGTTCGCCAATAGATGCGCAGCATGTTAAAGAGCTTTTAGCCGATGCGCCAGGCGTAACAGTTTACGACGGTAATGAGCAATTCCCAACGCAAGTAAGCAGTGCTAGCGGCAACGACATTGTGCATGTAGGGCGTATCAGGAATGATATTACTCACCCTTGTGGTTTAAACCTATGGGTAGTGTCAGACAACATTCGCAAGGGTGCAGCGACAAACAGCATTCAAATTGCTGAGACACTCATTCGCGACTACTTGTAAATATTCTACAGAGGTTCAGCCTCTGATTAATCGGATAAGCACAGGAAAAGGTAAACATTTTTCTGTGCTTGCCGATACGCAATGAAAGGGGCATAACCTGTTGCAATTGATAAAAGCATTTAATGCATCAAAGCGGCAGTGTTCAATACGATAGAGTGAATGTATTTGAAGCAACGAAATGACGGTTTTTAGCGAAAATTTGAGCATTAGAGCGCTTCAATACTACTGTCTAACTAGATCACCCTTAATAACTGGTTTATAGTTTGTAAAGTTAGGAATAGAACAACGTTAAAAACAATACTCAGTCAGACACTTAGGCGAAGGGTAAGAACTCTATAAAGCGCGAATAAATCTTACTGCTAAGTTAAAAAAGACTGTAAAACGCTGGCTTGATTATTAATGGTTTCAAGGTGGCTTAAGAATAAAAATAAAAGCCAATATTTTCTTCCGTACTGATTGGCTAGAAAATCCGCCCATACGTTTCGGGTGGTAAAGACGCTTGAGGGCATATAGGACTGCTATGAAATTGCATTTGACGGGCTTACTTTTACTAACACTTTGTTTGTCTGGCCCTATTATCACTGTTGATGCACAAGAACGCGCTACCTTCTTAAAAGGTCCCAAAGACGCAACTGATCAGTTTTCGGGCCTGGAATATGGGCCCATCGACGCCAACGATACCCTATGGCGCATTGCTGAGCGCTATCGCCAAAACAATAACCTGAGCGTATATCAGGTTATGACCGCCATTTACGAGCTCAATCCAAACGCATTTGAAAACGGCAATTTAAATTTATTAGTTGATGGTGCGGTATTAAAGTTACCATCAGAGCGGTATATCGCCAGAATTGATAAGCAAAAAGCCCAGATGCGCGCTGAGCAGGATGATAGAGCATTTGCTGAAATGCTTAATAAACCTGGCAGTAGCGTAAGAAACATCAAGCCCGCATCGCCTCTAGTAAATCAACAAGACTTAACGCAAACCCAAACTGATATTGAGCAGAAAATCACTCGCTTAGATCAGGAACAAACCCGACAATTTGACGAATTGCGTATGCAATTTGCTGCCTCACTTGAGAATGTTGAAGCGATTCTTAACGAAAACAGACGCTTGTACGAGCGTGTTGAGGCCGTTAATGGCGAACTAGAAACCTTGCGTGGGCAAGTCGAAGGCGACGTCAAGAGCCAGCTTGATATGCAAGTGGCACTTCAGCAAGAATTGCTCGACATGATCAAGGCCGAGCAAGCGCAGCGCGAAGCAGAAAAGCAGTCTTCGTTTTTGAGCGCACTTACCAGCCCTCTGAGTCTAATTATAGGCTCGGCAATTCTGTCACTATTGTTAGTTGGTGGCCTTATCATGTGGCTGCTTAAACGCAGCAATAAGCCTCAAGAAGCGCCTGCGGCTGCTCCTACTATTACAGCTGACAACGATGAAGTGCCGGTACCTGACTCTGACATAGGCGATCTTTCAAGTGCACTAGCCTCTGACTTTGATGACAAAGCAGAGTTGTCAGATGACGATTTATTTAATGACGACGACTTGCTCGATGACGTACTTACCTCAGATTTAGAAGAAAGCCTAGATGATGAGCTAGAAACCTTCGCCGACCTTGAAGACGATATGTTGGTGCCAGACGATGGCAGTGATGACTTGTTTGAAGCTGGCGATGATGAGCTTGATCAAAGTGAACTAGATAGTCTGTTCGATGACGATGACCTGTCAGATAAAGTATTAAACGAAAACGACGCTGACGACCTTGAAGGCTTCGACCTGTCAGGGGATGACGACATCTTTGATGAAGATTCTGCCGATGAAAGCGAGCCAGAGACGGAAGTTGCTGACGAGGCTGCATCGACAGATGACGATGATTTTGACATTGATGACTTGCTTGATGATGTACAAAGCCAAGACGCGGCAGAACTTGAGAGTGATGAGCTAGATGAGTCGGGCGATATAGACCCTGACGATATCCTTGCCGAGGTCAACGGAACCGCTGAATCTGACAATGTTGATGAAGACGATATCGACGCGTTGCTTGCCAGTTCAGTTGATGATTTATCTGACGCTGACGAAGAAACAGAAAGTGTTTCATCTTTGCCAAGCGTAGAAGATGAGGACGATAAGCCTGAAATCAGTATTGACGATTTGCTAGAAGAGCACGGCGTTGATGCAGGTCTTACTGATGAGCTAGACAGCAATGACGACCTTATCAATGAGGATATGCTGAGCAAGCTCGACGACGAGATTAATCAGCAAAATAAAGAAATTGATAAAATCACCGACGATTTGTTAAATGAAATTGAGCAAATCGAAATGATGGGTGGCCTAGGTGAAGAAGATGACGAAGACGAGGATGACCTTGAGGAAGAAATAACAACATCTTCGCCGTCGCCGCAGTCTATTCAGAGTCTTGATGCCATTACCGACGATTTAGACGAAATAGTCACCGACGAAATCGAAACTAACGCGGACTTCAGTGATCCTCTTTCCGATGAGCTTATTGCTGAGCTACAGGCGGAAGATGAGCTTGCTGAAGAGCCTTCAGCGGATCAATCGACCTCAACAGAGCAAGAGCATTTAGAGGATGAAAATAATTCGTCTGATGACGAGGCTGAACAAAATGACACAAGCGCATTACTTTCTGATAGTGATGAAGATGGTGACTTTGACGACCCGTTTACCGACGAGTTACTTGCAGAACTAGAAGCAGAATTGGAAGGTGAGCCTGAAGTTAGCCCCGAACCTCATGATGAAGATTTGGACCTTGATGATTCCGAAAGCGAAGATAATGACGATGATTTTAGCGACCCGCTAACTGACGAGCTGCTTGCTGAATTAGAAGCTGAGGAATCTAAAGGCAGTGAAGATGTGGATCTGCTGACAGACGAGCTACTTTCTGAACTTGAATCCGAAATAGAAGCTGATGATGAAACAGACGCAGAGTTTGAATCTGAAGTCGAGATTGAGTCAGAGGATGAAGTGGCACTTGAGTCTGAGCCAGAGCCAGAATTTGGCACTGAAGTAGAAGCAGAACAAGACGCTGAGATTGAGCCTGAATTAGAAGCGGAACTTGACTCTGAGCCAGCGCCGGAGTCAGAGCTTGAATTTGAAGCTGAGCCTGAGCTTAAATCTGAATTAGAACAGGATTTTGGTACTGAAACAGAACAGAGCTAGAGGCGGAAGCCGAAGGTGAAACGGAGTCAGAACTAGATTCAGAGCCAGAATTTGGCACTGAAGTAGAAGCAGAACAAGACGCTGAGATTGAGCCTGAACTAGAAGCGGAACTTGAGTCTGAGCCAGCGCCGGAGTCAGAGCTAGAATTTGAAGCTGAGCCTGAGCTTGAATCTGAATTAGAACAGGATTTCAATGCTGAAACAGAACAAAACCAGGACTCAGAAGAAAAACCTGAACCTGAAGCCGACTTGGAAGATGAAGCAGAGCTAGAGGCGGAAGCCGAAGGTGAGACGGAGTCAGAACTAGATTCAGAGCCAGAGTTTGGCACTGAAGTAGAAGCAGAACAAGACGCTGAGATTGAGCCTGAACTAGAAGCGGAACTTGAGTCTGAGCCAGAGCCGGAATCGGAGCTAGAATTTGAAGCTGATGCTGAGCTTGAATCTGAATTAGAACAGGATATCGATTCTGAATCAGAACAAGACCAAGAACCAGAAGAAAAAGTTGAACCTGAAGCCGAGACAGAACTACAGCCAGAAACAGACGTAGAGCCAGATCCCGAAACAGTCGATGAAGATGCCGAAGAAAGAGCGGAGGAAACGTCAGACGATCCACTAGATGACGCTATTGAAGCGTTTGAAAGACAAATGATGGATGATATTCCTTCGTTCAGTCAGATGGATACGGAAGAGCCATTAGCGCAGGAAAAGCCATCAGCGCCAGCGGAAGATGCTTCAGCAGAAGACAGTGATGAATACGACGACAGCCTGTTAAACGCTGCGTATGACGAAGTAGAAAGCTTTGAATTAGGGCAAGAAATTGACGGTGTAGTAGACGGTGAAGATGAAGGTGACGAAATATCATCAGAATCTAGTGCTACTGAAGAATCGAGTTCACCAGAAGAAACTGATTTAAACCAAAGCGATTCAGATAAGAGCAGCGAAGAAGACTTTAACGAACTTGACGATGTTCCTGGCCTTGACGACTGGCTGTCTGCTTCCGATGACGACGATCATGTAGACGACAACGAGATTCTTGACGATCTTGACAGTGCGGAATTCGATGAGCTTCTTCAAAGTCTTGAGTCAGACGCTATTGTTGATACAAGTGATGTCGACACCAGTGAAATTGAAAGTGATGACGACGGTCAGGATCCAGAAGCATCTTCAGCAGAGAGTGAAGATACTTTCGAACTTGAGCAGGAAGATGATGAAGCCACATTCGAGTTAGAAGGGAGTGACGACAACCTTGGATTCAACGAAAGCGATGATACGTTTGAACTAGACGAAGAAGATGAAACCTTTGAGCTAGACGAAGATGGTGCTTTTGAGTCTGAGCAAGAAGACGACGAAGATACTTTCGCCCTTGAAGAAGATGATTCGGAACTTGCATTAGACGACCTTGAAATTCCAGATGATGTGGAATTGGATATTGCCACGCCAACTGAAATTGAAGAGGATGAACAAGAGGCTCAATCCGCTGAGACTGAAAAGGCTCAAGAGGACGACCTTAAACTCGATAACCCTGATTTAGATCTTGCCGCCTTACTTAGTGATGTCGATGGTGAAAGTGACGCGCAAACGCCACCAGAAGACTTCCTTGATGTAGAGGCTTTAATGGACGATGGCGATGATGCAGACGCTATTGACCCGGATAGCCAAGCGCTAGATCTTGATGTAAGTTTATCTGACTTCACAGGTGTATCTGATGAAGATACGGTGATTGATATAGATAAAGACGCAGGGCAAAACGCTAACTTGGATTTGGCTCGTGCCTATATTGAAATGGACGATGTGGACGCTGCAAAAGAGTTACTCGAAGAAGTGATGAAAGAGGGTAGCGAAGAGCAAAAACAGGAAGCTGCAGCGATTATAGCGAATATCGCCTAGATAATCTGTGCGGACGCACACAATAGATTGTTCGCCAGACATAATGAACGGCCTGTGTATTTACAAGATACGCAGGCCGTTTTTGTTTTAGGTGATGTACATTTATTTTCTATGACCTAAAAGAGTTTTGCGTATTAGCGGCATTGCATGTTGCAAGCGACATGACTACACTTAGCGCCTTTTCAGAAACGGGGTAATACAGATATGGGGCGAATTGCCTTAGGGATTGAATACGACGGTGCTGCTGTATACGGATGGCAACGCCAGCGTGAAGTACCAAGTGTTCAGGAACATCTTGAAAAGGCACTATCGACAGTAGCCAACGAACCCATTGAAGTGCAATGCGCTGGACGTACCGATGCTGGTGTACATGCTACTGGGCAAGTGGTTCACTTTAACTGTGATGCACCACGCTCAGAGCGTGCTTGGACACTCGGCGTAAATGCGAATCTGCCTAACTCTGTTGCTGTTACCTGGGCAAAGAACGTCAGCGATGACTTCCATGCACGTTTTTCTGCTACCCATCGCCGCTATCGTTACGTTATTCATAATGCGAAAATGCGTCCAGCTATTCTCCATTCCGGGGTTACCCATATCCACCGCGAATTAGACGAGAAAAAAATGCATGTTGCCGCACAAGCATTGCTAGGCGAACAAGATTTTACCTCGTTTCGCGCAGCGCTGTGCCAAAGTAAAACACCATTTCGCAACGTTACTGATGTAAGCGTATATCGCCAAGGGCGATACGTTATTATCGATATTCGCGCCAATGCTTTCTTGCATCATATGGTTCGCAATATCACGGGCGCGCTTGTTGAGATTGGGGCAGGGGAGCAAGATGTAAATTGGATAGCTCACTTGTTAAGCCTGAAAGACAGAAGTAAATCTGCAGCCACGGCGAAGCCAAATGGGTTGTACTTGGTTGACGTCACATACCCTGACGAGCACGGTTTGCCTAAACCGCCTTTAGGGCCGCTATTCCTTCCAGAGGCCTAATCTATCTACCTTCGTCTTTAAATTTTTCAATCTGAGTTAGCTGCACATCGGCTAGCAGTTAACTCAAGTTGTACTGAAGCGTGTATCTTCAAATCATCCCTTGCCAACTTCTAAGACCAGTTTTGTTTTTTCCATTTCGTTGTATTGTGGTCTAATAGCGCGCTATATTAGGTAGCTGTTCTATTGTGTTACGTATTTTTTCTTTGTAATACAGTATGAAACTTAAAAAATTAATGTGTTGTTGACCACAAGTATGAACAAACATCAATCGTCATGGTCGGCAAACAAAAAACAAAGGATTCAATTTCCATGAGCTGGATTCAAAAAATTCTTCCTCGCACGCAAACATCAACCAAAGGTAACGTACCAGAAGGTATCTGGACGAAGTGTGGTTCATGCCAAGCAGTGCTATATAAGAGCGAACTGGAAAAACTTCAGGAAGTTTGCCCTAAATGCGACCATCACATGCGTATTACGGCGCGCCGCCGTATCGATGCGTTCTTAGACGATGGCGATCGCGTTGAGTTAGGTGCAGAGCACGAGCCGCAAGACGTACTTAAGTTTAAAGACTCTAAGCGCTATAAAGACCGTATCGTTGCTGCACAGAAGGCAACAAACGAAAAAGACGCACTAGTGGTAATGCAGGGCAAGCTAAAAGGTATGCCGGTAGTGGTTGCGTGTTTTGAGTTTGCGTTTATGGGAGGCTCAATGGCATCGGTTGTAGGCGCTCGCTTCGTTGCTGCTGTTAATGCATGTTTAGAAAACGATATGCCGCTTATTTGCTTTAGTGCAAGTGGTGGTGCACGTATGCAAGAAGCATTGATGTCGCTAATGCAAATGGCTAAAACATCTGCAGCGCTTGCTAAAATGAGCAAGAAAGGCCTGCCTTATATTAGCGTGCTTACCGACCCTACAATGGGCGGTGTATCTGCAAGCTTGGCAATGCTTGGTGACGTAAACGTAGCCGAGCCAAAAGCGCTTATCGGCTTCGCGGGTCCTCGCGTAATCGAACAAACAGTAAGAGAAAAGCTGCCTGAAGGTTTCCAGCGCAGTGAATTCCTTGTTGAGAAAGGTGCAATTGATATGATTGTTGACCGCAGAGATATGCGTGATAGATTACACAGCCTGTTGGTTAAGTTGCATTATAAGAATTAGTGAATAACGAAAACAATCTAAATACTGGCTCAGCGCCACACGCAGAAAACGCCTCAGCGTCTTCGCCTTCGAAAAAAAGCCTGAGCCAGTGGTTATCCTACCTAGAATCTATTCATCCTAGCGCCATCGATATGGGGCTAGACAGAGTGAAAGAAGTGGCCAATGCCATGGCACTTTCACTCAGCCAGTCTTTGGTTATAACTGTTGCAGGCACAAACGGTAAAGGCACAACGTGCCGCTTACTCGAGCAGGCCATGCTTTCGCAAGGCAAAAGTGTTGCGGTATACAGTTCACCCCATTTAACCGACTATCGTGAACGCGTGCGTTACAACGGCGAATTACCGACTGCCGATGAATTTGTGAATGCATTTGAGTTTGTTGAAAGCGCGCGAAAAGACACGGGTGGCGAACCTATTACTCTAACTTACTTTGAGTTCGGTACTCTGGCTGCCATGAAAATGATGCAGTCATGGGCTGTTGATGTGGTCATTCTTGAAGTAGGCCTAGGCGGACGTTTGGATGCCACCAACATTATTGATCCCAATCTAGCTGTTATTACGACTATCGATCTTGACCATCAAGATTGGCTTGGTAATACCCGCGAAAAAATTGCTCGGGAAAAAGCGGGCATTATGCGCAAAAACGGCAATGCAGTAGTTGGTGAGCTGTTTCCTCCATCATCGCTTTACGATGTGGCTAACGAGCTACAAGCTAACGTACGTTGGGCCACACAAGATTTCGAAACAGTGGTAGCAAGTGATTACAGTGAGTGGAGCTGGAAAGGGAAGAGCAATAGTTATACGTCGCTACCTTATCCTAAAATTCCACTTCAAAATGCGAGTACTGCGTTGGCCGCTCTGGAACTTTTAGACTTGCTGCCCGAAGAACATGTGGTTAGAGATATTATTGAAAATACCACCATGCCAGGGCGCCAGCAGACTATCAGTGAATCACCCCTCGTAGTTGTAGATGTTGCCCATAATCCACAGGCGACGACAGCTATGCAAGATTGGCTAAACCGTTACGATGTAAGCCAAATGCGCGTTGTGGTGGGCATGCTAAAAGATAAGTCTATCGCAGAGACCTTAGCGCCACTGGCGACACTTAATGCCAAGTGGTACGTAGCGTCAACGAGTGGTCCTCGGGGCTGCAAGGCAGAAGTACTTGAAAATGCACTTGTTAATGCCGGCACAACCATAGAGAATATAGACACGTTTCAGGACGTGACCTCGGCATATCAGCGCGCGCTTGCAGATTATCAAACTGGTGAACTTATTCTCGTTTTTGGTTCTTTTGTTACCGTAGCAGACGTGCTTGCTGAGCAAAACTAACACGCGCATTGTAGAGTAAAACCGTGTATTCAAGCAGGAGAGCACAGTGACATCGGCATTAAAGAATAGACTGGTGGGGACAATTATTGTTGTCGCCCTAGCGGTAATCTTTTTACCAGACTTTCTTGATGGCAAAAAGCAAACAAACAGAGAACCTTTTGTCTCTGTACCTGCTAATCCGCCTAAAAAGCCCATCGTAGAGCCAGAATCTTTTCCATCAGAGCGCGTAGCGAAAGCTGCGGTGCCAGCGGTTGAAATTAAAGATGAAACGGCATTAGATGATGATCTGGATTCTTCTGGCGCAGGGGAAAGTGGTAGTGCAGGTGAAGCCACTACCGCAAAAGCGCCAGCGGTGAAAACCTTTGAAGAAGAGGACAATCTAGCAAGCCAAACGGTGGTTAATACAAAAAGTGTCGCAGACGATGACGCTGGTTGGGTTATTCAACTTGGCAGCTTCCGACACGAGAAAAACGTGAAGGCACTGCTGACGAAACTGGAAAAAGCTGGGTATCGTGCGTTTAGTCGCAAAATTCAAACCAGTTCTGGCCCGCTTAATAAAGTTTTCGTTGGACCAGATCTAGACAAGAAAAAGCTGGAATCGGCACTACCTCACTTAAAGGAACTCACGAGTCTCAAAGGTAAGGTCACTACGTTCAAAGTTGAATAGTGCGCATTGTTCCTGGTGCTAGTCGAATTAAGCACGGATAGAGCAACAGGGATTGGTATTACAGACTAGTAATATTTTTATCTTCTGTTAGAATGCGCGCCATCTCGCCAAAGGCTCGTTGCTTTACGATAAAAAGCAACATCAACGCAATAAAGAGACGATGAACTGGGTAGACTTTTCCATACTGGGTATCATTGCGGTATCTACCTTAATAAGCCTGATCAGAGGGTTTGTTAAAGAAGCCATCTCGTTAGTGGTATGGTTTGCTGCACTCTTTATTTCAAGCAATTTCTACGCTGACCTCGCCGTTTACTTCACAGCCATTGACGATCCTTACTTAAAAAACGGTGCTGCAATTGCAGCATTGTTTGTCACCACGCTCATTCTTGGCGGCATGATCAATTACGTGATTAGCCAATTGGTTCAGGCAACAGGGCTGTCTGGAACAGATAGGGCCCTCGGTATAGTTTTTGGCGCACTGCGTGGCGTGCTTATTGTTAGCGCATTGCTCTTTTTTATGGATACCTTTACTGGTGCAGCCTCCTCAGATTGGTGGCAAGCATCGGTACTCATTCCAGAGTTTGGTGTCATCATTGAGTGGTTTTTCAGCTATGTGAAAGACTCCTCCAGTTTCTTAAATCCCGCTTGAAATAGGTAACGCACATGTGTGGTATAGTCGGAATAGTTGGTAAAACGCCCGTAGCTCAGTCACTGTACGACGGTCTAACGGTTATTCAACACCGTGGACAGGATGCCGCAGGCATAATGACTATCGACCAAAATATGTTTAATTTGCGTAAGGCAAATGGTTTGGTTCGAGATGTTTTCCATACGCGTCATATGAAGAGGCTGTCTGGCAACATGGGTATTGGCCATGTTCGCTATCCTACCGCGGGTACATCAAGCTCTGCAGAGGCGCAACCGTTTTATGTGAACTCGCCGTTTGGTATTGCCTTTGCTCATAACGGTAACCTCACCAACGCCCATGAGTTACAGGAAGAAGTATTCCGCATTGCACGCCGCCACATCAACACCACCTCAGATTCAGAATTATTGCTTAACATTCTTGCGCATGAACTGCAGCAGGTAGCAGGTTTAAGCGTAAGTGCCGAACACATTTTTGAAGTAGTAACGAAAGTTCATAAGAAAATTCGTGGTGCCTACGCAGTCGTTGCGGCCATCATCGGCCAAGGTATTGTAGCGTTTCGCGACCCGCACGGTATTCGTCCTCTAGCACTCGGTAAGCGTATGAGCGAGCTGGGTGAGGAATGGATGGTGGCATCTGAAAGCGTGGCGCTTGATGCTGTTGGCTTCCAGTTTGTGCGCGATGTAATGCCAGGTGAAGCGGTATTCATTACCGAAGAGGGTCAACTGCACACCAGACAGTGCGCCGAGAATCCAGTAACCTCTCCGTGTATCTTTGAGTTTGTTTATTTTGCTCGCCCAGATAGCTTTATAGATGGCATTTCAGTTTATGCATCGCGCGTAAACATGGGCCGTAAGCTAGGTGAAAAAATTAAGCGCGAATGGGCAGATCTGGATATCGACGTGGTTATTCCTATTCCTGAAACGTCGATGGATGTGGCGCTTCAAATCGCGAACACACTGGATTTGCCATATCGCCAAGGCTTCGTTAAAAACCGCTACATTGGCCGTACTTTCATTATGCCTGGACAAACCATGCGTAAAAAATCAGTACGCCGTAAGCTAAACGCAATCTCATCTGAGTTTAAAGGTAAGAGTGTACTACTAGTCGATGACTCTATCGTGCGCGGTACTACATCAGGTCAAATAATTGAGATGGCGCGTGAGTCAGGTGCGAAGAAAGTATACTTTGCGTCAGCTGCTCCAGAAATTCGTTTCCCAAATGTGTATGGTATTGATATGCCATCGGCAAACGAGTTGATTGCTTACGGTCGTGAAATCGATCAAATTGCAGAGCTTATCCAAGCAGATGGCCTTATCTTCCAAGACATTTCTGACTTGGTGGATGCTGTTCGCGAAGAGAACGGAACCATTCAGCGTTTTGAAACGTCAGTGTTTGATGGGAACTATATTACTGCGGATATCGATCAAGAGTACCTTGAGCGAATTGATATGTCGCGCGGTGAAGCGTCAAGAAAAGCGCCAGTGGTACAAGCAGAGCTTAGCAACCTTGATGTGCATAATATTGATGCCGCTGATTAATGTAAGACGCTCTTTGATATAACAAAAAGCCGCTTTTTAAAGCGGCTTTTTTAATGCTTTATTTCAATGAAAGAGGCTAGTGAACAAATACCGGTCCGCCGGACAGTCCCCACACCAATACCGAACCTGTCATTAGAATAACGAGCAATACTAGCCCACATGTCACTACCGAGCTTGAATAAATGAACCCTTTATCTTCTGGCATATGCATCAAAATTGGCACGCCAGAGTAGAGCAGGTATACCGAATAGCTAATACCGACTAACAGCGCCGTCATCACTACCCAGAGTTCTGGATAAAGACCTGCGAAGCCCACCATAAACAGCGGTGTAGCCGTGTAGGCCGCAAGTTCCAGCGACTGCGTATATGTTGGCGTCGCATCAAACGCTTTAGCCAACTCATGAATAAGTACAGCCAATGCGACCACGCCTGCAATTAAGCCAAAATACATGCCTATACCCATCATAATGGCGGTATTTTCGCTAAGGCGAATTATGTCACCTGCGCCGATACTCCAGCCAGTATGGGCACTGGAATAATAGGCCACGAGTGAAGGGATAAGTGCTATAAAAGCGATATGGGTAAGCGCGTAAAAATAGGTTTCGTGTTTGGTATCAATGGTTTGCCACTCTTCTTTTGGATGAGTGTAAATACCAATTAAATGATTCAAAATCATAGAGTCCTGCCTTGTTCACCAACGTTATTATTTTAAAAAATATTGTTGTGAGGCAGGGAGAACACACGGATTAACCGTAAAACCAAGGAAACACAAACACAGCGCAAAGCGCTAAACACTGCCGTTAACAATATGTTTACAAATTGAGTGTGCAGCAGAATGACTAAGCCGTCAATATAAATTGATTAATTTATAAACGGATGCAAAGCGTTAACTTAAGCGTGGTGCGCCTGAGTGGAAACGCAATTCGTCATCGTCGCTTTCAATCAATGATCTTTCAACGTCTCCGAAGTGGGCAACGCGCTCTGAAATATCATTTTTAGCGATTTGCCCAGCCAGCGTTAGGTAGTCTTCAAAATGTCTGGCTTCTGAACGCAGCAATGACACATAGAACTTGCCTAAATCTTCGGAAACATACGGTGCAAGTTTGGCAAAGCGTTCACAGGAGCGCGCTTCAATGTAGGCACCACAAATGAGCTTGTCGACAAGCTTTTCAGGTTCGTAAGTGCGTACGTGACGCAATAAGCCATTGGCATAACGGCTTGATGTCACTGACTTATATTCAAAGCCCAACTCGTGCATAATTTCTAGCACTTGGTAAAAATGATGAAGCTCTTCTTTAATTAGCATGACCATTTTATCAAGCATGCCTTTTTTAAAAGGGTCTAGCCCTTCAGTGTTAAATACATTTTTGGAAAGGTGCTTAGTATTCAGCGATTGCCAAACGCCTTCGTGGCGGTATGTGAAGTCTTCGTAAGGTTTCAACCATTCCAGCAATACCTTACTGGTTTCCTCATCGGCCACATAGCGGCGAAGGAGGTACATGGCCGACTGAGCTGCTTTTAGCTCGCAAATTAAATGGTCGGTAAGGATAACGCGAAGGTTTTCTTCTTTCTGTGCTTCTTCTATCCACGACTGTGGCGTCTCGCAATGTAAAAAGGCATTGATTGGTGAAAGTAGAGACGTGACTTCAGAAGTGGATATTACAGACATGTTGAAACTCAATTTTAAGTGCTACGGTTTTTCAGTTACATTTGAATTTGGCTGCTGCCAACGCTAGTTTCGGCAGTTCGGTTTATAAAAGTACAAATTTAGCGTATCTGAATTGGACCGCAATTTTACTTGATACCTACAAGCCCTTACAACTTAAAATAGAGGCCAATAAATTACAAAATGAATTATCTTGCCCATCTTTTCTTAGCCCGACCAACTGCCGATTCTCAATTCGGTAACTTACTCGGTGACTTCAGGCGGGGTGTTGATATTAAAGAGTTTGGACAAGCGGTGCAGCTAGGTCTTAAAAACCACTATGAAGTCGATAGGTTCACCGACAGTCATACCAGCGTCTTAGCAGCAAAGGCGTTATTTCATAAAAGTCGTCGGCGCTTTGCACCTGTGGCGCTGGATATCTACTTCGATCACTTGCTAATTAAACATTGGGCGTCGTTTACAACACAGGGTTTTGACGACTTCAGGGAACAGAGTTTCGCATTGTTAGAACAGCGATTGCCCACTATGCCAAGAACGATGCAGCACAGTGTCGGGCATATGATAACCCATGACTGGTTTGAAGATTATGCTAAGGAAGAGGGCATTGCTAAGGCGATTGCTGTGGTCGCTAAACGTATTCGTTTCCCCAACATGTTTCATAAAGCTGTAGATGATATAAATGCGAACAAAGCCGAGATTGAAGTGATATTTCTGGATTTTTTTCCTGATCTCATCAAGCATATCGAAAGTAACGGCCCAGAGAATATTTGAAAGGCTTAACCGTGTTACAGAAATGTATCGAAGAAATTGGTCGTTTTGTCGTTCATTGCTAAGCTGTCGTGTGAACAGCGATATAGTAAAGCGTGCAATACAAAGACAACACAAAAAAGTTAAAATTAACGACACTCAAAGATAATAATGATGAATATTCAATCCTTAGTTAGAAATACATCGCCCGTATTATTAAGTCTGGGTAAAAATAAACACAAAGCGCAATCGCACTCGACCCTAGCATGGTTAACGGCAGCCTTAATTGCTTTTGTAAGCTTAACTACCAGTGCTTCAGCGCAAGAAGAAAGCGCATCTGCTCATGTTCGTTCAATAAAAATTGATAGCAGTGTAGTGACAGAGCACGAAACTAAAATCCTAGGAAAACGCGTAAAGTACAGTGCCACCACGGGTACTCAACCGGTTTGGAACAGTAAAGACGAAGCGGTTGCCACTTTGTTTTACACTTACTATCAGCGCACTGACGTAAAAGAGAATACTGAGCGCCCGCTTATTATTTCTTTTAACGGTGGTCCAGGCTCTGCGTCAGTGTGGATGCATGTAGCCTACACAGGCCCCCGTATTCTTAATATTGATGATGAGGGCTATCCAGTTCAGCCCTATGGTGTTCAAACCAATCCTTACTCCATTTTGGATGTGGCAGACATTGTGTTTGTTAACCCAGTGAATACAGGGTACAGCCGTGTGCTGCCTAAAGCTGACGGCAGCATGCCATCGCAAGATGAACAGCAGAAAATGTTCTTTGGTGTAAACGCCGATATTAGCTATTTGGCAGATTGGGTGAATACTTTTGTAACGCGTAATAATCGCTGGCGTTCACCTAAATATCTTATCGGTGAAAGTTACGGCACGACGCGTGTGTCAGGATTAGCATTAGAGCTTCAAAATCGCCAATGGATGTACTTAAACGGCGTAGTGCTTGTATCGCCAACCGATATTGGTATAGAGCGCAACGGGCCGGTAAAAGCCGCTAATCGACTGCCTTATTTTGCTGCCGCGGCGTGGTATCACAATAAGCTTGAACCCGCGTTGCAAAACAAAGATCTTACTGAACTATTGCCTGAAGTTGAAGACTTCACCATCAATACGCTTATTCCTGCTCTGGCCAAAGGTGGCTTCATTGGTGAAACGGAAAAGCGAGATGTGTTAAAGCAAATGGCGCGCTATTCTGGGTTAAGTGAAGCGTCTATTGCGCAAAACAACTTAGACGTGAGCACTGCATTTTTCTGGAAAGACTTACTGCGCGACGAAGGGAAGACGCTAGGTCGTTTAGACAGCCGCTATTTGGGTATAGATGCTAAGCAAAGCGGCGACCGCCCTGACTATTGGGCTGAGCTAACATCATGGCTTCATTCGTTCACGCCCGCTATCAATTACTATTTGCGTGAAGAGTTAAACTACAAAACTGATATTAAGTACAACATGTTTGGAAACGTGCACCCGTGGGATAGAAGCAATAATCAAACGGGTGAGAACTTGCGATTGGCCATGGCGCAAAACCCGTATCTGAATGTGATGATTCAAGCTGGCTATTACGACGGCGCAACGAACTACTTTGATGCCAAGTACACGATGTGGCAGCTCGATCAAAGTGGCAATTTAAAAGACCGTTTGAGCTTTAAAGGATATCGCAGCGGCCACATGATGTATCTGCGTCGCGACGACTTAAAACAGTCCAACCAAGACCTACGCGAGTTTATTAAAATGAGCACACCAGGCAAAGGTATAGCTGCTGAATACAAGCGATAGTACGTCTGAAAATCTAAAGACAAGGATGTCAGGTTTTTTTACATTATATTAAACTAATTCATTATTTATTTTTTTAAGCTTATGTATTTAAAAGCTATTTTATATTTGGCTTACACTTTGCTAAATCGAGTCTGCTAAATAATGAAATTCTTATTAACATAAACTACAAGGACGTATACATGAAAAAGTCTTCGCGTTTTTCATTATCCCTGTTGGCGAGCGCAGCGCTAGCATTCTCAATCTCAAGCACCACAGCCAATGCTTCAGTGCTCCTTTCCGGCTGGGAAGGCTCTACTGAAAGTGGATTTGGTAACTTAGCGATGAATGGTAACGACGACAGTTCATCGGGCGCTATCGTATTTGACGCATTTGAATCGCTTGCCTTCGATAGTGGCGTAAATTTCTTTGGTACTTCATACGATAGATTCTTCATTAACAATAACGGTAATATTACCTTCAACGGCACCGTGAGTTCCTATACGCCAACGCCATTCCCTATAAGCAATCAGCCAATGATCGCGCCATTTTGGGGCGATGTAGATACGCGCTGTGCAGAGTGTGGCGACGTGTTTATCGGTTCACCGAATGAAAACACGCTGGTAGTGACATGGAACGATGTTGGTTACTACAACCAAAACAGTAACCCTACAAACACGTTCCAATTAGTGTTAATTGATCGGGAAGACACAGGTGCAGGTAATTTTGACGTTGAGTTTAGATATGAAGATATCGGCTGGACTTCAGGTAGCGCGTCAGATGGAATACCGGCTCAGGCGGGTTATGACGCAGGTGATGGGGAAAACTTTTTCACTGTGCCGGGGTCTCAAACCGCCGCTATCGCTGATATAGACGAAAGTAACAGCAACACGGGCACGCCTGGTATTTGGAAGTTTGCTATTCGCGATGGCGTACTACCGGGTGATACTCCAGAAAACCCTATATTGCCAATTGTTAATCCAGAAACACCGACAGACTATGAATTTGAATTCTCTATCGATGATCCAGATGAACTTGTGTTCATCGACCCAGATGTAGCAGTAGGCTATGACTATATTGTAAATAGTGGTCCAAATATCGCGTCAGTACTTTTGCCTGAAGGTTACGACGACAACATGTTTGACCTATTTCTTTGGGACAATGTTCTGATGGATTGGTTCGATACAGGCACAGATATCACTGGTGGTGAGGAGTACGACTTCAATACCCCAGTTGACCGCTTTAGAATTATGGGAATAGATGTTTCGAATATGCTTGAGCCTACGCCGGACGCATTTGTAACCGGCCTCACTTTCGATGGTTCTGGCGTTGTTAATATGAACCAGAATGCCGTTACTGTGTTTGTAGCTGATCCTGTATCTGTGCCAACACCAAATACTCTTTTTCTAATGCTAAGTGCAATGTTTGCTACGCTTGTTATAAGAAAGCGGAAGCAATAGAGTTGTCATAAAAGAGGGGGAGCGTGCGCTCCCCGTTTTGCTAAGAGGTGAAAGTGAAATATTTAGTAGCAGTTAGTTTAGTACTTGCATCGTTTTTTTCATGGGCTGTGACCACAAGTGACTTTGGTAGTTGGAGTTTGCTATGTAATGATTCATCTGTGTGTACGCTTAGCCAGCTCGTTGCCAAAGACAAAGAAGCAAAAAAAGTGCTATTGGGCGTCAACGTTGACTACTCCTATTCGCAAGATTTTCCAGTATTGAAAATAAAGCTTCCAAAAAATACACTCACTAAAAATGGTGTAGGAGTAAAAATAGACGATTTTGCATCCATACAAGTGCCATTCTCAGGCTGTGACGAGAAGTCTTGCCAAAGTATAGTGAAAATCGACAATGAACTTTTGAAACAAATGCACAGTGGACAGACTATGCTAATAGCGTTTCAAAAATCTGAAAACCAGCAAGTTACCTTACCCATATCATTGACAGGTTTTGAGGAAGCTTACGTACAGCTAAATCAAAGTATTCAAAAGTAAATGCACAGATACTCGTCTATTTTTGATATTTTGACACGCTGAATGCGGCTAGCTGCGCTAAACATTCAGCGCAGCGCTCTTTCAGCATATCTCTGAATAGTCTTACTGCTGGAGTAATAGATTGGCGGCTAGGGCAAATCAGCCAAAGCTGTTTCGGTTTAGGTTGATATTCGGGCAACAAGGTTACAAGTCTACCCTTTAAAATGTCGTCGCACGCATCTAAGCCAGATTTAACAGCAATACCTTTACCCGCGACGGCCCAACGCTTTACTATTTCTCCGTCGTTTGCGGTTCTGTTGCCTCGCATTTTTATCTTCAGCGGTGTCCCTTTATGAAAAAACTCCCATTCGTTATATACCTTGTCGTGTAGTTGGTAAAAAAGCCCGTTGTGTGTTTGCAAGTCTTCAAATTTTTCAGGGGCACCATGAGAGCTGATATAAGAAGGGGAGGCAACAAGTAAACTTGGTACATCACAAATTTTGAAACCGTATACATTCGCATCGGTTGGAGTACCGTACCTTAGCGCTAAATCGACGGGATCGCGATAAAAGTCAATGTTGCTGTCACTCAGGTTGAGCTTTACGGTTATTTTGTCATGCAAATCCATAAAGTCATCTAGCCAAGGCGCAATCACATTTCGGCCTAAATCAGACGATAAACCTAACCTAAGCTCGCCCTCAATCACGCCTGTATCACCCTTTAAGTTCTGCTTGGCATTAGCCAGCATTGTCATGGCTTCTTGGCACGTTGGCAAAAACCTTTCACCCGCAGACGACAGACGTAGTGAGCGTGTAGTACGAACAAATAATTCGGCACCAAGGGCCTGTTCTACGCGTTTGACCGCAGCACTTGCGGTTGCTGTACGCATATTCAAATGTGTCGCTGCTGCAGTAATGTTTCTAAATTCAGCAACTTTTATTACTACATTCAAGTCGTCGAGTAACATGGCTTTCAAAAACTATTTGATAATGTTTCTTTTATTGTGCTGTTTATCCAAATTTAATCAAGAGTATGATGATGATATTACTCAAAGGAGAGACAAATGATGAAAGCTATTGGTTATACCCACTCACTTGGTATTAATGAGCCTAATGCACTGGTGGATATTGACATCGAAAAGCCCAGCGCGTCGGGTCGAGATTTACTTGTAAAAATAAGTGCGATAGCAGTTAACCCGGTCGATTATAAAATTCGTCATCGCGTTAATCCTAATGGAGGTGATCCCAAAATTCTGGGGTGGGATGCAGTAGGTGAAATCGTTGATATAGGCGCTGATGTTACCGAGTTCGCAGTTGGTGACAGAGTTTACTACGCTGGCGACCTTACCAGAGCCGGCTCAAACGCAGAGTTTCAATTAGTTGATGAACGTATTGTCGGTAAAGCGCCTAAGTTTCTGTCAGACAGCGATGCTGCGGCACTTCCTCTAACCACAATCACAGCGTACGAATTGCTGTTTGATCATCTTGCTCTAAGGCAACAAAGTGAAAAGAGCGATGAGGTTGTGCTTGTGGTAGGCGCAGCTGGTGGCGTGGGTTCTATTATGCTGCAATTGCTTAAAGTACTAACGGGGGCTACCGTGATCGCCACTGCCTCGCGCGAAAGCTCAAAAAGCTGGGTTCAGGAGTTAGGTGCCGACTACGTAGTGGATCATAGCAAGCCTATGGCTGAGCAAATCAAGGCCTTAAACATTGGTGAAGTGACTCATGTCGCAAGTTTAAATAATACGCACCAGTACATTGAAAGCTTTGTTGAAGTTATGAAGCCGAAGGGCAAACTAGCGCTAATTGACGACCCAGAAAGTCTTGACGTAGCCAAGCTTAAGCAGAAGAGCTTGTCACTTCATTGGGAGTTCATGTTTACGCGCTCAATGTTTGAAACCGACGATATGGCAGAGCAAAGCCGCTTACTTACTCATGTAGCATCGCTTATCGACGACGGTAAAATTAAGACTACTGTAGGCAAGCATTTAGGTAAAATAAATGCGGCTAACTTAATCGAGGCTCACAAAATTTTAGAAGAAGGGCGTGCTATAGGTAAGTTAGTGCTGGAGGGCTTCTAAAGAAAGCGTGCTTAAGGTTATATTCCGTAATACCATTCACTTGTCTAAAAAAATGAGTAACGACGGAAACTAGTCACTCGTAGGGGCGAGTCAGATAAACCGAAGGCACCATATTAAGGTGCCTTCTTTTTATGTACTTAGCCTTGAACATTAACTAAAGTACGGCCAGAAACCTGGCCTTTTAAGATTGCGTCTATTTTTTCATTTACCGCATCAAGGGTCACTTCCTCGGTAAGGTCATCAAGGCAGTTTAGCTTCCATTCACTAGCAAGCTTGTCCCACAACCGCAATCTTGGAGGCATTGGGCACTGCACAGAGTCGATTCCAAGCAATGAAATGCCTCGCAAGATAAATGGAAATACACTCACGTTAAGATCTGCAGCAGCCGTAAGACCGCAGCACGTCACTGCGCCGCCATATTGCGTAGCTTTGATTGCCTGTGCTAGATACTCTCCGCCCACTGTATCAACGGCGCCAGCGAATTGCTCCTTAAGCATGGGGCGTTCTTTGTTTTCTAATAGTTCGTCGCGAGTTATCACTTTGCTTGCGCCAAGTGTCTTTAAAAATGACTCATGCTCTTTTTTCCCAGTGCATGCCACAACCGAAAAGCCAGCTTTGGCCAACAGGGCAACAGCGACAGAGCCCACACCTCCTGTAGCGCCAGTGACTAGAATATCGCCTTTGTCAGGAGTCACCCCGTGTTCAACCAAGCCTTGTACCGATAGTCCTGCAGTAAAACCTGCGGTACCAATGATCATTGACTCTCTCAACGTAAGTCCATTTGGCTTAGCTACCGCCCATTCACTTGGAATTCTGATGTATTCGCCAAAGCCTCCAGCAGTGTTCATGCCGAGGTCAAATCCGGTGACAATAACTTCGTCTCCTTCTTTAAAGCGATTTTCACCACACGATACCACCGTACCCGCGGCATCAATTCCTGGGGTATGAGGAAAGTTTCTGCTCACACCTGGATTGCCGGTGGCTGACAGTGCATCTTTGTAGTTAAGCGATGAATAATGCACCTTAATGAGCAGCGTGCCTTCAGGCAAGTCATCAAGTGAACGCTGAGTTACTTTACGCGTGAAGGATTTATCTTCCTGCTTTTCTACAAGCAAAGCTTTAAACGATGTCATACCTGTCTCCGTTAGTCGAATGATTACGCTACCCATTGTGACAATATATAAACTTTGCGCAAGTATGCACTTTTTAGTAGGGTAGTACCCTAATAGATACTATTGGCGTGATGTAAGCCCTTTATTCGACTGGTCGCTTTAACAAAGCGCACCGACATCAATGCTGACATCAATAACAGTGCCTGTAACGTAGTAAATATGAATGTAGTTACTCTAAGAGGGAGTAGTATGACCGCAACTTTGAACAGTGTAGTGGCAGAGGAAAGTGATGTGACATCAGACATTGATAATAATGTCGTCCTAAAGAGCCAGAAACAAGATAATGAGCCCAATGCTGCAGAAAATACGAACGATTCAAATCAATACATTTGTGGCGTAGCAGTATCCCTTGAGATAATAGGCGGTAAATGGAAAGGGGTTATTTTGTGGCATCTTTGCCATAAAACCCTACGTTTCAGTCAGTTGCGTAGACGATTGCAAGGCGTTACCCAAAAAATGCTTACACAGCAACTCAGAGAGTTAGAGCGTGATGGGTTGGTAAACAGGAAAGTGTATGCTGAAGTGCCCCCTCGTGTAGAGTATTCTCTTACCGATTTAGGCCGTACACTAGAGCCAACTTTACGTCAGCTATGTGACTGGGGTAGGGCGTATAACGACGACTACAGATAAAACACCAACACAAAATAATACGTCGTTTAGGTAAACGAGTACTGAGTTAATTCACAACAATACCAGTTCTTCTGGTGGGGCTTGTAATACTTAAATCGTAATGGCTAATCCAAAGTTTACGTGCCGCTAATGCGTTTAAGCGCATTGACGGCACGTGTAATTCCTGAATAGCTGAGCGCTAAGTAGCTAAACTATCGCTAAAGATTGCGTTTTAAGCAAGTAGTGAGTTGATTGACAACACGCTTTCTTCACAATTATCCACCGTATGAATAGTTGCATCCATTGTGCTGAAGTTCACGTTTAGTGACGCCGCATGGTTGCCGTTTTTCCACGAAAGCACGAATACGTTGTTGATGTAACTCACGTCAAATACACCGTTAAAAGCATCGCTTTCGTTTCTCAGTGTAATAAGCTTCATTAAGCCTTTGACAACCGGCTTTTCAACGGCATCTTTAACCATCGAAGATGACAGGTAAGGGCGGTTAATGTCGCGGCCAACATTGGTTTTAGCAAGTAACGCCATATCATTGTGCGCAGCAAGCAAGCCACCGTAATAAACTTGAGGGATACCCGGGCTAAAAAATTGAATGGCGCGTGCAACCAAATAGGCGAAGTCATCTTTACCTAACGCATCGTAATATGTGCAGTTTACCTGGTAAAGGTCTACATTATTTGCCGCAGCGCCGGTGGCTTTTTTAGACTCGCCATTGGAATTTTCATGTATTTGGTCAACGAGCGAATTAATCGCATCTGCGGTAAGCAGACCTGGTTTGTCACCACTCGCGCCCACGTCAACAATGCCGATGCCATCGTGAGTATCAAGCACGGTAAAGCAGTTACGTGGCGAAATTGACAGCCAGTATGCCAATGCTTCTGCATTTTTAGAGAACAAGGTGTGTAGTACAAGCGGAGGTAAAGCGAAGTCGTAAACACTGTCGCAACGCGCAGCAATATCAATTTGAGTTTGATAGTGACTGTGTATTTCGACTAAACACTGCATGCCCATACCACGTGCGCGGTTTGATAATTCTTCGATAAATTCGAAGGTTTCTTCAAGCATAAAGCAGTTCGAACCTGCGCGTTTAATTGCATAGCCCGCCGCATCTAGGCGAATAAGATCAACATTACTTTCAGTAAACGACTGAAGAATAGAAGATAGGTAGTCTTTGCCTAACTGTGACTCCACATCAATATCAATTTGATTAGAGGTAAAAGTTGTCCAGAACGGCACGGTTTCAGGGTTACCAGTCTCTGTGCCCACCTCGTAATCGCTGAAAAATGGTGTGGGTCGAGGGCGGAACACTTGTGCTATTTGTTCGTCAATTTGTGCTTGATCGTTGCCCTTAAAAATATCTTCCTTGGTTAAGAACAGCGGCCAATAACTCGATTCGCGCCCGTTTTTCAGCACGTCTTTGAACGCTTCACTTTGCCCCGACATATGGTTGACAATGAGGTCGGCCATGATATCTACCGATTCGCCAAGCTTTTTTACGTTCTCCCAATCGCCCAAGCGCTCATCGACCAAGGTATGATCGATAGGATCGAAACCCGCGTCTTCACCATCGTAAGGGTAGTAAAAAGGAAGGATGTGAACACCCGTAAACAGGCCACCTAACGGGCCCTGAAGTATGCTTGTTAGACTCTCGATGTTGCCATCGCCTAGTCGGTCTGCATAGGTGATTAGTTGAACGCCATTGCGTATAGACATGATAACTCTCCAAAATTCAGCATGCGCTTGCTCGTACTTCTCTTGTGTATCGCGAGCACACATTACTACGAATTAAGCACTACCAGTCTGGCAGATTCAAAATTAACCATGTAACGGGTTTAGCTTAATTCTTAATCTTCTGTTATTGATTGACCAAATTTGGTTGATACTCACAGAAAATCGAAATCTTAATCGATTAAGATAAAATAGCAGTAGAATAGAAATTTGTAAATGAGAAGTTTAAAAAATGGAACTGTCAAACGCTCATGCGGCGGTTTCAATTAGGCAAGTTCTAAGGCAGGGTAGCTCGTTCAAGGGCTGTTCAATAGTAGGAAATAGCGAACACGGTATTCTAAATACGAGTTCGGACCGCTAGTCTGGAGACCTTGTGTCTGATAACTCATTATTCGCTAACTCGTCAAATTCTCGTTTTGCTTCTTTCCACTGAGCGAGCTTCTCGTAGTATACGTCCCAAATACATGGGCAACACGAACCTCCGCCGCAACAATCGTCTCTTAATGGTTTCTCTGGTTCTTCGGGTAGCGACTTCATAGCACTTATCCTCGACTTTCTTCCTTAAAAATATCTAAATCTCAGATAATATTTTCAAGACTTAACAATATCCTCACGTCCAAACCTAATGTTTAAGCGCAGAGAATACAACTTTGCTTGTGTATGTTACTCCTTATGATACGCCTTTGCAGCTTGAAAGGTTACAAAGGCGTTTAAGCTATTTTCGTTAATACGTAAAAGATGACATCAACGCTATCATGCTTATGGTGTTACAACTTCATACCACCAGATGCCTCAATCCTTTGGCCGTTAATCCAATAACTATCGTCACTTAATAGCGCTGCCATAACACCACCTATATCTTCGGGTTGGCCAACGCGGCCCAAAGCGGTCTGAGAGGCTATAGCATTATTGACTTCGGTATTATCGCGAACATAGCCACCGCTAAAGTCAGTCTCAATGGCACCTGGAGCCAGGGTGTTTACTCTAATTTTACGGGCTCCTAACTCTGCAGCCAGGTAACGACTCATTACCTCTATGGCTCCTTTAGCCATTCCGTAGGCGCTGTATACCGGGGAGCAAAATCTTGCCACTTCGGTTAAAAGTATTTTCAGAATGGTTAGTTGATAAATTACGTGAAAACAAAAAGCCCTGTTGAATTACAGGGCTTTGGATGTTGTGTCGTGTTAGCTAGCTAAATACTAGCTCAACGAGCATTAATCAGCTGGAAGCTCTTCCGACGCTTTATTACCATTTAGGTTTTCTGGTGCTGCCACAATAGGTTTAGGTTTTACGGCATTGGCCTTGGTCAGTATGTCGCTGTTGCCTGTTACCAAATCATCTAATGTGCCTTTTTCCGCATCGACCAAGCCCACTTCACGCAACATAGAGTCTACCAGTGGGGCGTTAGCACGATAGCTTAGTGCGGCTTGCGTTACTTGTTCAGCTAAACCACTACCAGCAGTAGCAACGGTGTGATCGCCTTTCACGCCACTCCCTTGGCCGTAGCCTTGAAGAATTTTAATACCTTCTATGTTTTCAAGTGGCTTAACGGCGTGTGCCACAAGCTCAGGCAATATTTTGAGCATGGCAAGGGCTTTTTGCAGCTCAATTTGCTCGGTCTTAAGCGTATTTTCAGCCTCATAAAGCGCTTGTTTACCTTGTGCTTCAACAGCAAGCACTTTCTCATCAGCTTCAGCCTGAAGCATTTTTGCATCGGCAGCGGCCTTAGCTTCCGTAAGAATAGCGGCAGCAGAGTTTTCAGCTGCTTCTTTCTTAGCTTGTGCTTCTACGGTAATGCCCACAGCCTCACGCTCTGCCTCTTTACGCGCGTCTATAACTTCAATTTGTTTCTTACGCTCAGCTTCTGCCACCATTTTGGCTGTGGTTACTGCTTCCACTTTTTCTACTTTAGCCTTTTCCGCTTCAGCAGCTTTAGCACGTGCGGCCGACTCTTCCTCAGATTTTGTCGCAACGGCAATTTGTTTAATTTGCTCAGAAACCTCAACTTCTTGCTGCTGACGAATGCGCGCTTGCTCTAATGCCTGACGCTTAGCAATTTCTTGGGTTTCAATTTCCCGTGATTTTTCAATTTCCGCAGCCTCGATAGCACGGTTTTTAGCAATCTCTGCTTCGCGCTCTTCCCGTTCTTTCATTTCGCGCTGCTTAGCAATTTCTGCTTTTTGTTCCTGACGTTTAAAGGCAAGAATTTGCTCTTGGGCTAAGCGAGCTTCTTCTTCATCTCGTTTCACTTCTAGTGATTGTTTCTCAGCAGCCAAATTACGCTGTTCAATGAAAATGCGGTTTTCCTGTTGAATATCGTTGGTTTCTTTGCGCTTTTCTTCAATGATCTTCGTTAAGCGTGCACGCCCCTCGGCATCGAAAGCGTTGTTTTCATTGAAAAACTGTAGGTCGGTTTGGTCAAAACCAGTCAAGCTCACCGATTCTAACTCAAGTCCGTTCTTTTCAAGATCGTTAGCCACGCTTTGCTGAACTTTTTGTACAAAGTCAGCACGCTGCTCATGCATTTCGGTCATGCTCATTTCAGCAGCTACGGCACGTAGTACGTCAACAAACTTAGACTCCATTAGCTTTTTAACTTCTTCAGCGCGAGTGGTGCGCGTTCCTAGCGTTTGCGCAGCCATTGATATGCCATTGGCATTGGGGGCCACGCGTAAATAGAAGTCTGCCTTAACATCAACACGCATGCGATCTTTAGTAATAAGCGCGTCTTTTTGAATTTTTTCCACTTCTATACGAAGGGTGTTCATATTTACAGGAATTATTTCGTGAACGACAGGAAGCACGATAGCGCCACCGTCCTTAATGACTTTTTCACCGCCTAAACCGGTTCTTACGAACGCTGTTTCTTTCGTCGCGCGGGTGTAAAGTTTGGCAAAGATAAGGCCAATAACGATAAGCCCTACAACAATAGCACCGGCAATAAAGAGTATTGACGGCAAGCTAGATGGTTGAATTGTATCCATACTTTTATCTCTTTTAGGTTATAGGTAGCGGGTTGCTAACCAGCTGTGTTGTTTTTTCTGAACTAAAATGACGCGCTCTCCCTGTGCGAACAACTCTTCATCTTCGAAAGGTTCTACTAACACAAAATGAGGCTGTGAATAATGGTCGGTAAACTTTGCTTCAGCTGGGTTGCCTCGGCTTGCTTTTCCAATCGTGATTTCGGCCACAGACCCAATGAAGTCCTCGCTGTTAACCGCGCTAGACTCTACACTAGGCAACAAGCCTGAAATTACCTTTACGGTTTTAGCTGTTACGAATGCGCCAATAACAAATGCAAGAGGAACGGACAGGAAAGCTGGCAAGGTGTAGCCAAGCGCACTCGCTGTTAAGCCGTTGACCATCAAGCCAACTAAACCGAATAGAGTAAGAAGTACTACCAGGTAAATAAGAAAGGGAACTTTATTGATATTAAGCCAGTTGGCAAACGAGGTATTGAGAAACCCATCGCCATCAAACTCTGCAAAATCATCGCCTAACCCCAACAGGCTTATACCAAAAATAGTGCTAACAAGTTCTAGTATGAAAATAAAGAAAACGGCTATAAGCGAAATGCTAAACCAGAAGTTTGTAGGGGAAAGAAGAACATCTGTCATTTACACCATCCATGATGACTAACTTACTTTTATTCTTTATACCACAGAACAAAAATTAAGCCAGCGTCTGACACATGTACTTTCGGCTAGTTTGTAACAAATAATGATGGGGACTAACTGAAGTTATGTTTCTGCAGCATCACATCATTTTCAGTAACCTTCAATACACTGCCTTGATCATACCAATCGCCAAGTACAATACGAGTTGCAGGCTTGCCGTTTGCTGTAAGGCTATGAATGTTGGGTCTGTGTGTGTGGCCATGAATCATACGCTGCACGCCCCATTTTTCCATGACTTTCACCACTTCTTCAGGCGTGACATCCATAATATCTGGCTTAAGATTTTGCTGCTTAGCCTTACTTTCCTTGCGACCATTATCGGCAACACGCTGTCGATACCATAAAGGAAGCGCAAGCATTAAACGTGGCCACCACCAACCGCGGGATTTCTTGCGAAACTTTTGATAAGCAACATCGCGAGTGCATAGTTCGTCACCATGAGTAAGCAGGGTAGGTGTGCCGTATAAGTCTACAACTTCTTGTTCGTTTAATAACGTCATGCCGGCTTTTGATAGCCACTTTTCACGTATGGCGAAATCGCGATTACCGTGAATAAAGTAAATAGGGCAATGCTGACTCACTGCCTTGAAAGCCGATGCAATGGCAGTGTTAAATGGAGTAACGTTGTCGTCGCCAATCCAAACTTCAAACAAGTCACCAAGAACGTAAAGTGCATCAGCATTAATCGCGTCTTCTTTTAAAAAGCGCATTAAGCATTCTGTAATATCAGGGCGGTCGGCACTTAGATGCAAGTCGGCAATGAAGTAGGTGAACGACATAAATCTTCTTATTGTGGTTTAAAAAGCCGCGTTAAAGCAATGCGGCTTGTTCTTAACTCAAGGCCTTGACTATGTCTTAAAAAAACATATTGGCCAAGGCGTTATTGAGACAGCTATTCAAGCATAGATGTCAGCGGCTATTTAAGAAATAGTCGCTTTTTCAATGATAACAGGCTCAACAGGAACATCCTGGTGATAGCCGCTGTTACCGGTTTTAACAGCCTTAATTTTTTCAACAACATCCATACCTTCAGTTACTTTACCGAATGCACAGTAGCCCCAACCATTGACAGACTTGCTAGAGTGGTTAAGGAAGTCGTTGTTATTTACATTAATAAAAAACTGAGCCGTCGCAGAGTGTGGATCTTGGGTACGCGCCATCGCGATTGTACCCACTTCGTTTGCTACGCCGTTGTCCGCTTCGTTTTCAATAGGGTCTTTTGTGTCTTTCTGATCCATATCTGGCGTAAAACCACCACCTTGGATCATAAAGTTGTTGATTACACGGTGAAAAATAGTGTTATCAAAAAAACCGTCTTCAACATAAGAAATGAAGTTAGCTACCGTTTTAGGCGCTTTATCTTCAAAAAGTTCTAGGGTGATGTCACCGAAATTTGTTTTTAACGTAACCATAGTGGTTTGTCCTGTGTGTTAGCATACATATAAAGTGGCGGCATTTTAGCGCAAAACGAGTCGTTAGCGCAAAGAGACGGTTATCGCAAAACCCAGCAATATCGTTGCAAAAGGCCTGTACCATTTAAATCGTGACAGTGCTAAACTTTGCGGCCGAAAAATTATGACAAATAGGAAATATAGACATGCTACATCTTTACAACACCCGAACCCGTGAAAAAGCGAAGTTTGTACCGCTTCAAGAAGGGAAAGTGGGTTTGTATGTGTGTGGTATTACCGTTTATGACCTAAGTCATATGGGTCATGCCCGTACTTACCTGAGTTTCGATGTCTTAGTACGCTACATGCGCCACCTTGGTTTAGATGTGAAGTACGTGCGCAATATCACCGATATCGACGATAAGATTATTGCTCGCGCCAATGAAAATGGCGAAAGCTTTGAGGCGCTAACTGCACGCACTATTGCCATGATGCACGAAGACTTTGCTGAGATTAACTTACTAGAGCCAGACGTCGAGCCGACAGTAAGTGGACATATGGATGAGATCATTGAAATTATCCAGCGGCTAATGGACAAAGGTTACGCCTATCAAGCTAAAAGCGGCGATGTACTATTCGACGTAAGCAAGTACGAAGATTATGGCAAGTTAAGCAAACAAGACTTAGATCAGCTTAAAGCGGGTGCTCGTGTTGAAGTGGCGGCAGGAAAAGACGACCCGCTAGACTTCGTACTGTGGAAAACCACCAAGCCTGGTGAGCCAGCATGGCAATCGCCATGGGGCGAGGGACGTCCGGGATGGCACATTGAATGTTCTGCAATGAATCATAAGCATCTTGGTGCGCACTTTGATATTCACGGCGGTGGCTCGGATTTAACGTTTCCACATCACGAAAACGAAGTGGCTCAGTCGTGCTGTGCGTATGACACACCTTACGTAAACGTGTGGATGCACGCGGGTATGGTACAGGTTAATGACGAAAAAATGTCTAAGTCATTGGGTAACTTTTTTACCTTGCGCGATGTCCTTAAAGAGCACGACTCAGAAACATTGCGTTTCTTCTTGATGTCGGCGCATTACCGTAGCCAGTTAAGTTACTCTCAAGACAATATTACTCAAGCGAAGGCCGCCCTAGAGCGTTTGTACACTGCGCTGCGTGGTGTAACAGTAGACGAAAGCACTGAACTTAACCACGGTGGCTACCTAACGCGCTTTGAAGCGGCAATGAACGACGATTTAAACGTACCTGAAGCCTTTTCGGTGTTGTTCGATGTGGCACGTGAGCTTAACCGCCAAAAAGATAATGTAGAAGAAGCAGGTAAACTGGCTGCTGTTCTTAAAGGCCTAGGCGCAATTTTGGGTATGCTTCAAAGTGATCCAGACACCTTCTTGAAAGGCGGTGAAGGCAATGACGACGAAGCGGCTGAAATTGAAGCGTTAATTAAACAGCGTAACGATGCCCGTGCCTCCAAAGATTGGGCAGCGGCAGATGCCGCACGCGATGCGTTAAACGCAAAAGGCGTAGTGTTGGAAGACGGCCCAAGCGGTACTACATGGCGTAAAGCGTAATTAGCAGCCTGTAATTAACTGGTAACAAGAAAGCTCGCATATGCGAGCTTTCTTGTTTGGTAAGGTCATCATTTAAATTTCGGGCTTGCCAGTGGGGATTGCCGATTCTTTTTCGGTGAGATGTGACTTCCAACGCTGCTGTGCAACGTGCGCTTTCACCAGTTCTAAGCATTCGTTTACAACGTTAAGTACTTCTTTATCAAGTGCATCGGCGGTAGGGGTATAGTCGTGCATGCCGACTGAAATGAAATGGTCGATGCGCTCTGCGTCTAAGTCGCTTAACAGATTAACTAGCGATGTGGTCACGATATCGGTGACTGACTCTTCCAACGTATTTTCAATGGTTTTGCCGATAACAGGTAGGTAATGCAGGGAAGAAACTTGTGCATTACTTCTCACCGCTTTACCCACGCTCTTGCGCACGTGCTCCCGTATCACCTCACCGTGCTCTTCGCTTTGAATTGACTGGCCTAAATGGTTTATAACGCCAGCCATCCATTGGGTAATGACAGGACGGCGGGGGGCCAGTACCTGTGCGTTGATATCGTCTAATAAAGGCGAACCTGCTGAGATGTCTTTTTGCGCATCGCTGAGCACTTTTACAACAATCCGATCGCTTAACTCTTCAACAAATACATCGTAGTAAAACGCAAAAAAGCGAAAGACCGCGGTTTGATTTAAGTCGATGATTTCGAATTTGTGCAGGCGGTGCAAAATAGAAAATATGCGCAAGAAACGAAATAGGCGGGTAGGTCCAGTAGGGATTAGGCCTATGATGTCGTACCAATGCAGAAACGGAAAAAAGTACCAGCGTAAGTGTTCTTTACGCACAATAGCTACAACCCACCGGAAGCAAAATTCGCTGAAGAAAATGGCGATAAATACCAGGTCGACCAACAGAAAGTTGTTGTGAACGGGATCGTAAGCACTAAGAAAAGCGGGAAAATACGTGCCCAATAGACCATAGACAAAGTCGGTGGCGTATAAGGCGTCGAAAATGAGCCATGTTAGGTTCACAAAAAGTATACCTAACATGACTAAATCTAAGATTAACCAAGGCGTTTCATGACTGTTTCGCAAATTTTCTCGGTTAATTCTTAGCATTTCCTTATCCTGTATTCTGACTTAAAGCGTAACGTAAATGCAGTTAGGCATGAACAGTATTGAACTTTAAGTATTAAAGGTTAGCTTGATGCGTTCAACCTTGTTACGTCTACATAAAGTTTTAGCTTCTGACCAGGTTGTAGATAGCGCTTAGTATTAAGTGAATTCCACTTGCCTATGTCGCTTACTCTAACATTGAATTTGCTGGCGATACGAGACAACGAATCGCCATTTCTTACTGTGTAGGTCACTTTTTTGGTAACACCGTCTTGCGATTTACCTTCCTGCCAGATAACTAAGGTTTTGCCAGGGTGAAGCATATCGCCAGGGGCCATACCGTTCCATTTAGCTAACTGTTTAGTGCCTATATTGTACTTACGGGCAATATCCCAAAGCGTATCACCAGATTGTACGGTATGACGTACTTTTTGCTTAGACGTGTTGCCGTTCTGCAAGCTGGCTAGACGCTGTTCCTGAGATAATGTGTAGCTGTCCAGTTCTTGAAGTGCTACTGGCACCATTATCGCTTGACCCACGCGGATCATGGACGAGTCTAGCTCATTCACTTTTTTAAGAACTTTCACGGTGGTGTGATACTGCTTAGCGATTTTACCTAAGCTGTCGCCGGGCTTCACCGAGTGGCGTACCCAGTTCAATCGCTCTTTTTGATCAATTTTGGCCAATGCTTGGGAAAAAGCGGCCGCTTTGTCTATAGGAAGTATCAACCTATGGGGCCCTTCTGGCGACGTTGCCCAACGGTTGAACCCTGGGTTTAACCCGTGTAGTTCTTTTAAAGACATACCAGCAAGTTCGGCGGCAAACGCTAAATCGACCTGTGAGCCGATATCAACAACTTCGATAACCGCTACATTCTCAACTTCAGGCCACACATACGCATATTCATCTTTATTTTTTAGAATATCAGCTAGCGCAAGCAATTTAGGCACGTAAGCACGTGTCTCTTTGGGTAAATTTAAGTTCCAAAAGTCGGTAGGTTTACCCGCGCGTTTGTTAGCTTTAATAGCCCTTTGAACGCGGCCTTCGCCACTATTATAGGCGGCAAGTGCGTGCAGCCAATTACCATCAAACATTTCGTTTAGATAGGTTAGATAGTCAAGTGCACCTTGAGTAGACGCAACAACGTCTCGACGTCCGTCATACCACCAATTCTGTTGCATACCAAAGCGCTTGCCCGTGCCAGGAATAAACTGCCACATACCAGCCGCTCGGCCATGGGAATAAGCAAAGGGATCGAAAGCACTTTCTACTATTGGTAAAAGCACAAGCTCCATCGGCATGTCGCGCTTTTCAATTTCTTCGGTAATGTAATAAAGAAAAGGCTTGGCACGTTTTACAACGCGAGCCATATACTCTGGGTGCTTCAGGTACCATTTACGCTGTGCGCTAATGCGTTTGTCGTCAGGGATAGGTAAGGCGAAACTCGCACTTGCACGTTCCCATACGTCTGTAACGACCGCCTGCGTATGCATATCCGGTGTATCGGTAAGCTCAGCGCCTTCTTCTAGCGTATCATCATTTGGGTGAACAACATCAATAACGCCGTCTTTTGCAATCTCACAATCAGAAATGGCTTCTTCGTTGTTATGAATTTCACTGCACGCTTCTAGCGAAGCGGTTTCGTTACTTTCTAATTGTGCATTGTCGTTATTATTATCGGTTAACTGACAACCCGTTAAACCTAGCGCCAATATCAGTGGCGACAGTGGGAAAAACTTCAACTGCATATATGAAGAAACCTCGTGGAGCACTGCAAACCGACCATGTTACGATAATCGGCTTACTTTTGCATCAAAACTCATCTTTCCAGCGGCGAACTGCAGCAAATACCGCTACATCGTCAGCCAGGTTATTTTCGCAATAGGCTTCGGCAGCAGTTTTCACAGAAAGTTCATGAGCCCGTAAAAATGGGTTAATGTTTTTTTGCTCTTTGAGATTACTTGGTAGTGTAGGCTGACCTTGAGCGCGTTTTTCTGCCACCCACTGTGCGTAGTCACACAGCGCCTTATTGTCTGGCTCTACCGCTAAAGCAAACTGGACATTAGCCTGAGTGTACTCATGTGTACAGAACACTTTCGTGGTGTCGGGCAGTCGCTTTAACTTATTCAGTGAATGATGCATTTGCTCTGGCGAACCTTCAAACAATCGTCCGCAACCTGCTGAAAATAACGTGTCGCCGCAAAACAATGCGCCATGCCCGAAGAAAGCAATGTGATCAAGGGTATGACCTGGCACTTCCATCACTTGCAGTGCCATTTTAAAAACAGGTAGCGAGACAGTATCGCCTTGAGAAACAGATTTAGTTATTCCTCTTATGTGATTGCCTCTTGGGCCAATAACTGGCAAATCTGGTACTGCAGTTACTAATTTAGCAATACCACCTGTGTGGTCTCTGTGATGATGAGTGATGAGAACTGCACTCAGCGTTAAGCCTTTGGCTTTAATAAAGGCCAGCACTGGCTCAGCATCACCTGGGTCGACAACAATAGCGCTACTCTCGTTATAAATACACCAAATGTAATTGTCGGTAAAAGCGGGAATAGGATGAATGGCTACGCCTGAAGGAAGTGTTTCTGCCGTCATAAGAGTACCTGCTTGTGTAGGTAGAATTATGCGTTACTATAGGGACTTGTGAAGAGCAGAGCAACCTAAGAGCGCGCAGTGTTAATGAGATCGGCATTTAAAGCCAAACCGCCACGCTACCCTACAAATTGGAATGATTTCCCCGCCGGAGAGCACATTCGACATGCGGTCAATGCAGTTTGTAGCGATTATGCTGAGCGAATTTTTGGGTATCACTTTGCCAAACTAGGCTCGCTAAGTGCCGATATAAATCTCGACACTAGTCCAATTCGACACCACATCAATCACGTTCCGTTTAATGACCTAGCTAGCGAGCAGCCACACCACAATGAAGCGAAAGAGGGCTTTCCCAATCAAAATGCATCGGGTATATCGTTAGGCGGTGATAAACGCGAACCGAAAATAAGTAGAGAAAACACGGTAGTTGGGCAGTCGCACTGCTTACCCTTCGCCGAAAACAGCATTGATGGCTTTCTACTTGCTAATGAATTAGATTTTGCACAAGACCCTCACGAAATATTAAGAGAAGTAGACCGCGTTATTACACAAAACGGCTATGTGATCATAAGTGGCTTTAACCCCTTAAGCCTCGCCGGCATTGCCAAATTTCTACCTGTTAAGCGCGGTAATATTCTACACGATGCCCGCTTTTTTACGTCCTATCGCATTAAAGATTGGCTTCAGCTGCTGGGATTTGAAATTGTTGAACAACGTCAAGTGATGTTTTCAACGCTCTTTTTTCAACAAAAATGGAAAGGGGCGGTTAAGCTTCAAGACTATTTAGCATCTTACTTGCCATGGTGCAGTGCGGTGTACGTAATACTCGCGAAAAAGCGGGTTATACCCATGACCGCAATAAAACCCAAACGCAACTTAAAGCCGCGTTTCTCCGCGGTAGGGGCAAGCGTAAGGACTTCTACGGTGAATCGTACGCTGCGTTAGTACTGTTAATGTATGTGCCATGTTCATAGAGAGCACGCCACGCTCTTAACTAGGAAGCAGCGACAAACGCTAACCATCTTCAAAATTCATTAAGGTACTGTAATCACAACGCAAGGCTGTCGCGTTATAAAGTAAGTCTGAAAGGGGAATAGGAGATAGCATAGACTGCTATCTCCAAAATGAAAGACTAATCGTCACTCGTTTTATAGAGGTGCACATCTCGCTGTGGATATGGGATGCTAATACCTTCTTCATCAAAGGCTTTTTTAACTTTTTCCTGCATATCCCAGTAGTAAGGCCACAAGTCATCTGTGGCGACCCACGGTCTAAACATTAAATCGACTGAGTTATCGCCTAATCCGCCTACACAAATTCTTGGTGCTGGGTCGGTCAACGAGCGCTCATCTTCTTCAAACAGACGCTGCAACACCTTCTTCGCTTTATCGATATCGTCATCGTAACCTATACCAAATGTCATGTCGCAACGGCGTTTATCATATACGCTAACGTTAATTAACGTGGCATTAGACAGGCTGCCATTGGGAATAACAATGCGCTTATTGTCAAAAGTGTTAAGTACAGTATAAAGAATTTGTATCTCTGACACTGAGCCTAAATGACCCTCTGCTTCAATGGTGTCACCCACTTTAAAGGGTTTAAAAATCAGTATTAGCACACCGCCAGCAAAGTTCGCCAGGCTGCCTTGTAGTGCCAGACCAATAGCCAAACCTGCAGCACCCACGACGGCAATAAATGAGGTGGTTTCAATACCTATCATTGAGGCAACTGAAATCAACAGCATTACTTTTAGCACCGCACTAATAAGTCCGCACAGAAACTTATTTAACGTGGGATCCTTTTTACCTAGCCGATGATCTAATAGGTTTACAAAACGATTCACTAACCAGAGACCCACCACCAAAGTAAGAATAGCCAATAACAATTTGGGGGTGTAAGTCATCACCAGTGATATAGCTTTTTCGGTTAATTCCGATAAATCGATATTAGTCCCGAAGAAATCTTCCATAAATACCTCTTTTATTAATTAACCACGTTGATTACGTTAAAAAAAGAATGATAGATCGCCGTAAATTAACGCGAGTGAACTAGTTTTTTTGTTGATTTGAAGTTGGTAGCCTCTTTTGCAAGAGGGCAAGAGGGCAAGAGGGCAAGAGGGCAAGAGGGCAAGAGGGCAAGAGGGCAAGAGGGCAAGAGGGTAATAGCAGATTAAGTTGCAGAACATGTGAGTAATGGTGGAGCTAGCCGATGGGGGAGATTACTGAGCTAATACGGCTGTGTGCTTGTGCCGGGAGTATCCGGATAACTTTGGGTATTAAAAATTGAAGAGTTTAAATAACCGCTCAACAAAAAAGGTGACATCCCGTCGCTCAATAGCGCTGAATGTCACCTTACTTTTAAGGGGGCGCTTTACAGCTTACTTAACACGCATACCCGGCTTTGCACCTTCGTGCGGCTCAAGAATGTATAGCTCGTCGCCACCAGGGCCCGCGGCTAGTACCATGCCTTCACTCATGCCAAAACGCATTTTACGAGGAGCGAGATTCGCCACCATTACCGTGTGCTTACCAATTAGGGCTTCAGGCGAGTAGGCCGACTTAATACCAGCAAAAACTTGCTTGGTTTCGCCGCCTAAATCTAGCTCTAAGCGTAGAAGCTTATCGGCTTTTTCCACGTGTTCAGCTTTAGCGATACGCGCAATACGTAAATCTACCTTGGCGAACTCATCAAACGAGATAGTGTCGCTGATAGGGTCTTTAGCAAGCGGGGTGTCTGGGTCGATAGCCGGTGTTGCTGGCGCTAGGCTTTCTTTTGAATCTTCAACCATGGCGTCGATTTTCTCCATTTCTACACGCTGCATCATCGGCTTAAATTTGTTGATGGCGTGGCCTTTCAATAGGGTTTGCAGCGAATTCCAGTCGAACTTGTCGTTTAGGAATTCTTCTGCTTTTTCTGCAAGTACTGGTAGTACAGGCTTCAAGTAAACCACTAACAGACGGAACATGTTGATACCTAGCGAGCACACATCGTGTGTGAACTGCTGCTTAGTCTCGTCTTTAATGGTTACCCAAGGTGCGTTGTTATCAATGAACTGGTTTGCTTTGTCAGCAAGCGCCATGATTTCGCGCACGGCTTGGTGGTACTTACGCTTCTCAAATAGTGCAGCAATGCTTTCAGATGCGTTTTGGAACTCAGCAATCAGTTCTGGCTCAATCACGTTCTCAGACAGCTTTCCGTCGAAACGCTTGGTGATAAAGCTTGCACAGCGGCTTGCAATGTTAACCACTTTACCTACCAGGTCTGAATTCACTTTTTGTGCGAAGTCAGTAAAGTTAAGGTCGATGTCGGTAACACCGTCGCCTAACTTAGACGCAAAGTAGTAACGCAGATATTCTGGGTTCAGATGGTCAAGGTAAGTACGGCCTTTAATAAACGTACCGCGCGACTTTGACATTTTCGCGCCGTTCACCGTTACGAAACCGTGAATATTTACGCCAGTAGGCTTACGGTATCCCGCACCTTCTAGCATCGCAGGCCAGAATAGGCAGTGGAAGTAGGTAATATCTTTACCAATAAAGTGATAAAGCTCAGCCTCTGAGTCTGCTTTCCAGAAATCATCAAACTCTAAGTTGTTTTGGTCGCAGAAGTTTTTGAAACTTGCCATGTAGCCAACAGGCGCATCTACCCACACGTAGAAGAACTTGTTCGGCGCACCTGGAATTTCAAAGCCGAAGTAAGGCGCGTCACGGCTGATGTCCCACTGTTGAAGGCCTTCAGTAAACCACTCTTGTAGCTTGTTAGCCATTTCTTCTTGCAGGGCACCTGAGCGGATCCACTCTTTTAACATGCCTTCAAATTTTGGCAGGTCAAAGAAGAAGTGCTCAGACTCACGAAGTACTGGTGTAGCACCCGATACAACGCTGCGCGGGTTCTTTACTTCTGTTGGGCTATACGTTGCGCCACACACGTCGCAGCTGTCGCCGTTTTGGTCTTCTGCACCACAGCTTGGGCAGGTACCCTTAACGAAACGATCCGGCAAGAACATTTCTTTTTCAGGGTCGAACAGTTGGTTTATGGTGCGCTTGCTGATGTAACCCGCATTATCCAAACGGGTGTAAATTTCTTCACACAACGCCTTGTTTTCTGGCGAATGGGTTACATAGTAGTTGTCGTAATCTACGTGAAAATCAACAAGGTCTTGGTGATGTTCAGCACGCGTTCTTGCCACCATTTCTTCTGGTGTAATGCCAAGCTCTTGGGCTTTAAGCATAACCGGCGTACCGTGTGCATCGTCGGCGCAAACACTGTAACATTCGTTTCCGCGAAGGCGCTGAAAACGAGTCCAGATGTCGGTTTGAATGTGTTCTAGCAAATGACCTAAGTGAATAGAGCCATTTGCGTATGGCAACGCACTGGTTACCAGAATTCGGCGTTTTTCTGACATAATGACGTTATTGATTCTTTGCGTTTCAAAATGGCTGCAAATACTAGCGGAAAACCGCGTTTTTTGCATTACGTAATTCACACAATTCTACTACTAGTAAGGCATTTTATGTTCTTTTCTCGCAAAGCAGAGCCGGCAACTCAAAAAGTTGCTGTAATTTTGGCCAAGTATTTTTCGTTAGATGTTGAAGATACCTTGCCATGGTGTGCTTTTAGCAAGCCAGAAAATGAAGATGCCGGTGTGACAGTTACTTTGCCGTTTTGTATTGCTACTCAGTTAGACGCGCTTAAACAAGAAGTGCTCACGCAGTTAAAAGGGAAGCTTGGCGATGACCAGCTTACGTTTAAACAAAGCGTAGCAAGTGGAGAAACAGAAGTAGCGCCGGTCACCAACATTAAAAACATCATAGCGGTCGCCTCTGGCAAGGGCGGCGTAGGTAAGTCGACAACCAGTATTAATTTAGCGTTTGCGCTTATGCAAGAAGGTGCGAAAGTTGGGATTTTAGATGCCGATATTTATGGGCCGTCTATTCCCATTATGTTGGGCAACCCCGATGCACACCCTGAAAGCGAAGATAATAAGCACATGCAGCCGCTAACGGCACATGGGCTGGTGGCGAACTCAATTGGCTATCTAGTGCCTCAGGAAGATGCGGCGGTATGGCGCGGACCCATGGCAAGCAGGGCATTAAAGCAATTATTAGATGAAACCCTATGGCCCGTGCTGGACTACTTGATTGTAGACATGCCACCAGGAACAGGAGATATCCAACTGACAATGGCGCAACAAGTACCGCTGACTGCTTCAGTGGTAGTTACAACGCCACAGGACTTAGCGCTAGCCGACGCCCAAAAAGGCATAAGCATGTTTGAAAAAGTGAACGTACCTGTATTAGGGCTTATTGAAAACATGAGTTATTACCAGTGCAGAGCCTGTGGTACCAAAGACTATGTGTTTTCAAAAGACGGGGGCGAGGCGCTTGCCGAACGCCACGGACTGCCGCTTTTGGGACAGCTACCGCTTGATATTCATATTCGTGAACATGGCGATGCCGGTACGCCTTTGTTAATTACCTCGCCCAACAGTGACTTGAGTGAGAGCTATCGCGAGGCTGCTCGCGCCCTGTCTATGCAGTTGGCCCTTACTGTTGCGCCACGAAAAGGGGCAGTTAAACACATTAAGGGCAACCCTATTGGCATTGTTGGTAAAGAGTAACTAGCTTGAAATACCTAGGTAACAAATATCGGGAATGCCCGTCGGATAGGTAAATTCAGACAGGTGTAGCAAAGGTGAATTATAGCCAGGTTCGATTGCTTCAATTTAAAATTTGATAAAACTATACGAAAATTGCGCAAAAGCAGATAAAACAAGCCTTTGAGCAGTTGAATGCATGCGGCGACATACGCATAATAGCGGCCTAACGAAATGAGGAATACACCATGCGCTTGTGCGACCGCGATATCTACCAACATCTGCAAGATGGAAAAATTAAAATTGACCCTACACCCAGCTACGATCAGATAAGTGGTGTAACGGTAGATATCCGCCTAGGTAATAAATTTCGCGTGTTTGAAGATCACCAAGCGCCGTTTATCGATTTAAGTGGGCCGAAAGCACAGGTTCAAGAAGCGCTCGACCATGTTATGAGCGATGAAATTGAACTAGAAGAGGGTAAAGCCTTCTTTCTACACCCTGGGGAGCTAGCGCTTGCCATTACCCACGAGTCAGTAACCTTGCCTGACAACATCGTAGGTTGGTTAGACGGGCGTTCTTCGCTTGCGCGTTTGGGCTTAATGGTTCACGTGACCGCACATCGAATAGATCCAGGCTGGTCGGGCAACATCGTTCTTGAGTTTTACAACAGTGGTAAGTTACCGCTGGCGCTTCGCCCTAAAATGAAAATAGGGGCACTTAGCTTTGAGGTTTTATCGGCGCCAGCCGAAAAGCCGTACAACGCACGAGTGGACGCTAAATACAAAGGCCAAGCAGGCGCAGTTGCAAGCCGAATCTCGTCAGACGACGAGAGTAAATAATAGAAACCGTCTTAAAAACACGTTTTTTCGCAAAAGCGTAGTGCGTTTCCCGCTAATTACTGATAGAAAATATAAGAGCAATAACTAGCACTTATAATAAAGCTATTAGTAACGGGAAGCGCAATGCACACAAACTCTGAACCTTCTTCAGAAATTCTACAACGAAAGCCAACACGCAAAAACAGTATAATTCTATTTGCCTTTATCGCTTCAGTATTATGTGGCTTGGGATTGTGGGCTATTGACCAGCCCAGCGAGATCATTTTTACCGCAGCAATTACGCTATTTGTCGCTGTGCTCTGGGTGACTGAAGCGCTCCCCATTCCCGCTACCTCACTTTTACCCTTCGCGCTATTCCCGCTATTTGGTGTGCTGTCTCACAGCGAAGCTGCCTCTGCTCTCGGAAGCCACGTTATCATTCTATTAATGGCTGCTTTCATGCTTTCAAAAGGGTTGGAGCGCGCTAACTTACACAAGCGTTTCGCCATTTACATGTTGCGTATAACGGGCAGCGGCAGCCCGCTCAAGCTGGTACTGGGCTTCATGTTAACAACTGCAGTGCTCAGTATGTGGATTAGTAACACGGCAACAATCCTAATGATGTTGCCAATGGCTATCGCTATTATCAACGCAGTAGACAATCCGCGATTTGGCGTGGCGCTTATACTTGGTATCGCTTATTCGGCAAGCTTAGGTGGGGTAGGGACACCGATTGGGACGCCACCTAATATTATCTTTATGAGCGTGTATGAAGAGACCCAAGGTATTGAATACAGCTTTATCGACTGGATGAAAACAGGTGTACCAATCGTAATACTAGGCGTACCGATTATGGCTTTATGGTTAGCGCGCGGTATTAAACAAGTGGGGAACATCGATTTACCTGTGCCAAGCACATGGACAAAAGCCGAGAAGCGTGTTCTTGCTATTTTTGGCACTGTCGCTTTAGCTTGGATTTTCAGACCTTTTTGGACTGCTTGGATAGGCATAAGCACAATAAGTGACAGTACTATTGCCGTGGCGGGTGTTGCGGCTATGTTCTTTACCAACAGCGGAAACGATAATGGTGAAGTAGACGAAAAAGGAAACAACGACAAACTGCTTGATTGGAAAACCGCAAACGATATTCCGTGGGGCATGTTGTTATTGTTTGCCGGCGGTATTTGTATTGCCAAAGCATTTATGTCATCGGGCTTAAGTGTTCTTATGGGAACATGGCTAACGGGACTTTCTACGCTTCCTGTTCTTCTATTGGTACTTGGAATTTGCTTGTTCGTTACCTTCTTGACGGAAATTACCTCTAACACGGCAACATCTACACTACTAATGCCAATTCTAGCGGCCGCGGGTATGGCTGTGGGCGTAGATCCTAAGTTGTTGATGATCCCCGCGGCAATTAGCGCAAGTTGCGCTTTTATGCTGCCAGTAGCCACAGCGCCTAACGCCATTGCATACTCAACGGAAAAGTTCGACATAAAAACTATGGCCAGAGAGGGGGTGGTGCTAAACGTGTTAGTTGCACTGGTAGTAACTGGGGTGTGTTACGTTACGCTGGCCTAGCTTGAACGCGCTTTTGTGAAGGAGATACGCCAATCTCTCTTTTAAAGGCTTTTGAAAAAGAAGCTTCCGTTTCGTAACCATATTGGTTTGCAATGGTAATTAATGGCTTGTTGCTTTGAATTATTTCTGTGCAGGCACAACGCAGGCGCCATTGTGTTAGGTATTTAATTGGAGTTACGCCTGCACAGGCTTTGAACTTTGCTGCGTAGTTAGATTTAGACATATTCGCAATACTCGCTAGCATTTCTACGTTCCAATGTTGCTCAGGCGAGTTATGCAGCGCTTGAAGGCTATTGGCTATGGCCGGATGCAGTAGAGCCCCTAAGGTTGATGAGTACTTGCTCATTAAATGCTTCACAATCAAAAGGAATACAACCTCAGCGATTTTGTTTAGCAGAACCGACGAAGTGAAGGTTGAGTCCGACACTTCTAACGACGCGCTGATAAGTAACTGCAGACTTTCATGTAGCACTCTACTTTCTTTTGATGCTTTTTTAATTATCCAAAATTCTGGCAGTTCTTTTGTTATTACTCTCATTAAAGGGTGCTGATACTCGAAGTAACCGCAAAGTAGCACCGGGCCTTCAGCTCCTAGTTTCTCGCTAACAGGAATAGAGCTTGCGCTAACATTTTTGTAAGTGTGAGTTTTTGTAGGGCTTAAAAGGTGTGGGCTATCAACAGGCAGTAAAACCATGTCGCCTTTTTCTAACAGAATTGGGCCGTCGTCGTTACGGTGTAAGTAGCATTGACCGTGAGTTACGGCGTGAAAATTAATAAAGCCGGTGCCAGAAGTGTCAATTTGCCAGTTACCGCAATATTGTCCGTTGTGAAATACATTGGTGGTTATTTGAAGTTTGTCAAAAAGGCTTTCTAAATTTTTCATGGTGTTTTGGACAAGTATTTAAGCGTTTGGAGCATGTTTGTATAAGACCGAAGTACGTACCATATTCTTCGAACTTATACAGAGATAGTGTGAAAACACTCGAAACACCAATGTGGAGAAGAAATAGCATGAGAGCATTCTTAAAAGGTAGTTTATTTGCAATTTCACTAATTGCTAGTGGCGCGGTATTCGCTGGCGTTGATACAGAGACCGACGAAAACGGAATTATTTTAGCCGGGCACGACGCTGTAGCTTATTTTACTGAAGGTAAGCCAGTGCTGGGTAAAGCGACTATAACGGCTGTCCACAACGACGCTATTTACCGATTTTCATCGCAGAAAAATAGAGACATGTTTGTAAGCAATCCAGGCAAATACGCACCAGCGTACGGCGGCTTTTGTGCCTACGGCGCAACGTTTGGTAAGAAATTTGAAATCAACGGCAAAGCCTTTGAAATTGTTGATGGCGTACTTTATGTGAATAAAGACGAAAGTGTATACAAAGCATGGGCGAAGAACATTCCTACTCATATAGATGAGGCGAATGAAGAATGGCCAGAAATCAAAGATGTAAGTGCAGACGACTTGTAATAAGCTTCGTTTTAGATGGGTTTTGATTACCAAATAATCGTTTAGGCGGTTATTTGGTTTTTTTACATTGCAAAGTCGTTGAAATTGAGTAGACTTGTCGGCTCTTTCGGTCGGTGTGTAGCGCAGCCTGGTAGCGCACTGTCATGGGGTGTCAGGGGTCGGAGGTTCAAATCCTCTCACACCGACCAACTTCTCTCTCACCCTTGAGTGGCTTGACATACAAGTTAACGCTCAACGCATTGTGCCTGTATCACCAGCTATTAAACCTCTTGTGCTTCAGGTCATAGAGAGGGCAGGAGATAGCCCTTGGTTGTTCCCTGAGATCGGTGAGGCTGTTATTGGTGCTGAAGGTGCCGCTAACAGTATCTCGTCGAAGTTCGGTAAGATAACTAAAGGATTCGCCAAGGTTGAGGGCTACAAGACAGGCTTACACTCGTTTAGAGGTCACTTCGCGACAGCGCTAGAGCAAGTCGGTTGTCCTGAAGACATCGCTACGAAACTAGCAGTGCACAAGCAGTTGTCCTTGACGTATAACTTGTACAGTAAGTATAAGAACAAGGACGAACTGTGGCAGTATGTCGAGAGGATTCATGAAGCTGACTGCTTGAAGCTAGTTTCTAACTGTAGTTAATGAAATGAAGCATAGTTAAAGTTTAGCTACGCTTAGGCTCCTGAAGCTTTCCTGTTAACCTACTCTCGCTAGTTGTGCCCGCGGAGGCGTATTGTGCAATTAAGTTTTCAACCCGCTTTTTTTCATTCGTACTACATTGAGGACCAAATGTAACGTGAATTGACTCCAAGGAATCATCTAATTCAACATCGAAGTAATCTAACGTGGTATCAGAACCTCGGATAAAATTAGTTAAACCGGACCTAAAAAATTCTTCAGAGTTACCAGTATTTTGCCATTTTTGAAAAGCCTCGGCATCTATTGGAACGATAACGAATACGTATCGGTATTCTTCTTGGTATTTCCATGCAATATCTTTTATTCGTGCTAATTCCTTTCCCAGACTGAAGTGATGGTCGTCATTTTCATCAATCCTATGAACTCCAACTAGTCGTGTAGGGTCAGGGTCATATTCAACGTTATTTCCATAAATTTCCTCAATCAAGGGGGGTATTACAAACATCCATTTCTTGTTGTACATTCTCTCAAATGGAACAGGGCTGGATGTTCCATCGCCAACGGATAGCATCATCTCTTGCTTCGAGTTCAGTTGATATTTTTTAAATGGAAACTTTGGGAGGCTTATCATCACCCCATTTAATCCAGAGTAATCCCACATTGAACGTGACTCATGCTCGTTCGCAGTCCAACTACTAACGAAGATAAATTTAGCCCAATGTCTATGCGCTATGAGTTCACTCTCTTGTTTATCATCGACGTAATCTAAACGATTAAGTCTTATCGTACGGTTCATCAAGATGAGTTCTAAAGTATCAATTGTAGTGTAGTGATGGACCTTCATTATTTTTGCTTCCCTGAAAAAACTTACCGCGTCATACTACTTGTTTTGATTTATGATTGAAAAGTTTTCACTACAAAAATCTGAGAGGCCAAATCGACAATGATGAAGCCTCAACTCCCCCCCATAGGGTGCCTCTACGCGCCACGGAAACATCGCTAAGACAATCTTCAAGCCAGTCGCAACGTTCATCTTGACAATATACGAAGACATCGCACAGGCTCTGCTGGTGATTTCGGTCGGGAATTATGCAGAGCCAAACCGACAATATTCGGTACGGTAAGTAACTGAACTTTTGCATGTTCAACTCAGAATTTACCGACTGCAATTTTGCGGTCGCTAAATCTTATTCGGCAAATCTGTGGATTTAACGGAATGCAAATTTGCATTGCGCTAATCGTCCACCAAAGTAAGATATAAACGACGTGCAGGCATTTCAAAGCGCGGTGCAAGCAACCTTTACCGACATACTACTGCGACCGTTATGCTGGATAGTGGCGCTGATTTGTTAACCGTCCAGAAGATGCTTGGGGATGAGGACGTGAGTACCACACAAGTGTATACCCATATCGCTGTTGGCAAACTGAGGAATGACTACGTTCGCACTCATCCCGCTGCAAGTCTTCCTAGTATTTATTCCCCCGAACCCTGATGCAGCTGAAATATCGAATCTCCTCATTGACACAAGTCTTCGATTTTTACGGCGCTTTGTTTTCAAATCTTGCGGAGGGGGGCTTTAATGTTTAATGCTGCGCAAATCAATATTTGAATGAGTAGCTGAAAATAGCAATATGCTTTTACATGCCGGGTTTATAAATTTAAGTAAAAGCGTACTTTGAGTGCCTATTTAAGAGTAAATTTAAACTATTGGTTTGTGCGGGTTTGATTTTTACACTAAACTAGAACCATGAGTACCGAAAATAGAAGTAAAATAAACCATCTAATGTCTTCGACACCTCAAGGTGTCGTATTAGCGTCTGCGTGGCTGACTGAGCAAGGTTACAGCCTAGATCTGCAAAAACGCTACCGCAAGAGTAACTGGCTTAGACAGCTTGAGCGAGGTGCCCTGATAAGAGATGGGGACAAAGTTGATGTATTAGGCGGACTTTATGCACTGCAAACGCAACTTGAATTGAGCATACACATCGGTGCCAAAACCGCCTTATCACTGTTGGGTAAGTTACACTACCTTGAATTAGCTATGCAGCGCTGCCAGCTATTCGGTTCACAAACCGAGAGGTTACCTTCGTGGTTTAAAAAGTATGATTGGGGAATAGACTTAGATTATCACGCGTCATCATTTTTACCTGCTGAACTTGGAATGACAAAGTATGATGTCAAAGACTTCTCAATCAAGGTATCCAGCCCCGCACGTGCAGTAATGGAGTGTTTGTATCTCACCCCTGATAAGCAACCGCTTATAGAGGTTTATGAGTTAATGGAAGGATTGAATAATCTGAGACCAAAGTCAGTTCAAGAACTATTGGAGGCGTGTACTTCTATCAAAGTAAAGCGATTGTTTTTATATATGGCCGAAAAAGCCGGTCACAGTTGGTTGAACTACCTAAAACTGGATGCTATCGATTTAGGCAAAGGTAAGCGCCAGATAGTGGCTGAGGGTGTGTATATCCCTAAGTACCAAATAACCGTGCCCAAAGAGCTTGAATCACATACATGAAATCACTTTATCTAGAACAAGTCAGTTTGCTGCTAAACGTCATTCCCGAAGTAGCGAAAGAAATCTGCTTTGCGCTGCATGGCGGCACCGCTATCAATCTATTTGTACTGGACATGCCACGGTTGTCTGTAGATATTGATTTGACATACATACCGATTCAAGACCGAAGCGAGAGCCTTCGTGAAATCAATCATGCGCTGACAAGAATAATGGGTAGTATCAAGTCACTAAGGCCGACTATAAAAGTTACGCACAAAGCTGATGTCTGCAAGTTGATGGTAGAAGAAGGCGATGTACTGGTTAAGATTGAAGTGAATATGGTTGGCAGAGGTGTGCTTGATGATAGTGCTGAGGTTATGCCGCTGTGTGACACCGCGCAGGATGAATTTGATGTGTTCTGTGATATTCAGGTGGTGCCACTATCACAACTGTATGGCGGTAAAATCTGCGCAGCCCTTGACCGCCAACACCCAAGAGATTTGTTTGACGTTAACTTGTTGCTCAAACACCAAGGCTATTCACGCGAGATAGCGAAAGGCGTTATATACGCCCTTATTTGTAGCAATCGGCCTACCCATGAGATGTTAAACCCCAATCACATTGACCAACGAATTGCCTTTGAAAGTCAATTCAAAGGTATGTCCGAACATGCTTTCACCTATGAAGATTTTGAAGCCACCAGAAGTGAGCTTATCCACGTTGTGAACAGCGGATTAGACGAGAAAGATCGCGCATTTTTACTCAGTGTAAATCAGCTAAAGCCTGACTGGTCAATATACGACTTCTCCCAGTTTCCTTCGGTGAAATGGAAGCTGATTAATCTGGAGAAGTTCAAGCAATCTCGCCCTGAAGATTATGAATTGCACCTAGGCGCGTTGCAAAATCAACTTTCTCAATAGTCAGAACAACAAAGAAGTAGAAGTTCATGTCCGATAATGCAGAGGTTTTCAAACTTAAAAAACGCGTTAGGTACTACGATAAACAGAGTTTTGGGCAACAACTTGACCAACTATTGGCACGCCACGCCGATGGCAGTATAGAAAAACATCAACGCATGCCGTCACTCGTTTATTTGCTGTTGGAGTGGCTGTTTGAGGTTGAAAACAAAGGAACGCCTAAAATCGCCTCGGCTCGTGACATAACATGGTTTATGAACAGGTTGTGGCAGCTAAACGATTCAAACTTTGGCAACAATAATATTGAATCAGTCACTTTATTTTTAAGACCATTGATCAACAACCAGTTCTGGATTCAGCATTCTAAAGCGTATTGGTTAAGAGGACTCGTGTTACAGCATGCACTCATGTTCCCTATGGGAAAAAGTCCATTCAATGATGAATTTTTCCAAGCTACAAAAATAACGCTCAGTGATTATTTTCACATCACCGCTGCTATTTTGGTAGGGATGGATAATGAACGTCGTGTGATGAATTATTTTGAAGTGGTGAAAGCACTGCATCCGCATTTCAGTATTGACACAATTGCTAAGGCCATAAGAGTTTTCGCTATGTTTCCTGAAGAAATTGAGCGTTTTCTATCGGAGAAAATGCCTCGCGAAAACGCGATGAGCATTATAAACGCAGACACTCGATTGATTCATTGCCCCGTTATTCTCAATACTCGTGGCCTCTATACGCCAGACCATGCGTTATTGAGACGAGGGTTGTCAGAATCTGCTTTTAATCATTTTTTAAGAATAAACCGCGATGGTTTCAGAATGCGTTATGGCGATGCATATGAGAACTATGTCAGAGGCTGCCTAATTCGAGACGACGTTTCCTTCGATTCTGAGGATGAACTAAAACTGCTATACAAAGAGCACAGGGTTGAAGGTAAAGTGGTTGATGCGGTGGTAAAAGCTACCGATGGCGTTGTTTTCGTTGAAGCTAAAGGCGTTGTCCCAAAAGTCGAGACAATGATTACCGCAGAGCCGAGACTAATTAAACACCACCTGAAGGACACGGTGATCAGAGCGGCAAAACAAATTATCGAATGTGCTTTCAGATTGGAACAACAATGCTATCAAAAACTGCCGGAGAAAGCCGAAAGATATGGGCTTATTGTTACGCAAGGCGAATATTATCTGAAACGCTTTAGCAACATAGCCAAGCATATAGCCGCCGACACCATATCAAATCTGGAATCAAAGTTTGGTCAACCAATTCCTTACGAAAACATTTTTGTTTGCAACATAAATGACTTCGATTACTTGACGGGGACAGAAGCAACCTGCGAAGACTTTTTCGTGTCGTTTATGCAACACTGCAAAGAAGAGGATGCGGATACATCAACCAGCAAAATGCTTATGCTCCAACACATAGAGTCCTTCTTCAAAAAGCTGGAATCTCAAGGCCAAGAGTATGCAAGAGCACGGGAAACCGCAGTAAAAAACGAATCTTTGTTCACGGCGTTGGTTGATATTGTCAAAGCGAATGTCGAATACTGGAATAGCAAATCGAAAACAGAATTGTTAGAAAAAGGAAACGATTTAAGAAGAGCTGTAGTTCATACAGTAGCAGATCAACTATGATGAATTGAATTTAACATAAAAAGATTGGTTAGCTCGGCGTATCTGGCTTTTTTTTGATTTCACGCCAATCTCGCCCCAAGTCTTTCGCACTCCACTTGGATGAAGCTCGGTTATCTAGACTAAATTGAAGGGCTTCTGGTCCCATTACTACGAGTGTTTTATGTTGATTCTCTTTCGTTGGCCCTTGTCTATCTTTCGATTTCCAAAATATCCATGTGTCGAAATGAGGTCTTTCTCTATCTTCGGTAATGTCTTGACGTAAGCGAATGATCTCACTAGTTGAAGGGGTATTGCTAGATGTTGCTTTGATAGGGATTTGGTTATTTAGTTGCTCAAGAAAATCTTTGGGTATTAGCTTTTGCCCAGTGTTCGCGCCACTTCGGAGTACTTCTACTAAATCCGAATAAAAATCACCGAAGTATGGGACTATTCTATAACCTACCTGAACGTCAAATTTAAAGAATTTTGGATTACTACCTCTAGAGGTCAGGGCGAGCGAAAAGGGATTTTCTCTTGTTGAAAACAAACAGTCGAAGCTGGCTGATCCAGTATTGATTCTAAACTGCTGAATATCCGTGCCAACTGCTAACATACTTTTGTGCAGCAATCGTAGTGAAGTCATTTCCATTTTCTATCATCCCTTGAACGCGTTACTAACGTTCTTACAGTGAGTAATTAACAAATTCAAGTTGTTCTTCAAAATTTTAAATGTTGTATTCTTTAGGGCAGTTACATTAATCTAATCAAAAAGTTGTTTCTAACTATTTGTTCTTTAAAAGCTTGCTGTTGACCTAAGGTACTAAACGTACTGCATCGTCATTCATATGAACGGGCGGGTGTACGATCATAACCTTGGGCGTTTTTTGAGTGTTGATCCGTTCATTCAGGCTCCGGGCAATTCACAATCGATAAACCCATATTCATATATTATGAATAACCCCTTAGCTGGAACTGATCCCTCCGGCTACATGTCATGCACAGGTTCAAGAATTAAAGGAACTAGCTGTGCAAGTACTGGTGCGAAGGTGATTGGTACTCCCGGCGATTACGATAGAGTAAGTGAGATAGCCATGAACAATGTCGAGAGCGAGCTCTCGTCAATGCAAAATGGCGCTTCTCCTACAAGTAACGAAACAAGGTTTACTAATGTTTCAGAAACCACAGAAATTGAAAGCCAAGCATCAAAACAACAAGATACAGGTGAAGACGTAGGGCGCGTCGACTGGCTTGCTGTTCAGCAGTGTGCAGCTGGCTATGGCAACTGTGGCTCATTCGATATTCATGATTGGGTACGTTCAAGTGACGCTATGGGGCTGGAAAATTATGGAGAGATCCGGGATGTTTATGATGGATTATTTGGCATTAATGGAAGATTTTGGAACAAACAAATACTGGCAAATAGTATTATGCCGCTGGGGTTCGCTGGTTCGCCACTCATTCGAGGTTTGAATAGTGCCTCAGTGTCGATGAGGACCGCAGTAACGTCGAGCTCTAAGTTGTCAGGATCAAGTTTGACAGCCAAAGTAAATGTTGGTGTTCCTGTCGAGAAATTTTCAGGATACATTTTTAAAGATGGCGCTACACATGGCAAGGACCATATTTTCAGAAGTCTTGGCTATGGTGTAGAGCATTCTTCTCAGCTTGCTAAAATGTATCAAAGTCAAGCTGCAAAGCTATATTCTCAAGGAAGATTCAATGCTGGTGAAATGACCAAATACGGACAACGTATTGAAATTGGAATTAACGTACCCTGAATTAGTGCAGCGTATGGAAGAAGCTCCTACGTCAAATCAGGCTGGATGATTAGGCAAGATGGTTCGATAACTTTATCGAGGCCATTCTCAGGCTTCGTCAGATAGGGAGCTATATATGTTATACAAAAAAGTCGTTCTGAAAGCCTCAGAGTTCAAAGACGAAGGTTTGCCTGAGGGAGTTGTAGGTTATGTTATAGATGACTTCGGTGATGGAAATTACGACGTTGAATTTTCGAATGAAAACGGCGAGACAATAGATATATTAGTATTAAATTCCAATCAGTTTGAGCTAGTTGATGGCTGAGCTAGGTTGAGTCTATGTCATTACTATAATCGGGTCTTCATTAGTACTTTATCATTTGCTGCAGACTGAACGACCAATAGCAGCAGAAATGATCACTAGAGCACAGCAGGTTGGGGGGGTAGGAGAATAATGGTGTCAGTGTCTGAGAAAAATAACGAGGTCAGAGTTAATTTTGGCTTGTTTGCCTCTGGGGCGGCCTAGCTGTGTTGATTTGAGTGCTATTCCAGTAAGCTTGGCGATTTCCTGCTTGGAGTTATCATTGCCGGGCGCGACTCTTTTGAGTATAAAGTCTGATGATTGTCAATCAGGTTTTGGTTGATTCCACTTTCGAAAGAGCGCGATATGCAGCTAGCCTCAAGAATAAAAGGGGGCAACTCAAAATCAAATTGGGTTAAGTGCGGTTAGAGCTAAAAACAAGAGCATCAATCATAATTTGAAACCAAATCCCGCTTCGGCGGGGTTTGTGTTTTAAAGTTAGTAATAGTGCGGGTGATGAATTTTCGGTATTGGCTATTCAAGGTGAAAGTTAATAAACGAAGCAAGAATCAAAAGGGGCAGAATCATTTAGAGACTGAAACAGTTTTAAAGCCTAAAAACAACGTCGTTGTTGCGCGAGAGAACTCAATTGTCCTAACATATGTCGTAGCGTTCGTTGCTGATAAGAAAAACTAAGCATTGACAAATCACTCAAAAACACCTGCACCACCGCCAACTGACCCAAACCAAAGCAACATTGCTCAACACTGGAAACGGGTTAAAGAGAAGTTGCAAGCCATCGAATTCAATTGGCGTCCTTTTTCTATTTACGATGAATTACCGCTGCATAAGCACATGGTGTTCTGGTGGCCAATTTTGTTTTTCGTTGGATGGGCACTTCTGTTGACCGTGCCTTATTGGTGTTTCTGTTGGCCTAGTCCGACTGATTATGAAGCCTTGCTGAAACAACTGGGTTTTCCTATCTTTGTTGCATCACTTTGCCTCCCGATAAGCGTAGCGGTGGGTCGTTTCCATGCATCAAAGCAGCGAGCCAAAGCAAATACGTTAACGGTTGAAAACAACGCATTCAACAACTACTTCGCGCACCGCAACCATTTTATGGAGCATATAGGAAACGCTGGTATACCAAAGGAGTACGAGGGATTCATAGAGGTGTATGACAGCGACAAGCTTTATAAAACCGTATTTCCACAAAACAGCCTTTCGGAGCAAAACTTTCGAATTAATAAGTCTACGTATAAAGCTCAATTACGGCGCAAACTCAAAAGTTTATATGGACATATCAACACCTTTGTCATTGAAGTTGAGGAAGGTGAAGTGGAGCGAGACCACGAGGAATTTAAAGCGTTTGCTCGCACCATTCCTCATGCTTTTGGCTTTCGGTTTTCAGATGGTTTCGCGAAATTTTATGGAGACTATGCCAAGAGAACCAACTTTACCTTTTTTTCTTTGTGCTTTTTGGCCATCAAGCATACGCTCTTATCCGTTCATGCGTTTAATCATATTCAAACCGTGGGTTGGCTCATCGAAACAGAGTTTGAACCCTATCTAACGTCGCTAGAAGAAAATGAAGCGTTAATAAACGCAGATGCAAAAGCAATGGAGTATATGGTTTGGCTGTTAACTGAGGATAAGTCTAGGTAGTGCCAATATTAAGAGTCTTGCAAAACTTGATGTCACCACCTCTTCTTTGATACGAACTTCAGTCTTAGGCGTGGTTGCATTCAGCGACTTAAACAAGATGGCGAATGGGTTGCCGTTTTGAGAATTTTTCTGATGTCGAACTAAAACAATGTAGGCGAACCTCGTTACCCTTTTAGGTTTCACAATATTTTCAAGGAACATGATTCTAACAATGGAAAATTTTATCGACTTTATTACAAATCCAGACCAAGTTTGCAATGTAAACATGGTTTTGGCAGCAATAATTGGTGTACTCGGCTTGCTATACGTACACAAACGAAATCGTGATGTGGCATTACAAGCAATCAAAGTTGATTTGTTGGACATCATTGACGGATTAGCAAAAGACAAGGCGTGGCTTTTTCCAACACGCCACTTTTCAATAGCGAGAGCTTTTTCTTTGTATTATGGCAAGGCGATTCCATTTAGTGTGATTCGCATTTTGTGTCAATCTGAAGACGCTGATGCAGCATTTACCTCTTATTGCAAAGTAAGCGGTCTCGTCAATGTTAAAAAGGATAGTGGCGATATTGAAACTCTTTCTGCTCCCGGTATGGCATGGAGAATTTCTGCTTTGATAATCATCACATTTTGGATGTTCTCTTTGACAGGATTGCTTTTTACACTTTAATACTCCTGTTTGCACTGTTGTAACTGTCATGGGGTGTCAGGGGGCGGAGGTTCAAATCCTCTCACACCGACCAACTTCTCTCTCCCCATTCAATGGCTTATGCCATATATATCAAAGTAAAATCGAAACTCACTTTTCTTGTACCAATATACAGCAGTAAATTTCGCTCAATAAAAGAGTGCATACTTGTATATACACTCTTAAGCATTATTAGCGCAAAGCCTAGTTGGTTTTAATGCTCAAGATGTCGAAAAGCATCAATAGAGAACCCGCCATAAACAACCATACTCCAGCGGTTGCAAATTTGCTGAAGGCTGGCAAGAAAAGGGTACTTCCCCAAAAAAAGCACAAGCAGGCGGCTACACCCAATTTGTTATTTTGTACTTGTTTCATGATAGTCATTTTCACGTCTTCCTTACTACTAAATAGAAGGTTGAAACTGAAGGCTTACTGAAATACGGTTCCAGCTATTAATTTGCAGAATAATAGACGTGAGTTCTATCAGCCCTTTTTTTCCGAAGGTGCTTTCTACACTGTTATACATTTCTTCAGTAATAGTGGAAGAGTGGATAAGCGTTAACGCTTCCGTCCACGCTAATGCTGTTCTCTCTTCAAAACTGAAACAATCTAGCTCTCTCCATGCAGACAATACATCAAGCCTTGACTGATTTTCATCAGACTCTCTCGCTTCTTCGGCGTGCATGTGTTGGCAGAAGCCGCACTGATTAATTTGTGACGCACGAAGCTTAACTAAATGTATGAGTTTATGACTTAAAGTACTTTTGACTGAAGGCTTAACCAAGCCTGTGAGGTGTTCAAGAATATGGGGATATTCAGAATATAGCTCAGATTGTGTAATACGTTTTTTCATAGTGATCTCCTTTAAACTGCGGAGAACTATAAAGTCTAAGCAAAACGCTTAATTGTAAATTTGCGACAACTTTCGCTTTCTATACTGAAGGGGCGTTTCCAGCGCGAAATCACTAAACGAATGCGTAAAGTGCGCTTGGTCGAAGTAACCACATGCCAATGCGACGTGGCTCAGCGCTTCAGAATTTGAGGTTAATAACGATCGAGCATGGCGTATTTGAGCAAATTGATACAGTTTGTTTGGCGAGAAACCAAAGTTAGTGCGAAATTGGCGCTCCAGCGTTCTTCGGCTGACGCCGAACTGATCGGCAAGATGTTGTGGGGGCACCAGTAAATTCATTGACTGATAAAGCATGCGCTCCCATTTCTGAAAGGCTCCATCAGTATTTTCTGCTAGCTCAATCAGCCAGTGCTGTATTGCTAAGCACTGCTGGCTAATAGTTTTTCCAATAAGATAGGCTTGCAGTCGTTGATAGGAATCACGCTGCTTAACCATAGCCAACGCGATGTCGATTTGTTGGTTTTTACTGTCATCAAAGGTTAAACCGAACAAATATTTCAAGGCACCGGGCCTAAATCTTACACTTATTTGTCTGCAAGCCAGTTCCCACGGCATGGCGCAGACTTGAGTATGGTAAAACAATTGCGCTTCACAGTTAGTTTGATCGAGATAGAAAGTCAAACTAGCACCTGCATCGGGATAAAATTTTTCGTTTAGGGTTGTAGGTGAGCCTTCTGGGTTATCAATCACCCATATGCATTGTACAAACCGTTTTATGGAAGCAGCAGGGGTCACGAAACCAATATCAATCTGCTTAAAGCTAGCGGCAGGAATAATTTCGTTGTTGGTTGAAGCGTCCATAAACGTTGGTTGCGAGTCTAGAGTTAAATCAGTGAAGCGTTATATTACCCCTGTCGCGTGCTGTATCAAAACAAAGTTTCACGTTTAGTTAGTGTAGCGACCTAAAAAGCTTGTTATAGATTTCACCACGGCTTCAGCACTTTCAATTTGCGGATAGTGCCCAATTTGATCGAGCTCAATTACGTCTGCATTAGGAATGAGTTGTTTGTACCGCGCCACCATATGCGCGCCAGAGATTGGATCAGCCATACCTGCGGTTAGTCGAAGAGGGGCATTGGCATTTTGCAGTGCACTTACCCAGCGCTCTCGGTATTGTTTACGCTGCTTCATATAGTCCAAAAGCAAGTGCATGTGTTGGTGACCATTATTTGTACTGATAAGTATCCAAAAATCATTGATGTCTTGATCTGAAGGAGGTGTGTTTGGACCAAATATGTTGTGCATGCTTTTTCGAATTGCATTTTTGTTTAAAAAGCGAATGAGTAGACCACCAATTGGAGAGAGCAGCAGCTTTTGAATGGGCAGAGCACGATGTGTCTCAGGAAAAAGGCCACCGTTAAGTAAGTGCAGCGATTCGATGCGAAAGGCAAGGTCGTTTTCCAGTTGCTGCGCCATCATTTCTTGCGCAACCGTATCACCGTAATCATGAGATAGAACATGGGCACTTGTAATACCTAAATGCCTTATTACCTCACTTATCGTGTCTGCTTGTTCTTTAATTAAGTATTTTTTTGGTGACTTATCGCTAAAACCAAACCCCGGCATATCGAGCGTCACGCATTGATACTTGTTTGTAAGTGCTGGCCATATTTTAGTCCAATCAAAACTTGCGGTGGGGTATCCGTGAATGAGTAATAGTACTGGTCCCGTGCCTTCTGTTTTATAAAAAACTTGCTGACCGTCGACGTTTAAAAAGTGGCCGGAACTTCGCCAATGTGAAAGTTGCATTTCTACATGCCTTGTTATGTTTTTGTATTTAGCTTGCCCAGCCTTTGATTTCACGTCTGTCGTGAGGGCGACATTTTAATAATGTCGCGCGCTGCACAGGGAATTTATAACGCAGGGTATAGGTAGTGGAAAATGAGAGGTACGCTAGTCTTCAACCGGAATACAGACGGTTACTTTCGTTCCCTCTCCAGGGGTTGATGCTAAGTCAATCTCACCGTTAAATTTTTGTCGTACTAAGTTGTATAAAATATTTAGGCCCAGCCCTGTACCGCCTTTATCACGAGCTGTGGTGTAAAATGGCTCGAATACCTTCTTGTGAAGCGCCTCTGGTATACCTTTGCCATTGTCTTGTACGCTAATCACAATGCCTTTGACATTTTTACTGCAGCTCACACTCACTCTATTCACGTCGTTATTTACCGATGGACCAAAAGCGTGACGCTGAGCATTCGATATTAAATTTGTTAGCAATTGGGCAATAATGCCGGGACAGGTGGTTATCACCAAATTGGGCGTAACGTCTATGCTTAGCTCAACTTGTTCTTTGCGAAGCATGGGTTTTAAAGGGTTACAGACTCTAGGGATATATTCGTCTAATGCAATTTCTTCTATTTCTAACGACGTTTGGTCAGCAGAAGTGCGCTTAAAGTCTTGTACTAAATTCGCTGCCCGCATCAGGCTCGTTTCAGCCAAGTTTAGCCCTTCAGAGCAAATAGCTTCGAAGTCTTTAAAACCCTGCTCGGTTAATTCATCGTTTTCGAAGTCTCGATAGATGCCTTTTAGTTCTTCTTTGCAGTTACTGACGGAGGTAAGTGCAATGCCTAACGGCGTATTAACTTCGTGAGCAATGCCTGCGACTAGATTTCCTAACGCCGCCATTTTTTCTGACTCGACGAGCTTTTCTTGTGCGGCCTCAAGTTCAGCCGTGCGGTCTATTACTTTTTGCTCAAGGGTTTGGTTGGCCTCAATTAGCCTCTGCTCGTAATCTGCGCGCTCATTTGCACTCACTGCACGCCCGTAAAGGTCTGCCAGTGATGCCGCAAATACAACTTCATCGGCATGCCATTCACGGGCTTTGCCTTGGTGTTCACAACAAATTATCCCAATCATTTTGCCGCGGTGGCGAATAGGGACATCAAGCATAGAGCTAATTCCAAGCGGCGTTAAATATACTTCTGCAAATTCAAATGTTGCAACATCTGTTAATGCGTCGTGGGCCGCAATGGTTCTCTCTGAATCTAGCGCCTCGAAATAGTGAGGAAAGTCTTTTCGGGTAAGCACTAAGCTTTCGTGGTCCAGGTCATTACCCTTATCAATGAGCAATGTGCACTGGACCAGTGTTTGCATTTCATCATACAACCAAATGCCAGCTCGAGTAATTTGCAAACCCTCACACACCGAGTTGATAATAAGTCTAGAAGCAACGTCTAATTCACCTTTATCAATATCTGCGCTTTGGCTAACGCGTAATAAGATTAGTTCTAGCGATTCTTTCATTCATCTTCGTCCGGTTCTGTGGCTCGGATTTCAAGGATCCTGTCGAAGTGCTCTATCATAATGTGGGTGATTAGCGGATCGAATTGTTTCCCGGAATTCTCATGAAGATAGGCTTTTACTTCCTCAGGACTCCATGCCGGTTTATAGCAGCGCTTAGATAGCAATGCGTCGACAACGTCGACAATTGCCATAATACGACCCTCCACGGGAATGTCGTCTCCAGCTAATCCTTCAGGGTAACCTTGACCATCCCACCGCTCATGATGCGTTTTCGCAATGATGGCGCCCATTTTAGCAACGATGCGATCAGATCCCGCAAGTAGCTCGTAGCCTTTTTGTGCATGGGTCTTCATGATCTCCCATTCTTCGGGGTCGAGTTTGCCCGGCTTATGTAAAATAGTTTCAGGGATGCTAATTTTACCCACGTCATGAAGTGCGGCTGAATACCGTATGGTCTCAATAAACTCTCGGCTCATGTGAAGCTTTTCAGAGAGAAATTCGGTCATAAGAATGACCCTTCTCACATGGCCACCGGTCTCTTTACTCCGCATTTCGATTGCGTCGCTAAGCACCATAATGAGTTCTTTTTGGGTTTTTTGTATGTCTTCTTTTTGCGTGAGATTCTGGAATATTACCGCCACATTAGAGGCAAACATCTCTAAGGTCTTGCGTTGCAGAGCATCCAGTGGATGATCTAATTTAACATACAAGATGTTGTGGCTATCTTCTCCAGTAGGGTAGTAGCCGATGAATAAATCTTTAGACTGATAGTGACTTTTGTTTTCTAAGACTTGTTTGATTTCTTCTTCGATGGTTTCAGGAATTCGGCTAGAAATTCCAGGTTCGCATAATCCAACTAGGTCGCCGCTGGCACCTAGCACCGTCATGGTCGTATCGCCATATAAGTCGGTGTGCTGAGTAGACAAGTAGAGTACAGAGTTGTTTAGGTTAAGCAGTGTAAGTGTCTGTTTCAACACTGCGGTGCCAAATTGGGCTAAAGACTGGCTTGCTAAAACGGAAGACGAGGATTTTAAAACGTCTTCCATACCGCGCTTACCTTGCTCAATAGTCTGAATATCCCGATACGACCTTATTGCTGTGTACACACAAGACTTAAGTTTAAGCGATGATAATTCAGTTTTGGCTTTGTAGTCGTTTATGTCGTAACGCCTGATTACCTCTTCTTCCGGCGCCTGACCAGGTTGACCTGTTCGCAGAATAAGGCGGGCGGTATGGTTATTGAGCTCGTTGCGAATGGCATCAACCAAATTCAAACCCGCATCGTCAGTTTCCATCACCACATCAACGAAAGCGAGAGCGATGTCTGGATTTGCTTTGAAAAGTGCTAGGCCTTCAGCGCCACTGTGAGCTGATAGAAATTCAACCCCGCGTTTTTCGAAATTAAATTTCCGCAGAGTGAGTTTAGTGACCTCATGTACGCCTTCTTCATCATCGATTATGGCTATTTTCCATGGAGCTTGGCGAGAGGTGGATTGTTCTGTTTTTGACTTCTTAAATAACGACATACATAGCGCTATAAACGTTTAGATACATTAAACGTAAGCCACAATTTTCAATCTCGCAAACTTACTCGACAAGTTTTGTTCTAAAGTTCAATGAGCATATTTTGATGACAGAAGTCTCTTTATCATCAGTTAGATGTGTTTTAGGCAAGTATTAAAAATATGCCAAGTTTGTTAAATTGTGGAGCCCAGCAGATTCCAGTAAGAGAAAACTGCTGGGCCGCGATACCTTACAACAATAGCGTTTAGCTATCTTCGATAGGGGTATTTTCAGTAATCGGTACCGTATTTACGTCGGTATCTAAGCTTTCTACCGCATTTCGTACGCCTGCGGCGTAGTCTGGATGTACCTTTTCTAGCACGGCGTACCAACGCTCTTTTACGCTATCTGAGCACGGGCCCATTGCGGCAGCGTAGTTTTTATACAGCCGTTCTTTTTGATCATCAGAAAACATCTCATACAGTTTTCGCGGCTGCACGTAATCCACATCTGCTTCATCTTGATGATATCTATCAGCGTCTCCATCAATGCGAAGCGGAGGCTCTTTCACTGAAAAGTCAGCCACCGGACCTTCGTATTGATTGGGCTCATAGTAGGCGTCAGGGTTACCAAAATCATTGGTAAAGAAGCGCATCGCGCCGTCTTTGTGATAGTGGTTTACCTTGCTATTTTTCGGCGCGTTAGCGGGGAGTGCTTCATAGTGTGTGCCCAAACGATAGCGATGGGCATCAGCATAAGAAAATATGCGAGCCTGAAGCATTTTGTCAGGGCTAAAGCCAATACCAGGGACAACATTTGACGGACTGAATGCTGCGTTTTCTATCATTTGAAAGTAGTTTTCTGGATTTCTGTTCATTTCCAGTTCGCCAACTTCAATAAGCGGATAGTCATCGTGCGGCCACACCTTGGTTAGGTCGAACGGGTTATAGCTTTGCTGTCCTGCTTCCTCTTCTGGCATGGCCTGAATGTACATTGTCCATTTTGGGAAATTGCCTTCTTCAATGGCGTTATATAGCTCTTCTTGATATTTTTCCCGAGTGCTTCCAATGATTTTTTCAGACGTTTCATTGGTGTAGTTTTTAATGCCTTGTTGAGTTTTGAAATGGAACTTCACCCAATGACGCTTGCCTTCTTTATTCCACATGCTGAAAGTGTGGCTGCCATAGCCGTTCATGTGCATAGGTGACACCGGAATACCACGGTCCGACATTAAAATGGTAACTTGATGCACGCTTTCTGGCTGTGCAGCCCAAAAGTCGAACATGGCTTCTGGTGAGCGCAGGTTAGTTTTCGGATGACGTTTTTGCGTACGAATGAAGTCAGGGAACTTGTATCCATCGCGAATGAAGAAGATAGGAGTATTATTACCTACCATATCCCAGTTGCCTTGTTGTGTGTAAAACTTCAAGCTAAAGCCTCGCACGTCACGCTCGGTATCAGCTGCGCCTGATTCTCCTGCTACCGTAGACCACCGGCTTAATACTTCAGTTTGTTTACCCACTTCTGAGAATAAGTCAGCGCATGTGTAATCGGTAATGTCGTGCGTGACCGTAAATGTGCCCTGTGCACCCCAGCCTTTCGCGTGAACGACACGTTCTGGAATTCGTTCGCGGTTTTGATGCGCTAACTTTTCGATTAGTTGATAATCTTGTAAGAGGGCGGGGCCGCGCTCTCCTGCTGTTTTAGTGGTTTCGTTACTTACTACGGGGGCGCCTGCCGACGTGGTTAATTGCGGTTTCTTAGCCATTATAAAACTCCTTTCGTATGCTTCTTTCGAAAGCCAAACTTCCATAAACATCATGTGTGCCTGACTCATGACATGCTTTTGCTACGCACTGCTAAATGAAAGGGTTTACAAACTTCTATATATATCTATAAAAACAAACAATCTGAATTAAGTTTGCCGCCTATTGAAGAGCAAACTCGTCGTGTTTACTCTAACTTAACAAGTTCAATTACCGCGTTTAAGGAAGTGTATGAATTTTGCCGAGTTTGCAGCATCAAGAAAGAGTGTTAGAGGGTTCACTAAACAGCCTGTTACTAAGGAAACAGTAGACGCGATTATCAACGCAGCGAAGTGGGCGCCATCGTCCTATAACACGCAAACCTGGAAAATTCATGCAGTAACAGGCGACGTGCTTGATAAAATTCGTGAAGGCAACACCAAAAATACACTTGAAGGTAAACCGCACGTTCGAGACTTTCCATACAAAGAGGACTACGAGGGGATTCACCGTCAGCGTCAAATTGATGTAGCCATACAGCTGTTTGACGTAATGGGAATAACCCGAGAAGACAAGGAAAAGCGTATGGATTGGATGATGCGCGGCTTTAGGCAGTTTGATGCACCCGTTTCTTTGGTGCTTACCTATGACAAGTCTTTAGAGCCAGCAGGGATCACCCAGTTTGGTTTAGGGTCGCTGGCGTATGGCATTGTGCTAGCTGCATGGGACTTAGGGCTTGGTTGTGTTATCAATGGTCAGGGCATTATGCAGTCCGATGTAGTACACAAGCACGCTAACATCCCTGATGATGAGGCCATTATGATTTGCATAGCCTTGGGCTATCCAGACCCAGAGTTCGCTGCAAACGAGGTTCGCTCAACTCGCGCCGACAACGAAGAGTTTGTGACGTATCACGGGTTTTAGCGTTTTTCGATTTAGGCGGCTCGGTATTTTTTCAGCAAGCCAATACTGCATTAAGCCATCGGCATGAAAACGTCCGTTTGAAATATAATGAGCCTCTAAAACGGTGCCTTCACAGCGGAACATTTCCGAATTTTTAGTGTAAGTGGTTACTTTGTTGGATGATTACTTAAGAATCGTTCTATCTCGGGCACGGGGAGTGGCTTGCTCCAATAATAGCCTTGGCCCAAGTCACATCCCATTTTTATTAGCTTTTCTAAAGCGGGTTTACTTTCAATACCTTCAGCTACCGCTTTCATGCCAAGGCTGTCGGCAATGCTGATAATTGCTGCAACTAAAGGTGCGTCGTTTTCCCCAATGCCCAAGGTGTTGATAAAAATGCGGTCTATTTTGAGTTTGCGAGCGCTAAATGTCTGTAGATAATTTAAATTAGAGTAACCGGTACCAAAATCATCAATAGCAAAGTGCACGCCTAACGATTTAATGGCTTCAAGTTGTTCGCCAGTGGTGCCATTTTCATCCGCGAGTATGGTTTCAGTTAGCTCCAGCTCTAAAAATTGCGGTGCTAATTGTGAATTTTGCAAGGCCTGCTCAACGACAGCGGGGAGCGTACCATCTTTGAATTGTGCGAAGGATAAGTTTACGGCAACCGTAAGATTAGTATGACCGTTTTCATGCTGTTTAGCGCAAAATTCACAAGCCTGGTTTAACACCCACGCACCAAGAGGGATGATCAGGCCACTGCTTTCCGCTAAAGGTATGAACTTGTCGGGGAATATCATTGAGCCGTCTTTCTGAGGCCATCTCAAAAGCGCCTCTACTGCTTGAACCTCGTTAGAGGCAAGGTCTATCAACGGTTGGTAGTACACCTCGAATTCATTGGCCTGTACAGCCGGGCGCAAACGCTGAATAAGTGTGAATTTTTCATCGTTTTCTTCGTCAAAGCGCACGTCATAGTATTCGTATCTATTTCTGCCGTTGCGTTTCGCTTCGTACATGGCAATATCAGCTTTTCGGCACAGCTGTTTAAATTTAATTCCGTCATAAGGCGCTTGTGCTACACCAATTGAACCCGATACTACCACTTTGGTTTGCAGCACTTCGAATTCGTTCGAACACCACGTAATTAAGTTCTTACATAAGTCATCGATTTCAGATTTGTCTGATATTTCTGGCGCCAACACAATAAACTCATCGCCACCGAAGCGTATTAAACTTTGCTTTGTGGATAGGTGGTCGGTGATGGTTTGAGATATTTTTTGAAGAAACCGATCGCCCGCAGCATGGCCAAGAGCGTCATTCACGGGTTTAAAGTTGTCTAAGTCTATAAACAGCAGCGCGAGCTGAAGCCCTTTTTCTTCACTCTCACGTAGCTTTTCGTTGAAAAGTCGCTCGCCCAAAATCCTATTTGGCAAGTTTGTGAGCGGATCGTGATGTGCTAAGTGCTGGATATGTGCTCTATTTTGCTCAACTTTAGACACCTCTTGCTGCAGTGACTGCATAAGCCGACGAATATCCTGTATCAAAATAAAAACGCTGAAGCCCGTAATAACGTAAATAACCATGATGAAGAGCACGTGAGACCAGCTCAAAATAGGCGGGTTTGGTGTTACTACATCTTGCATTATCAACCACGTAAGCGTAATGCACTGAAGAAGCACTAAAGATAAAACGGTGCCAAATAGGGCAATTCCACCTAATAAAGCCGCAAATATGATGACGCCAGGATAGCCAATCATGGCGATATCAAATACGCCTGCACCTGTTGCGGATAGGGCAAACAGCATTGACGACATAGCGCCTAAAAGTAGGTAACTGCTGGTGGTAACGTAATACTTGTATGCGAGCGAGCCAGTGACGATTAATGAGAACAAGCCCAGTAAAAAGATATCAAAAGTTATGCCTCTCGCGACCAGAGACGAAGCGAAAAGCCCGAAGCCTGTTACCGCGCTTATTTGAATGACACGGCGCCTTCGGAGTGACGTTAGGTCAGCAAGCTTTGCTGATGAGGAAAAAAAATCTTTAACCTGCATTCTTCCAAATCTTGAAGGAGGTTTATAGCAACCTTAAACCTAACTTGGAAAAAAGCAAGTGCAGAGACGCAACGTTATACGTTATTGGCAAAAGACGAGGAAAAACACAGCAGTGCTCGAAAGCACTGCTGCCTGTAAAGTCAATAACTACCTTTCGTCTGATGGTGCGTAACGCTCCAATCAGTGTGCATATGGTGCAGGCATTACCCAAGATGGTTTTTCAACGCCTAGCTTTTTCGCTGCAAAATAAGACCAGTGTGGGTTAGTAAGATGCATTCTACCTACCATAACAACGTCAAGTTGTTGGTTTTCAATGGTATCATTGGCGAGCTCTGGTGTGTCTACTCCCCACGCTGTAGCAACCGGGATCCCGGCTTCATCACGTACCTTTTTAGCAATTGGAGCAAGGAAAGCAGGGCCCCAAGGAATATTCGCATCAGGCGTGTTAAAGCCAACGCTAACGCTAACGAAATCAGTACCAATTTCTTTGAACTGTTTTACAAGTTCGATAGACTCGCTCAACGTCTGTTCGTCATCACCATCGTATTCGATAACGCCAAAGCGTACGGTAAGCGGTAGGTTTTCAGGCCAAACCGCGCGCACTGCGCTCAGTGTTTCAAGTAAGAATCGACCACGGCCTTGCGCATCACCGCCGTATTCGTCGGTACGCTTATTGGCGTGCTTCGAGAAAAAGCTTTGAGCCAAATAACCGTGGGCAAAATGCAGTTCAAGCCACTCGAATCCAGCTTCAAGCGCGCGCTGGGCACCTTTCACAAAGTCACTCTTAACGCGCTCAATATCGGCTTTGGTCATTTCTCTAGGCGTAACAGGTAAGTGTGCACCAAAGGCTTCTGCCGAAGGTCCAATAGGCTGCCACCCTTTTTCTTCACTTGGCTGAATGTGGTCATCGCCTTCCCAAGGGCGGTTAGCACTCGCTTTGCGCCCGGCATGTGCAATTTGAATTCCAGCAACAGCGCCTTGGCTTTTTATACGATCAGCAACATTTTTTAAGCCACTAACGTGTTCATCTTTCCAAATACCTAAGCAATTTGGCGTGATGCGTCCTTCTGGCGAGACGGCGGTTGCCTCAACGATAACCAATCCAGCACCGCCTCGGGCAAATGACTGGTAGTTTGCTTCATGCCACTGGTTTGTAAACCCATCTTCTGCAGAGTATTGGCACATAGGAGGCACAGCAATACGATTGCGAAGCGTCACGTCTTTTAACGAAAATTGTTCAAATAATGCAGTCATATTTCTCTCTTTTTAAATAAACACAAAAGCACTCAGCGAAGGCTGAGTGCTTTAGAATCTAGGGGTTATGCCGCGAGAGTTAGAATTTCACGGGCTTTAGCAAGATCGATGTCACCATGCTCGCCAAGCGCTGTTAAGCCGTTGCGTTCAAGGTTCTCGATTAGCCCATCAATGGCGGACTTTTCAATGTTGTGGTCTGACAGGCGGGTTTTAACCTGCATAGTTTCAAAAAAGTCCTGAACCGCTTTTACGGTTAAGTCGATGGCCTTTTCTTTGTCATCTTCCTGAATGCCAAACACGCGCTCACCTAGCTGCAGAATCTTTTCCTGCTTTTTGTCACGCTGCACGAACATTAACGACGGTAGAACAATTGCTAGGGTCACGGCGTGATCTAAACCGTGTAACGCAGTAAGTTCGTGACCTATCATATGTGTGCCCCAGTCTTGCGGTACACCTTTGCCGATTAATCCGTTAAGCGCCATTGTTGCTGACCACATTACGTTTGCACGCACATCGTAATCTTCAGGCGTCGCTAACGCTTTAGGACCTTCTTGAACTAAGGTTTGTAAAATTCCTTCTGCAAAGCGGTCTTGAAGCGGTGCGTTTACAGGGTAGGTAAGGTATTGCTCAATCACGTGAACAAAAGCATCAACCACGCCGTTTGATACTTGACGTGGTGGAAGTGAATAGGTGAACTCAGGATCAAGCACGGCAAAAACAGGCTGAACTGTTTCAGAAGAAAACGCGCGTTTTTGCGACGTTTCTTTTCTGTTTACTACCGAGTTACCGTTACTCTCAGACCCTGTCGCAGGTAAAGTAAGTACTGCGCCAATAGGTAATGGATTTTCAAATGCTGCACCTTTAACAAGTATGTCCCACGGATCGCCTGCAAAGTTAACGGCAGCAGCTACAAATTTCGCGCCATCAATAACACTTCCACCGCCAACCGCAAGAATGAAGTTCACGTCATTTTCACGGGCGACATTCACAGCTTTCATCAGTGTTTCAAATTCTGGGTTTGGTTCAACACCCTGAAATTCAATAACTTCAGCACCTGCTAGTGCAGTCGTTACTTTATCGTAAATACCATTTTTCTTAATTGAGCCGCCACCGTAGAGGAAGAGGACTTTTGCTTGTTTCGGCAAACGTGAAGACACTTCACTTAGTTGCCCTTTGCCGAACAAAATTTCGGTTTGATTCTTAAACGTAAAATTAAGCATAGTGTTGCCTGTCCTTAATTAGATTGTGAATTTAACTGTTGTAAAAGCTTTTCAGCTAACAGTTCATCAGAAAACGGGTTTTGGCCTGTAATAAGCTCACGGTCTACTACTACATTAGGCGCCCACATTTCCTTGAATTCCATCTTGCCACCCGCTTGCGCCATGGCGTCTGCTGGGTAGTACAATAACGTTGCGTCGTTTAACGTGCTTTCAAAATAGGCCTCTTCCGGTGTGGAGAAGATTGTCATTTTGTAGCCATCATAAATCCAACTCTCAGATGAGGCTTGCTCACCGGATTTCAATGCCAGTTCAAATGCCTGCGGGTTAGATTGCCCAGAAAGTAAGGCGATTGGGCCATGGCAGATAGCGGCAGTAGGTTTTCCTTCACTGTGAAAGTGAGACAAAATTTCACCCACTTGAGGATTGTTTGCCAGGTCGATAAGCGGTGCGTGACCGCCTGGAATGAATACGCCTTCAAACTCTTCCAGCCCTTGTCCAATCACTTCGCTCAATGACAGCGTGTCATCAATGCCTTCTATTGACGCTACAAACGTTTGAATGTCTCGCATTTGCGATTCGCCGCCATCAAAGTATTGCGGTATTACTGACTTTTTATCTACAGATGGCGCATTGCCTTTTGGCGTGGCCAATACCAGTTTGTAGCCTGCGTCTACCAATGCTTTTGCCGGCACCCCAAACTCGTTAAGGTAATAGCCTGTAGGCTCTGTTTTGCCATCTGCAAGCTGCATTACATTTTCACTTGAAAGTAGTACAAGTATTTCGCCTTTACTGGTATTCGCAGCTTTAACGTCTGCCGCATAGGCCGACTGTGATAAACCCGCAATAATGGCGAGCGATAAAATTGATGGTGCTGATTTCATGTGCAGCTCCTGTCGCATTAGAAAGTGCGTGTATCTTAGAGAGGTTGGCTTACATCGAGAAGTCAGATAAATTGTGATGAGTCATCAAAAATCTGATGGGTAGGGATTATGTCTTACTTAACACAGTTAAAAACCTTTGTAGAAGTTTATCGAAGCGGCAACATTACACGTGCTGCAGCTCGCCTTCATATGTCTCAGCCAGCGGTCACTTCTCACATACAAGCCATGGAGAATATTGTCGGTAAAGAGTTGTTCGTAAGAAAAGCGAGAGGCGTTGAGCCAACGGCTATCGCAGATGACTTGGCGCTGCAGGTCGCCAGTCACATTGATACGTTAGAGCAGAAAGTGGCTTCTATTCGCAGCCGTGCTTCCACCGATCACGGCACGTTACACCTAGCAGGCCCTGCGGAGTACCTCAGTCTGGTGGCAGGTCCGGCACTCGCTAACTTGCTTCAGGCCGATAAAGTGAATTTAGTGATCCATACCGGCAACAAAAGTAATATTTATCATTTGTTGGAAAACGATGTAGCGGAGCTTGCCATTACGGCCTCTGAGCCCACTGACGCGATGTATGAATATCAGAAGTTGGATAAAGAGCGCTTAATCTTAGTGATGAACCGTGTGCAGGGAAAGTTGCTGGGAGAAAGAGAAATATCGGCAGCGCTACTCAACCAACATAAAGTAGTGACGTATGATGAACAGTTGCCGCTTGTTCGGCGATACTTTTCGGAGGTATTTAATGCCGCGTGTGAGTCGCCTGTCGCGGCTGTTTGCCCCGATATAAGAGCAATAAGTAGTATTATCAAAGCGGGAATTGGTTATTCCGTTTTGCCTGACTACTTATGTAAAGAAGGTATTGCAAAAGGCGAATTGGTCGCGCTGGGCAAGCCAGGCCCAGAAAACGATGTTTATTTAGTGTGGAAAAAGGGAGCGCTTCGTCATCCTAGGGTCGACTTCGCCAAAGATGTCATAATGGCTTTTGCAAACATTAACTATCTTTCGACACTTCCTGATTGAAGCTAGACGCCTAAAAAGGGCGACGCATTTGGACAAGGCGTCGCCAATTGTTCCTAGTTTAAATAAACAGGGCTTGTTGGTCTTTGCTGAATATTAAACAACAGCAGGCTCTAAAATGTACCGACAACTTTTACCGTGCCATCAACTTTACCTTCATCCACAAAACCTATGGTATTGGGGTTGGTCGCGACAAGATTTAACATCTCATCCTCAGTTGCTATCATTTCAGGTGGTGTGCCTCTGCCAGTAAACACAAGCTTCGACCAGAATGCAGAGTATTGTGATTCAGATTTTCCAAGCACATTATTATTAAAAGCGTCTCTGATATTATTACCTTGTTCGAAGGTAAGGGGAATTGCGCGACTTCCATCGGGAAATGCTTTTACTTTCCCCAAATATATTTTCTTGACGGTATCGATATCGATCCCAGAATTGTTATTGGCATTTATTATCACGGCTGTACCGGCATAAATCGGCGCAGACATTAAAAAGCACAGGGCTGCAACTATCTTCATTGATATTACCTTCGTTCTTAACTCGCTAACATCGAGGCAAGCATGCTAGTGGTTTGTACCCAAGGGCGACACGCCCTCACGAAAGTATAACCGAGATTTACAATTTGTCGCATTTCGACAAAAGGTGAAATTTGAAGGATCCTAAAACATACAAAGAGAAATTATGGCAAAACCTAATGCAAAAGGGCCGGTCAGAACCGTGCAAATTTATTGCTCCAAGTGCAAATTCCAGCTATTTAAATATCGAAAAGGCGGCAAAGGCGCGTTGGTTAAATGCTTTAAAGAGAGAATAGTTGAGGACTTTACTCATGAAGAAGGAATATGTCCTTCTTGTCACGGACAGTTTGCAAGGAATGCCTTAATTCGAGGTGCACCGGCCCTGAAAATTGTTGGCACAAAGGTGACCATGAAGTAGCACTGACTGATAATCGATTGTTAATTGGACAACTTTTTTAAAATATAAACGTTTGGATAATTTGCTCTTACGTAATTTTTGCCTAAATTAATATAAAGGGAATGCTGCCTCAAGCCGTTGTGCTTTTTGGTAAAAAATTTAAGGCCGAGGTTAGAAAGCGCAACGGAATGGCTTTGTATTAAACGTCTACATATCGAGATGATAAATGTCCATTCAAAGAAAGTTTCTATTTTCTATTTCTGCTGTTATCGCTTTGTTCGCTCTAATTGTTGCTGTGGCAACGGTTATCACCACTTCCTCAAATGTTTCAACCCTTGTTCAAGAGCAAAAGAAGAACACCGCCGATCGTTTAGTGAATATTCTTACTGTGACTGACTCTATCATGCTTGAACGCGTCAAAAGCAGTATGGCGTTGCTTAAACAACGAGGTGAGGCAATCGGTGAACCCAATCAAACCGATATTGTTACCGTTAAAAATACGCAGGCTCGGCAGCTAAGGTTGGGCAATGCGGAGCAAGCCAACACATTCGATTTGGTCGATAACCTGACAAGCGTAATGGGAGGCACCGCCACGCTTTTTAGTAAAACAGGAGACGACTATATTCGCGTGAGTACCAATGTCATTAAAAATGGTGAGAGGGCGATTGGCACTAAGTTGGCCCCTGATGGCAAGGCGATCAAAAAGATTAATCAGCAGGAAGCGTATTACGGTGCGGTTGATATTTTGGGTAGCCCTTATTTAACAGGTTACGAGCCAATGTTTAACAGCAGTGGTGACGTTGTGGGCATCTGGTATGTGGGATACTCAGCCGACCTTAACGTCTTAGAGCAAGCCATTAAGCAAAGTCACGTGCTAAAAGAAGGCTTTGTTGCCCTTCGTGATGCAAAAGGTAACATTCGCATGCATTCCGCACATGTGAATGATCGGCAGGTGGCCGACGCCCTTCAACCTAATGATGACTGGGTTGTAGAAGTGGTACCGTTTTCGCCTTGGGGGTACGATATTATATTAGTGGCGTCGACGTCAGAAAAATCGGCTATGGTTCGAAGCTCTGTGTTGGTTGTTGTACTTAAAATCGTATTGGCGAGCGTGGGAATTTTGATCACCATTTGGTTGCTCGTTAAGTATATTGTTGGCAAGCCACTTGAAGAATTCATTGGCGTAGTAAACAACTTGTCTTCTGGTGAGGGAGATTTAACGTTCCGTTTTCAGGCATCAAGAAGCGACGAGTTTGGCACCATGGCAAGAGCGTTTAATGGGCTTCTTAGCCAGTTACAAGACACGTTGCAGAGTGTGGACGAAGCCACTGACCACATGCTAGCAAAGTCAGAAAGGTTAAATGCAACAGCGTTGCAATCCAAAGATACCGTTTCACAACTTAGCCGAGAAACGGAGTCAATTAATAACGCCATTTCATTAATGCAGCAGAATGCACAAACTGTGTCGTCAACCATTCGCAGTTCAAGTGAAGCGGCACACGCTGCCGATCAAGATACGCGAAACAGCGTAAGCGTTCTGGCGCAAACCATTAAAGACATCCAGTCTCAGGCAAGCGATGTGGACGCGTCAGTACAGGTTATCACTGAGTTGGCTCAGGCAAGTGAAGAAATTAGCGGTGTAATGGAAGTTATCAGGAATATCGCAGAGCAAACGAATCTACTTGCGCTTAATGCAGCTATTGAAGCGGCTCGCGCTGGTGAGCAGGGACGTGGCTTTGCCGTTGTCGCTGACGAAGTCCGTTCGCTAGCAAGCAGAACGCAGTCTTCCACGGAAGAAATTCGCAATATGATTGAACGCCTTCAGCAAGGTAGCCGCGTGGCTTCTGAAAAAATGCAGCAAAATAAAGAAACCGCCTATAAAACCGTGGACACCACAAAACATGCTGGCGATTCGTTAAAGCAGGCGCTTGACGCTGTTGCACGCATCACAACGTTAAATCGAGACGCTGCCACAATGGCTGAAGGACAAACAGAAGTTGCTAACGATGTGAATAAAGGGGTAAGCAGTATTCAACAGGTGGGCAATGCCAATACTACCTATGCAAAAGAAGTGGTAGATAACTGTGAAGCCTTAGTTCAGCAAGTTAAGCAAATGCAAATGCAGTTGCGACGATACCATTTCTAGAGTTACTGGCTTATTCAATTGATTTGGCTGTCAGCAGGCAGTGAAGCAGAAACAAGATAATTCGCCAGAGTCAATCTACGCTGAAATGCACATTTCTTGCGGTTGACATGAATAGTAACAATTTGAACCAATGCCAAAAGGGCTTTAGATTGCTAAGGCCCTTTTTGATATTTATTCTTACCCATGGATGAATATAGGGATCTTCCCATAACATGGATAAACCATAATGAAACAACTATCTACACTAGCCGGTGTGGTTGCGAGTGTTTTTGCATTCACATCGCTATCGACAACGGCAGTAGTGGCGCAAGAAGCGCAAACTGCATCTGCAGTCGTATCACCCGCGAAAAAGACACTTGCTGATGTTGAATACCGCTTACCGTCAACAATCGCTCCCACTTTTCAACGCATTCACTTAAATATCGACCCTGATAACCCTACATATTCTGGAAAAACGAATATTGATGTAACGGTTAAAACCCCAACTAAGAAAGTGGGCTTTTATCAGCAAGATTTGACCGTAACTTCTGCGCGTTTAGTGTCTGGAAGCAGCAGCTTTCCTCTAAATGTTACGATTGGAGAATACGACATCAATTGGGGCGAATCGCAAGATGAGATTGCGCCTGGAAAGTATACATTAGAGATTACGTTTGAAGGGAAAGTGAACACGTCTTCAGATGGCATGTATCTGTCACGTTTTGAAGAGACCAACTATATATTTACCCAGTTTGAAGATATGCATGCGCGAAAAGCGTTTCCAAGTTTTGATGAGCCAAACTTCAAAATTCCTTATCAAATGACCATCAGTTCTCCTGAACATCAGGAAATTGTGGGTAATACACCTGTTGAAAAGGTGACAGTGGAAAACGGGATCAAAACCGTAGTGTTTGAAAAAACTAAGCCCATGCCGACATATCTTATCGCCTATACCGTAGGGCCTTTTGATAGTGCTGAAATTTCTGGGCTGTCGGTGCCAGGAAAAATATACGTTCCAAAAGGGTATGCCGATAAAACCAAATTTGTTATCAAACACATCCCAGAAATCCTAGCCTCGCTAGAAGATTTTTTCGGTATCAAGTACCCCTATAAAAAAATGGATTTTGTTGCCGTACCAAACTTTACCCACGGTGCAATGGAAAACGTAGGTTTAATTACCTATCGCGATAGTTTGTTACTGCTAGAAGATAACCCAAGCGTCACAGAGCGTTCACGACCGCTAAATGTTATCGCGCATGAACTTGCTCACCAATGGTTTGGCAACTTGGTAACAATGGCGTGGTGGGATGACCTATGGCTGAACGAAGCGTTTGCGTCTTGGGCTGCAAGCCATACCATGAAAACCTTGTATCCAGAGTTGAACTACGCCGATCGCATAGTACAAGAGGGAGCATTTGGTGCAGATGCTAGTCCCACGGTGAAACCTGTTAAAAAGGTAGTGAAAAGTCAGCCAGATGTGATGGATGGGTTGGGCTTGAACTACTCAAAAGGTGAATCAATTTTACAAATGATTGAATCGCTAATTGGTACAGAAAAGTTTCGTGAAGGCGTTCAAAACTACATGAATTCCCATGCTTGGGGTAATACCGTAGCAGACGATTTGTGGCGCGCTCTAGATGAAGTGTCCGATTTCAACTTAAGCGCCATGATGAAAGCCTACTTGGAACAGCCGGGCTACCCACTTATTCATATTTCAAAAGATGGCAAATTAACCCAGTCCCGTTTTCACCTTGCTGGCGCTACCGTGGAAGATAAGACATGGGCAGTTCCATTAAAGCTGACTTATCAATCAAACGGAAAAATACTAAACGAAGTGGTTTTTATTGATAAAGAAACCACAGTTTTACCTCAGCTTGCTGAAGCAGACTGGGTGTACCCTAATGACAATGCAACAGGTTACTTCCGTTGGTCAATTGAACCAGCTCAGTTAAACGCACTGCTAAATAATATTGATGCGCTAAATAAGCGTGAAAAGAAAAATGTGCTATACAACTACCAGGCGCTGTTAAACGCAGATCAAGTAGGTGTAGACAGCGTGATGAAGGTGCTTAATAGCTTGGCAAAAGATGATGACCCTGCGGTCATTCGTGCGGCTGTTGGCGTGTTAGCTGAGTTTAGTTATTTAGTAAATGAAGACAATAAAGCCGCATATGCAAAGCTTCTAAATCAAAATTATATGCCTTTGTTAAACAAGCTTACCTTGTCTCAAAGTGAGCAGGATAACGCAGATGTCATTCGCCTGCGTAACCAGCTATACAGCTTACTGGGTACTCATTCGAACAATGAGCAACTTGTTGAACAAAGCGTTAAGATAGCGAAACAGTACCTTGCAGATACTAGCAGTGTTCCTTCCGGTATTGCCGGTACAGCAATTGAAATTGCTACGCGAAATAGTGAACAAGGCGAGCAGGGCACATGGTTTAATACAATTGTAGAGGCATTTAAAAAAGCACAGTTGCCAAATGTGAAAAGCACGCTGGTGTATTCGATGTACTTTGAAGACAAAGCGACCGTCTTTAAAATGTTAGATTTAGCGCTTACCGATGATATTACGCCTGCAAATACCATGTATATGGTGGTGAGAGTAGCACGTAACTTAGACGATCATACGCTATTGTATGAGTGGCTTAGTAAGAATAAAGACGCGCTACTAGCAAAAATGCCTGATTACCATGTAAGCAGAATGCCGGAATTTGTTTCAACAACCTGTTCGGCTGAAAACTTAGAAATGGCCAAAGCGTTCTACGCGCCAATTAGCGAGACTTATCAAGGAATGGCACGCGGTGTCGAAATTATGCAGGACGAGTCTCAACAGTGTATGCGGCTGAAATCTGCGTTTCAGGCAGACTTTAACGCCTTCTTAAACGAGCAGTTATAGGCAACAACGAAAAGGCGTTTTCCCAGCGCTTTTTATCCTAAAGTTATGATTGAAAGAGCGCCCACAAGGCGCTCTTTTTTTGTGCATAAAACTGTAACATGCACCACGGCGAGTCACTGAAATATTTCAAAGCTGAAACATTTACGCATTGTGACAAATCAACTTTCCCTGTACCAAAGTTCAGCAGAGTTAATCAATAAGTAAGTTTATTTTAAACGTCTAAGTTTCTGATTTTTAACGTTTGTGACGTTTATATTATTATTTTTATTAAGTGCTTGCTGTCTATACGTATGTATAAGAATTTATACCTTCCTTATACAAAAAAGCGGAAAGCAAAATGATTCATGAGGGTAACACACAAAAGTATAAGCTGAGGAGATCAGCTAAAGTAGTCAACGCGTTGTTGGCGGGTGCATTGTCGTTAGGCGTTGTTTCTATTAATGCCTCTGCAGATACAGTATGGCAAGAAGACTTCGAAGCAAATGAACTGCAAGGCAAGGGCGCAACTGGCTCAGACCCAGCGGGAGCAATTGTTGACCTTGAAGGTGTTGATCGTTGGTCAGTAGACGTGTCAGCGAGTGAGCTAAGTGCCACTTCAGACTGGTTCCGTGTTGAAAGCGGCGCAATGCAAGCACGTGATACTGACGGTGAAGTAGTCTGGTTGAGCGAGTCTATCGATATATCTGGTGCCGGTGATATCACCATAAATGCCGTGCTTTCTCAAAGTGGAAATTTTGAGTCGACAGACTACATCGATGTATTTTACTCATTAGATGGTGGCGCATTCGAGCTTATTACGCTTTCAGAAGGGGCAACGAATACGGTACAGGAAGACTTTGGTTCTGCAACACTGACCGAAACGATAGGTAGCGGAAGCACTTTAGAACTGAAAGTAGCCATGGCTAACAACTCGGGTACCGAATATCTCAATTTAGACGGTATTTCAGTAAGTGGAAATGGAACTACCGATGGTGGGGATACTGGCGGTAACCCTGACGACGGCGGTGAACCTTCAAATGAACTTCTTTTCTTAAGTGGTACTTGTTTTAACTGCCCTGATTTGGAAGCAGTTAACCTAGCCAGCGACTTTGTTGCATCTGACTATTACGCAGCTCTCGACACAGCTATTGCAAACGGTGAAAGTGCGCAAACGTTAAAAGACACGGCGCATAACATCATTGAAAATGGTCACCGTACGCTTTCTTACTCAGAAGTGTGGACAGCACTCACTTACACTGACGAAGATCCTGCTAACACCGATAACGTTATCTTGTTCTACAAAGGCATATCACAAGGCAAGTTTACCAACGGTAGCGGTAGTCAAAGCACCAACCCAGACAATTGGAATCGCGAACATGTTTGGGCTAAGAGCCATGGTTTTCCTAGCTCTAGCCTAACGGCATACAGCGATATTCTGCACCTGCGTCCTACCGATATTTCTGTAAATAGCTCGCGCGGCAACTTAGATTTTGATTTTAGTGATAGCGCGCTTTCTGAAGCTCCGTTAAACCGAGTTGATGGTGACTCTTTTGAGCCTCGTGACGCGGTAAAAGGTGATGTAGCACGCTCAATGCTATACATGGACGTGCGTTACGATGGCAATACAGCTGGTGATACCGAAGACGACTTAGTGTTAGTAAATCGCCTTACCTCTACTAGCGAGGCCGCGTTTGGTAAGCTTTGCGTATTGCTTCAATGGCATGAAAGTGATCCAGTGGATGATTTCGAACGTCGTCGTAACGAGCGCGTTTATGAATTCCAAGGAAACCGAAATCCGTTTATTGACAAACCTGAACTTGCTTCACTTATCTTCAACGAGAGTTGTGATGGTACGGGTGGCGATACTGGCGGTGACACGGGTGGCGATACCGGCGGCGACACAGGTGGTGATACCGGCGGCGACACAACACCTTCTACCAGCAGTATTTACATTTCAGAATACATCGAAGGTGGCGGTTTCAATAAAGGTATAGAGCTTTTCAATAGCTCGACACAACCGGTAAGTCTAGCGGGTTATGAGTTAGTTTTACTCTCCAATGGTGAGACCGCAGATGCTGACCGTAAAGTGTTAGCACTTGAAGGCACAATCCCAGCAGGTGGCGTAGCAACATTCGCTCACGGAAGTGCAGACGCACTGTTAACTGCCGGCTCAACGATTAGCAGCTTCGTGATTAATTTCAATGGCGATGACTACATTGAGCTCGTCGCCAACGGTCAGGTTGTTGATGCTCTAGGTACGTACGGCGTTAAAACTAACTGGGGTAAAGACGTTACTTTGGTGCGCAAGAGTTCAGTAACGGCAGGTAACCCTAACCGCAACCCAGCGTTTACCCTTGAAGAATGGGATAGCCTACCAAAAGATACGCTTAACAATTTTGGTTCGCACAATGGATCTGTTAGCGAGCCTACGGATCCAACTGACCCGACCGACCCAACTGATCCTACAGACCCAACTGACCCAGTTGGTGAAGTAGTATTAATTAGCGCTATCCAAGGCGAAGGCGATACCTCGCCACTTACAGGCAATGACGTTGTTGTTGAGGCAGTAGTGACTAAAGTTGTGCCGGAAATGAACGGATTCTTTATTCAAGAAGAATCCGCCGACTCTGATGGTAATGCTGCGACGTCTGAAGGTGTATTTGCCTACTCGACAACCTTCACTGAATACCCATCTGTTGGTGATGCTGTGCGTGTTAGCGGTGCAGTGGCTGAATACAATGGCATTACAGAAATTGTACTAAGCGCCAATGCTGAAACGCTAGGTGCAGGTGCTGATATACTAACGACAAGCATTGAAATGCCATTTGACGAGAGCGTTAACCTAGAGTCACTTGAAGGTATGCAGGTTCAATTCCAGCAAACTTTGAACGTGACAGACGTTTACAATCTTGGTCGATATGGGCAATTCAACGTGTCATCAGGCCGCCTGATGATTCCGACAAACCAATATGCCGCGGGTTCAAGTGAAGCTATTGCCTTGGCTGAAGCGAATGCACGCAACACATTGTTGGTTGATGATGGCTCAAGCGCACAAAATGCTGATGATATTCCTTTCCCAGTTGGAGGCTTATCTCATGCGAATCCTCTGCGTTTAGGCGACAGTGTAGAAGGCCTGGAAGGTGTAGTGCACTACGCATTTGGTGCTTATAACTTAATTCCAGTTGGCGCTCTTCAAACTGTACGCACAAACCCAAGAACAGATGTGCCCCAGTTAGACGTACAAGGCGATGTCAAAGTGGCTAGCTTTAACGTGCTTAACTACTTTAATGGTCCGAACTTCCCTACCTCTCGTGGTGCAGACTCAGAAGATGAATTTGCCCGCCAGCAAGCGAAGACAGTAGCAGCCATCGTTGCGATGGACGCAGATGTACTTGGCTTAGTAGAAATCGAAAACGATGGATACGGGAGTGATTCTGCCATTGCTTCTCTTGTAAATAGCGTAAATGCTGAACTTGGTAGTGACGTGTATAGCTATGTAGCACTTGAATCATTACTTGGTGGTGATGAAATTGCGGTAGGTATTATTTATAAGCCTGCAACGGTTACACCACAAGGCGCAGCGGTTACTTCCTCTGAAGCTCCTTTTGACTACGGTAACCGCCAGCCGCTGTTGCAAACCTTTAGCGTAAATAGTAACCGCGAAGCGTTTACGCTCGCGGTAAATCATTTCAAATCAAAAGGAAGCTGTGGCAGTGCAACAGGTAATGATGCTGATTTGGGTGATGGACAAGGCTGCTGGAACGAGCTACGTACCCAAGCTGCGTTAGGGCTGACAGCGCTTGTGCAAAACAGTGAAGGTTTGTCTGACCGAGTTATCGTAATGGGTGACCTAAATGCTTATGCGAAAGAAGATCCAATTCTTGCTCTCGAAGACGCCGGTTACAGCAACTTGGTCAACCTCTTCCACGGCGAAAGTGCTTATTCTTATAGCTTCGGCGGCGAAATAGGTTACTTAGATCACGCGCTATCAAGCTCAACTTTGACTGAGTATGTGGCAGACGCAACGGTTTGGCATATCAATGCTGATGAGCCTCGTGTCTTCGACTACAACGTTGAATATAAGTCAGAAACACAGCTTTCTAGCTATTACGGGGCTGATGCTTATCGTTCGTCAGATCACGATCCAGTAATTGTTGTGCTGGATTTCCCTGAAACGAGTGAGCCGGATCCAGTAATTGGTGATTTTGATGGCGATAGTGACATAGACAACACCGATATTGTGGCGTTCTACACCTTGCTTCTGCAACGTCAAGCGACGGTTGAAGAGCACGACTTTAACAATGACGGCAGATTAAATATCTACGATTTATACGCGTTAATGTCTATGTGTACACGTACCGCATGTGCAGTTCAGTAGTTGGAAAGAAAATGAAAAAAATTATTTTAATGGTATTGGCAATTGCTACTTTTAATGCAAATGCCGCAATAATTGAAATCTCTACGGATAAATCAATTTATCAAGTAGGAGAAACTATCACTGCGACGGTAAGCTTTTCTAATGAAGATGCTTTTTTAGGTAGCGTACCGTTTCCTCAACCGTTTGATGTATATAACACGACAATTGGTTTTAACGATTCGCTCTTGAGTTTTATTGGCGCTTCTACGTTAAATCCTTTTGGCTCAGTTAGCAGCTTGGGGAACCCAGTGTTAGAGATGTTTCTACCTCCTTTTCTACCGGGGGGAATTTTAGAGATAGGTTCACTAGCTTACTTGGAACAAATTGATTTGTTCTATCAACTGCAGACACCAGTGATTGGTTTATACACCGTGCAATTTATCGCGCAGTCTGTTGGTGACATTACAATCGATGGGTTGTCAGGTTCTTACATTTTTCAAGGCTCTCAAGGGGGGCAGCTGACGCCTATACAAGTGAGTAGCGCAAGTTTCAGTATTGCAGAAGTACCTGCACCAGGTACCTTCGCGCTATCGCTTCTGGCTTTAGGTGGTATGTTTTTCGCTCGCAAACGTGTGAAGTCATAAACCTTATTTGTTAAAAGTTTAAGCCCAGCCAAATGCTGGGCTTTTTTATTTGTTTTGCTATTTACATGTGGCTTTAAATAAACCACACTGAATAAAAATACAATAAGTGCGCACCATGTTAGAAACCATTTCTTTTTCTCAACGCCAACGACTGGCTTATATCGATTTCTGCCTTCTATTCAAAGGGGCTATCCATCGCCAAGACTTAATAAATCGCTTTGAAGTGGGGCTATCGGCTGGTTCTCGTGACTTTACGCTATACAAAGAGCTCGCCCCTGATAACTTAGTCTACGATCCACGGGAAAAACGTTACTTTCAAACAGAAAGCTTTATTCCGGTTTTCGAACACGATGCAAAGCGAACCCTTGTGAAGCTTGCTAACGACATATTAGATGGGTTCGATGCGATAGGTGACATACATTTCCCTGTTGAAAGTGCATCTTCACTTAATGTTCCTGATATTTTTGTGGTGGCGAAAGTGGTACAAGCCATCGTGAACAAAAAGGCGATGAGTGTAATCTATACGTCGCTTTCCAGCGGCAGTGGCGCAAGAGAGTTAGTGCCTCACAGTATTGTTGACAACGGTCAACGCTGGCATGTTCGCGCATTCGACAGAAAATCACAAAGTTTCAGAGATTTTGTGCTAACTCGAATTAGTAAGGTAACGGTTAAAGCGGAACCTGAAACCCATGAATGCATAGATTGTGATGAAGAGTGGGGACGACTTATCTCACTTGAAATTGTGCCGCATCCTAAGAATATAAAATATGCCACCGCAATAGAGCTTGATTACGCCATGGAAGAAGGCGTGCTTACATTGGAAGTACGGGCTGCCATGGCGGGATACCTGCTTAGACGTTGGAATGTTGATTGTACAAAACATGCAAGCTTACGTACCGGAGAGTATCAACTTTGGCTTAGGAATCAGCAGAGCCTTGCGAATACCGACAATTTAGCCATCGCGCCAGGGTACATTGCAGAGCAAGAACCCTATACCGTATAAAATGTGGAAGTGGCCTGCCAAACAGCACCTTGTTGAGTGTTAGTACATGCAGCTAACCGATATATTTCTTGATACAAACCAGCAGCGTGTCTTTGTCTAAAGGCTTGGCTAAAAAGTCAGTCATGCCGGCAGCCAAGCACTCTTCTTTGTCTTCTGCGAAAGCGTTTGCAGTGAGCGCAACAATTGGAGTATCAACCTCCAATGCCTTGCGTAAAATCGTTGATGCCTCAATTCCTCCCATGACGGGCATATTGCAGTCCATCAAAATAAGGTCGAATTGATGTCGCTTGCCCACGTCTATTGCATCTTTTCCGTTCTTAACATGCAGGAACTTATAGCCTTCGGACTGCAATATAGTCTTCACGATTTCGGCATTGATGTCGTTGTCTTCAGCTAGCAGTATGCGTTTCTTCTTATTGCCTTCTTTAACATCATTATGAGATACGGGTTTTGTATCAATTAACTTTCCTAAATCATGCTCAAGTTCTCGACGATTAATGGGCTTAGCATGCGTGCGCCAGATAAGTTCAGAAACATCATTTTCATCTTCTAGTCGTTCCAGTTCAGCAGAGATAAGAATGATTTTAGGAAATTTATCTGGGTTCATCGCCTTCAACTGTTCTATCAAATCGACCCCGCTCATCTCTGGCATAGACAAATCAAGAATAATAACGTCGAAAGCCAGTGGGCTGTCTGATAGGTAGGCTTTTGCACTATCATAACTTCGGGGCACAATCGACATAGAAGTAACGACATGCTCAAAATATTCGCGGCTGGTTTGTAAATCATCAACTATCGCACAGCGCAAATTAGCACTGGGTTCAACGTTAATGTCAGGCAGCTGAGATTCTTCCGCTGCCATAGTAAAACTGAAGGTACTTCCTTGACCTACAAATGAAGTTACATTGATGTCGCCGAGCATGAGTTTCGCCAACTGCTTCGCAATACTTAACCCTAGTCCTGTGCCCCCGTACTCGCGGGTGGTGGATTGGTCGGCTTGCTCAAATTTCTTAAAGATATTACCAAGCTTAGATGACTCGATACCAATGCCGGTATCAATAACATCGAAGCTTAAATAATTGCCGTTTGGGCGTTTGGTATAGGTGACCTTTAACGTGACAGAACCTAGTTCAGTAAACTTAATTGCATTACTTAACAAGTTGTGCAGAATTTGCGAAATACGAGTGATATCGCCTTTAATTACGTGAGGTAAGTCAGGGTCTTTTAAGTAATGAAATTCAAGACCTTTTCTTTGGCAGTAAACCCGCTGTAACGACACCACATCGTCCAAGACTTGTAATAGGTCGACTGGCGCCTGTTCAATTTTGATTTTGCCTGCTTCAATTTTTGATATATCGAGAATATCGTTGATTAACACAAGGAGTTGCCTACCAGCAGTTTTGGCTTTTTTAAGGTAGATGTTGCTTTTGTCAGGGTTGTCTATGGCCAACTCGATCATGCCAAACAGGCCGTTCATTGGTGTGCGAAGTTCGTGACTCATGCTTGAAAGAAACTCTGATTTTGCTTTGCTTGCTCTACGAGCCTCATCAGCCGAACTTTCTGCTTGCTCTTTCAAGCTCGTTAGTTTGGCAAATGACCGTTTAACGGTACGCTCCATAGGGGAAAAGATGAATGCTGCCTCGATACATAATAGAGCGAGTGTGGCTAGCCATAAGTAAACTTCAATCGAAAGAACCACATCTACTCTAGCAGTGGCGTCTTGCTCGAACTGCGCGACGACATAATCAAGCTGTTGTAATAGCGATGTCAGCGCTTGAATATCTAAAAGCGTAGTGGGCTGACACTGTGCTGCATCTAAAATTTGATCGGCGCTTTTTATGTATCGGTTTACTTTGTTGTCGAGCTGGCCTTCGTTAAAGTAAGTATTAGAGATAGAGGAGGGAAGGTTATCGAGTGACACAAGCTGTTGATGATTTTGTTTGAAACGTGCTAACGATTGCGCCAAATACCTTTGCTCTTCACTGTCGTCGCAAATGTTTGGTGTAGAGGTGAGCAACGCAATACGCTGTGAAAGCATGCGTTGCTGACCCGCGATATTGATAATTTCCGCATCCTTCTTCTGATCACTGATTAATTCATAAAGTACAATAAAAGAAAGAGTGACGAGTGTAGCGGTTAGCAATAACGCAACGATATAACGAACACGTATAGACATAAGGGTAGTAGTGGCACCGTGATAACTAAAAGATAATAGATACCAAGTGGTTACGCAATGTGCCGAGCAAATTACTTACGCTTATGTTGCTCTATTTAATATCGTTCGGAATGTTATTAGGCACCCAGCCTCGCAATACCGCCTCTTTAGTGTAAAAAGCCGCGTTTTTATCATTCAGAAAATGAGAGTTTATTGCTGGTGAGGAGACTGCTTTAGGTGCACCTTCTCCATGAGATTGGTACTCGGAAAATCTTGCTTCTGTGTGGGGATTAAATGGTCTCTTTGTACCTGATGGCGTAGTTCCACCCATAGTAGTCCAGCGCTTTTGGATGATATGACCTGCCATATAGGTGTTGATAAACGTTGTTTTACCTACAGCGTAAGGGTTTGCATATCGGCCATCTGAAAAGGTGGTTGTAGGATGCCAAGGCCTTCCCAGTGCCACGCTTTCATCTGGAACGCCGTGTTCTCTTTCAAGCCTACAGTTATTGAACGTTAATCCATAAGGGCGCTGTAAATGAGTGCTTGGGGCGGTAATGTAGCCTGTTAGTCCTTCGCTATCACCGCCAGAATAACGTGTACGGGAAACAATAGAAACGCTTTCAAAAAACGCGGTGCCCTCACCAAAAATAAAGTCAATATGTCCTGCTATTGTTCCGCCTTCAATCAGAGCGCGGTCACCTTTTAAATAGAGGGTATCTTGGTAACCCCAGAGTGCGACATTTTTAAGGTAAGTGCGATCTGAGTTCACATCGGTTTTAAGCGCTACTGCCTGCGTACCTGATAATCGAGTAGGGTCGTCTTTTGCTTTGACCTCGTTACCGGGATAATCAAAATCATTGGTGATAGTGATATTTTCCAGAGTGATATTATCACCTAAAATCTCCACAGTGGCAGTGCGACGAGTTCCCCATTTTTCTTGAGAATTCTCTGCGACTTGTTGACCTGCATATCGATTGAAAACGATAGTCGTTGTTTCTTGCGACTGGCCCACAAAGTGAACATTATCAACGTTTATGACGACACGCTCTCGATAAATGCCTTCGTTAATAAAGACGGTCCATACTTTATCTTTTTGTGGCTTGTGAGACGCGATATAAGCAACAGCTTGGGACACAGAGTTAAAATGAGGTAAAGCGTCCTTACTTACGTCACTGTCATCGTCACTGTCATGTGATTTAGCTACCACAACATCCGTCGTTGCTGGCATTGCCGCGCTTAATCCACTGAAAAGTATACCTGCCAGCAACACAAAGGCTAAACTAAGACTGACACGTGCTTTATTAAATTCCATAGTATTTATTCTTCTACAGCCCGTGCTTGTTAAATGGTTGGCTATTAATAAACACATTGTTTATTGAAAGATGCGCTACGTTTTCGATAACGGCATCTTTAAGCGCACGTTTTATCGTTATGTTATTCAACGTCAACCCAGAAATAGGCGTATGGTCATACCCGCGAAGCACAAAGGCCCGGTTAGCTGACGCAACGTTCAAGTTCTCTATAGTGATATCTTCCAGTAGAGGAGGGAATTTACCGGCATCACCTTCTTCGTAGAAGAAATTCACGACAACAGCGTCTTTCACCGTCCCAATATCGATATTGCGATAGTTTAGATTTTTTAGGTGACCACCCCGAATACTGTTGGTTTTAATTCTAATGCCGCGGTCTAAATCAGGGCTACTCATGGTGCAATGCTGAGCATAGAGATTCTCTACACCGCCGGATATTTCACTGCCGATTACAACACCGCCATGGCCAGCCTTCATCTCGCAATGTTCTATGACGATATTACTACAGGGAACATTGACCCTTCTGCCGTCTGCATTGCGTCCAGATTTAATGGCAATGCAATCGTCCCCTGTATCAAATGTACAGTTAGAGATAAGGACGTTCGTGCAGCTTTCAGGGTCGCACCCGTCCGAATTTGGGCCGAAACTTTTACAGTACACGTCGTTAACGGTGACGTTCTTGCAAAGCACAGGGTTAACTAACCAAAATGGAGAGCGCAGGATGGTAACACCCTCGATAAGTACATTTTCACAGCGGTAAGGTTGTATAAACGGAGGGCGCAGGTAATTATTTTCAAAAACGCGGTCACTAACGGGTGTCCCGTTTTCTACCATTTCTTGCAGCGTGTCTCTGGTATATTTTTGGTTCTCAACCGGATCGTCACCCCATGTTGAAGCCTTCCACTTACCTTTCCATGGCCACCAGTTGTCTTTCGCCGCGCTACCGTCAAGCGTACCTTTGCCGGTAATTGCGATATTACTTTGTTCAAAAGCATAAATAAGAGGGGAGTAACCCATTAACTCCATACCTTCCCAGCGAGTAAAAACGTATGGTTTGTAATCTTCAGGGTTGGTAGAAAATCGAATTGTTGCGCCTGCCTCAATACGCAAGTTTATATTCGACTGTAAGTGAATTGGGCCGCTGCATAGCCAGTCGCCTTTTGGCACAACCACTTTGCCACCACCTTGGCGTGCGACTTGGTCGATAGCTGCATGTAACGCTTGCTTAAAATCACTGCCATTTTCATTTAAAAAGTCGGTAACATTAGCTTCGCGCTTTGCAAAGGTGGGGCGCTTTATCATCCCTTTAATAAGGTTTGCTTCAGCGTCCCACTGGCGTTGAGTCCTTCCCGTTTCGGTCACATTTGCACATCCGGATAGGAATGTAGGAACACCTACAGCCATCCCAGAAGCTGCAACAGTGGTGGCGAGACCAGACTTTAAGAAGTGACGTCTGGCATTCGGTGAGTTAGGTCGGACCATCATATACCCCTTTTATTAACGATTTAGCGCTTTTTACTTATTCAAATAATGTGCAGCCAGAATGAATGGACCTACACCTTTCGCGTCGTTTGCTCTGATTGGCTCACTCATGTAGTAGTCGAATGAACCATCTCTATATGGATTTCCACCAAGACCAGCAACAGCGCAAACTTGTTCAAGGCTGATGACGTTAGTTTCTGGATTAACCGAAATCATTTGATCAAGGAGTCCAGCAAACCCTTTTTCTGCATGAGCTTTGTATTCCTTAGGAAGAAACTTAAGGCTTGCACCTTTAGCCATAGCGTAGGTCAACATTGCTGTACCTGATGCTTCAAGGTAGTTTCCTTCACGGCTTCCCAAGTCAGTAACCTGATACCAGGTGCCTGAATTATGTTGATAGGTAAGCGTAGCGTCGATAAACGCTTTAAAGCGCGCTTTTAGCCACGGTGTTTTTGGGTGTTCGGCAGGAACAACTTCTAGCACATCCACCATTGCCATAGCATACCAGCCTAGCGAACGTGACCAGTGATGTTGAGAAAGACCTGTTTCTTTATCAGCCCACTTTTGCTTTTTAGATGCGTCCCAGCCATGTAAGGGGAGGCCTGTTTTTTCGTCGTAAAGGTGCTCTTCAATGAGTTCAAATTGCAGAAATACGTCGTCTAGCTCTTTCATATCGCCGTACTTAACAATGTATTCAGCGTAGAAGGGGGCCCCCATGTATAGGCCATCAAGCCACATCTGGTCTGGATAGCGTTTCTTATGCCAAAAGCCACCTTGCTCGGTACGTGGGTGAGTAGTAAGCTGCGTTCTAAGTAGGTCAGCGGCTTTTTTGTACTTAGGGTTGCCGGTTTCTTCATAGAGGAAAAACAGCACTTTACCAGGGTTAACCATATCAATATTAAACTTATTGATATCATAGGTTTTGATACTTCCGTCTTGTTGAACCAACATGTCGTAGTAACCTTTTACATAAGACAGGAGGCGGGGATCTTTAGTATCTTGATAGACTTCTGTTATGGCAAGGAGGTTGAGACCGTGAACGTAATCCCATTGTGGCTTCTCATCCCAATCGATTTGCCAAGCTTCTGGGAAACGCACCATCTCAGACTCTATCATTCTCATAGACCATGATTGTGTGTTGTCGAGAGGCATTTGTACCCAATCATTTGCATTAGCAGCGGAAGAAACAAACGCCGTGCAAGCTACAACGGAAGCTGCGCGTAGAATACCTTTTAGCATAACAAACCCTTATTTTTATAACATTGTAAATACACTCTGTGCTACCGGTAGCATAATGGTTTTTATTTGCTCATATGTCAACGGAATTATTTACATTTTTTTAACTTTTATTTTACGCGTTTAAAAAGCGTCTAATATAACGTAAATTACTGTATTTAAATGTCTTAATTAATGTTTTCATCCTATTTGGGTTAGTCCAAATAGTCTCTTCTTCTTTCATCACTGCATATTAAATTTCTACTTATTGTAAATTTTTTCAACAAAATAGTTGCCACCGGTAGCATAACTGTTTAGGATGTAAATCAAATGTAAAGCTTGAGTGTTGTTTTCGAGGTTTACATTATTGCCGAAGAGAAGTTTTGCGTTAATTAGAAAACATAGCTGTACCCTGCAACTCTTCTCATTCAAGGTTTTGGTGGTTTACGAAACCACTACAGAGAATGAATTAGAATTGACGCGTTTTCGCTTCCTTAACAGCCAAGACGTGCTATCGGATAAATGTAAAGCATTGACGGTATTAATCACCAAAATGTTATCCGGTGGCATAAAGGGGAGTGAGATGGTTAAATACGATAAATGTTGAATTTTTGTAAATTTGAATAGTTCACACACGTTTCAAAAGCATCTTCACCTTTTGTCAGTATGCGCGTCTCTTATAAATATAAAAACCGGAGAAACAACAATGTTACCAAAGAAAAAGCAACTCGCTGTTCTTGTTACGCTAGCGTTGTCAGGCGCACATATTCATGCGCAAGAAGCCACAGACGAACAAGCCAGTGAAACCGAAGCGCAAAATATGGAAGTCATTGAAGTATCAGGCTTTCGTGGATCACTTAATAAATCACTGATGGAAAAGCGAACATCAGTTAACAGTAAAGAATCAATTGTTGCGCAAGACATTGGTAAATTCCCGGACTTAAATATTGCTGAGTCAATTCAACGTGTACCCGGCGTAGCCATTTCTCGTGAAGGTGGAGAAGGGCGCCAAATTACTTTGCGTGGTTTGAGCCCTTCATTTACCCGCACAACACTTAATGGCATGGAAGTGCCAGCAAGTACAGATGGCACAGACTCAGGTGGCGGTGTAAACGGTGGACGTGGCTTTGACTTTAACATTTTCGCTTCTGAATTGTTCAACCGCGTAGATATTCAAAAATCTCCTACTGCCTCTATGGAAGAAGGCGGCATTGCAGGTACGGTTGATCTGTATTCGGCAAAGCCGTTTGATTACGACGGTTTTAAATTCGTTTCATCTCTTCAAGGCGGCTATAACAGCATTACAGAAGAGACCGATCCTCGCGCCGCCTTCATGATCAGCAACCGTTTCGCTGACGACAAAGTCGGTGTGCTTTTCTCGGCCGCGTTCTCAGAGCGCACAGTAAGACAGGAAGGTTTTGGTACAGTTCGTTGGACTACTCCAGTTCGCGATGGTGGTGGCATCTTTGGCGATACATCAAACACGGTTGTTAACGGCACACCTGACGTAGATGATTGCCAGTATGAAGGTGAGTCGGTAGACCCGATTAATTGTTTATGGACACCTCGTTTACCTAGACCTGATTACTTTGGTAATGATCAAGAGCGTGTAGGCTTCACCGGTTCAATTCAGTGGGCTGCAACAGATAATTTCACACTAACGCTAGACGGTTTAGTGTCCAAGCTTGATAACACCCGTACCATGTATAACTTCTTCCACATGTTCAGAAGTACATTTGAAGAAATTACGCCTACCTCCATTACTGTTCATCCTAATGGTCAACAGGTGTTGGCTGGTACGTACGACGGTATTAAATCGCGTATTGAAAGCCGTTTACAAGAATCAACCACTGACTTTAGCCAATTTGTAATTTCTGGCGAGTGGTTTATTGGTGAAAACCTTAAACTTGATATGATGGCAGGTACCGCAGAGTCTGACGCTCGTTCAGAGCAATATCGTTACAATATGACGCTGCTGGACGAAACCAGCTACGGCTTTGACTTTAGCAATAACAGCAACGCGCCAGAAGTGACTTACGGTTACGATGTTAACGATGCAAGTAACTATAACCTAAGCGATGGCCGATTACGTGCTACTGATGTATTGCGTGAAAACGACACGGTCAAATTTGATGCGACATACTTAGGTGATGAAGTCACGATTAAGGCTGGGTTTGCCTACAATGACCGTGTTGTAACCTACAGTGAAGAGCAAATAAATGGCTTCCCAGACCAAGACTCGGCAGTAGGTTTTGCTGAAATGATGCCGGTAGACGATTTCGGAAGTGGTTTTGATGGCCCTCTTGACCCGTTCCTTGTTGCCGACTTTGACGCTATTAATAGCCAATTGTTAGATGTTGTTTGGACACCGCGTTCTGCACAAAGCTGGCAAGTAGGCGAAGAAACATCAGCTATGTACCTTGAGCTTGATACGAGCTATGAGATTGCCGACATGTTACTTCGCGCTAATTACGGTGTGCGTTATGTGAAAACAACCACAACCTCTGAAGGCTTTATTCAAGGCGAAACGGTACAAATCGAAAACGAATACAATAACTTTTTACCAGCAGTTAACTTAGCACTTGAAGCAACTGATGACGTAGTTGTTCGTCTTGGCTTAACACAGTCTATGACTCGCCCAAGCCTGAACTCATTAAACCCTGGTAACCCAAGCTTTGATTATATTAACGGCTCGGTGAGCGTGGGGAACCCATTCCTTGATCCGTTTACGTCGAACAACGTTGACTTTGGTGTTGAATGGTACTTCGATGACGAAGCGCTACTAGCAGCAACAGTGTTCTACAAAGACATTGATAACTGGATTGTTCGCGCATCAGAAGAGCGTTTAGTCGACAGTGCTTACTACGACTTTATCGACAACGATGCACAGTTTGACCCTGTAATTGCGCTAGACCCACGCACTATTCCATACGAGCATAGCAGTCCAATTAACGCTGAAGACAGAAGTGTAAGCGGTTATGAGTTAATTTATCAGCAGCCGCTAAGTTTCTTACCAGGACTGTTCGAAAACATGGGTATCGTGTCGAACTACACTCACGTTAATGCTGACGACATCGAAGGTATGAGTGAAACATCGTACAACTTTACGGTGTATTACGAAACAGACCAATACGGTGCGCGTGTGTCAGTTAACAAACGCGACGATTACCTGACAGACTTTACTGGCAGCAATGGTAACGTTGCGCACGGTACGACAGGACCTACGCAGGTAGATTTCTCGTCATTTTATAACGTAAACGACGAGCTAACGTTGACCTTTGAAGTCATTAACCTTACCGATGAGTACGAGCGCTTGTTTACCACGGGTGATGGCTCTTTGAACTTGGTACGTGAGTACAACCACACGGGCCGTCAGTTCTTCTTGGGCGCTCGTTATACTATGTAAAAAAACAGGCCGGCCAATTATGTTGGCCGGCCTGAGATAATAATTAAATGTTGTGTTCCGTGAAGACGGGTGTGTTTGGCCATCGTAATGATGGCCTTTTTTATGTGCAAAAAGTGCAGGCCGGGAGGAGTTCAGCACGCCTCTACCTCACTTTTTGAGCAATTTGCATCGTAACAAAAGAAATATTGAAAAGGAGAAAAGGTGTGAAAAATTCAAGTAAACTCACCACAGGGAAAATATTCAACGCGCTGCGCTACAGTCTTGCAAGCGTTTTTGTTGTATCGAGTACTTTTGCAGTAGCAGACCAGCAAGGCACGAGTACACTTCACATTAGTTACGCGGCGCAATCTAGCGCTTATGCACTTACCAGTTCGGGTTCCCAAAGTGCTTCAATCCAAAGCGCTACTAATAAAGGCAGTGAAGAGGCTGTAAAAGCTCCACCCTACAAAAAGCCAGTTACCCTACATCTGGTCGGCGATTCAACCATGTCAGACAAGCCTATGTTGTCATATCCAGAACGTGGGTGGGGGCAATTACTTCCTGAATTCATGCTGCCCAATCTTAATATTAAAAACCATGCGGCTAACGGCAGAAGCACAAAGCGATTTGTAGATGAGGGACGCTGGCAGCTTCTGTTATCCGATCTTTCTGAAGGTGACTTTGTGGTAATTCAGTTTGGTCACAACGATCAAAAACAGTCGGACCCCGCTCGCTATGCCGACCCGGAAAATGCCTATCCTGCTTATTTGAAACAGTTTGTGCAAGACGTTGAAGCGAGAGGCGCATCAGTGATTATTGCAAGTAGTATTTGCAGGCGTCATTTCACCGAGGAAGGCGTGTTGAAACGCACGTTGCTGGCGTATGCCGATGCAGCGAAGAAAGTGGCAGCACAAAATAGCGTGCCATTTATTCCTATGAACGCTTTAACTTGCGATTTTCTTGCACAGGTAGGCGAGCCTAACAGCAACCATTACTTCATTAAGGTGCCCGCCGACCTTTATGCGCGCTACCCTGAAGGCAAAACGGACGACACTCACTTGAACGTTGTGGGCGCGGCGAAAATGGCGCAAATATTCGTGCGACAGCTAAAAGCGACAGCGCACCCACTGGCAAAATACGTATATCGAGACACGTTGTAAGCTCGCATAAAAATGAAGTGGCGCGTTATTGCGGGCGTGCCGCGTCTTTTTATTGGGGGATCGCCTTTATTTTAATTAGCGTGCTTGCTTATGGTTACAATGGCAGGAAATAGAAGAGAAAAGAAAGAGGAATGTCACATACCGACTATAGCGACGGTATGTGATTAGTGAAGGCATCGCCTGATATAATGGCACCGGGGTAGGTAATCACAGTCGCTGCCACTTTTGCCCCATAGCTCGCGCTCTCAACAGGCTTTCTACCTGCAAGTCGAGCGGCCATATAACCGCCATTAAATGCATCGCCAGCAGCCGTTGTATCAACCACCTGTTCAACACGCTCAACAGGCACAATACATTGCTCTTGTTGGCGGAGTATATGAACGCCAACTGCCCCGTTTTTCATTACGATTTCTTCAATCTGTTTGTCGGCTAAATAGCTAAATATTTCATCAGCATTGGTGTGGCCAAACAGCATTAAATGGTCGTCTGCGCCAGGGAACGCTAAGTCTGCTTCAGCATAAGCCTTACCCGTCCAGTATTTAGCATCCTCTTGAGACGACCAAAGGCGTGCTCGATAGTTGGGATCGAAGGCAATCTTACTGCCTTTGGCCTTGAGGGACGAAATCAGTTCGAATAGTGTAGCACGCTGTTCGTCGTCTAAAATGGCAATAGAGATACCGCTCAAATAAAACCAGTCACACGCAAACTCGGCGCCCTTCATGATGTTGAGCGTCTGTGTTGCTGCAGATTGGTTACGCCAATATGCAAAGGTTCTTTCACCTTCGTTGTCGTTGCGGATCATATACAGGCCAAGGTTACGCGACGACGAGCGAAACACTAAATCAGTGTTAATTTCGTGCTCACCCATTTTAAACAGCAGCTCATCGCTTAAAAAGTCTGCGCCAATCGCTGTTAAGTAGCTAATGGAAGATGAAGGCAAGCAGCGTTTTAAATAAACCGCAGTGTTGTACGTGTCGCCAGCAAAGCTTTTCGCCATCAGATTATTATCTGTGTTTTCATCGCGCGTACTCACTGATGACTCACGCTGAGTGCTTCGAAGCTCTACCATGCACTCGCCAAAAATAACCATTCTTTGTTTGGTATCAACTATGCTCATGCCGCGGCCTCATCAAATAATGTTAGGCTTTGTTGGCATGCCAAAGTAATCGCTTGCCAATTTTGTGCTTCAATAGCTGCCTTGGGCATCATCCATGTACCGCCTACTGCTCGAACATTGCCAAGCGAGAGATACTCATTCGCGTTGTCGCCATTAATGCCGCCGGTAGGGCAGAAGGAAACATCGCTAAATACGCTTGAAATAGCTTTAAGAAAAGGTGTTCCGCCGCTAAGACTCGCAGGAAAGAACTTCATTTCGCGAATGCCTTTTTGGTGCGCCAAAAGAATATCGGCAGGCGTAGCGACACCTGGCAAAAAGGGTGCATTAGACGCAATCAGTGTATCGAGCAATGTCTCTGAGCTTGTGGGCGTTATCAAAAATTGCGCGCCTGCATCCAACGCTTCAAATACGTGGTTGCGATTTAACAATGTGCCCATGCCCACAACGAGTTCAGGAAACTGTTTTCTAATCGCTGACAGGGCTTCAAATGCTGCGTCGCTGCGTTTCACTACTTCTATGTTGCACAGGCCGCTATTTGCAATTGCTTCTGCTAGGTGAAGCCCCTCGTCAACAGATTTAGGCTGAATAATAGGGAGTAATGGGGCGCCTTTAAGCATGGAAAAGGTACTTTTCATCACGCGGTTCCTTTTAGTGAATCTAGCGAACTTTCTGTTAACGTAGTGGGAGCAGAACCTTGCTGACCTTCGTTGCTGTTTTCGTGCGATAAAATGCTAAGCAGCTGATTAACTTTTTCGAGCACTTTTTCTTTGAACGTAGTGTTTACCGACAGTTCAGCGAACATGGTTTCAAGAGATAGCAATTTTTTAGCAAGTTCTATTGCCTGAAAGTCTACCGATTTTGCTGTGGCCCTTAACATACTATCTAGCGGGTCGGTGATAGTTTCGTTTAAACGTGCCTTGTTGTTTACAAATAGGCACCAGGCCGCAACGGCACTGCAGAGCAAATCAATATTTCGTTTTGCTTTTAGGTTATCGCGTACTGTGTCGAGAATTCGAAATGGGATTTTCTGTGACCCATCCCAAGCAATTTGCGACAACAGGTGGCGAATATGCTTATTCTCATAGCGCTTAACAATGTCTTGTGCGTAAGCGTTCAGATCGAAGTCTTGTGTTCCGCTATCGGCATTCTCGTTATCACTGGATAGAGACGGCACAATTTCTTCTTTCAACATGGTTTGAATCAGTTGCTTTATGGCTGGGGTACGCATTGCGTCGAATACGGTTTCCTTGCCAAGCAATAACCCTATGTAGGCCAGTGTTGAATGTGTGCCGTTTAGAATGCGAAGCTTAGCTTTTTCAAAAAAGCTCACATCATGAGTAAAAGTAACGCCAACTTTATCCCAAGCAGGTCGTGGGCCAGAAAAATTATCTTCAACCACCCATTGAGTAAATGCCTCTCGCTGAATAGGCCAGTTATCAGTTAAACCCAGCTCAGCGGCAACGTTGGCTTTAAAGCTGTCTTCAGTTGCTGGCGTAATACTGTCAACCATAGTGCAGGGGAAGGCGATGTTCTCGCTGATCCATTGGCCGAGTGATTCATCCGTTTTATTGGCGAACTCGGTCACCGCTTTTTGCAGCTTTTTACCGTTGTCTGACACGTTGTCACAGCTGATAATGGTAATATCTGCATAGCCTGCCTGCTTACGTTGTGCTAGCGCTTGCACAATTAGGCCAACTGCACTTACCGGTGTTTCTGGCGTGACTAAATCAGCTTTAATATCCGGATGATCAGTATCTAGATGACCTTGCGCATTAAGGCAATAGCCCTTTTCTGTCACGGTAAGCGTCACAATTTTAGTTTGCTTGTTTACCAGCGCAGCAACAATGTCTTCACGATCATGTGCTAATGTTGAAAGGGTTTTTATTGCGCCGATAATGTGGGTTTCAGGCTCGTTATCAACAATACACAACGCATAGAGATTGTCTTGTGTACTCAACGCTTCTTTAAGTGATGCGCTGCGCATTGATACACCGTGAATGCGCCAGTCACCGCCATAAGCCAGCGCCTTTTCGGTATAATACGCTTGGTGCGCACGGTGAAAAGCGCCTGGACCAATATGCACAATGCCACAACCGGTTGCTTCCAGGTCGTAATTTGGTTTACTTACGCTGTCACTTAAAAGAGGTAGCGTTGAAATTGATAACGGCTTTGTCATGATTACCCCAGTTTGTACGCTTGTTTAGCAAAATCATAAGTGAGTTTTCTTGCAATGCTGGTCGCTTCTGTTTCACTGATGCGGTGCTCCACAACTAGCTGTGCAAGGAAGCGACAATCAATACGTCTGGCAACATCATGACGCGCAGGGATAGACAAGAAGGCGCGTGTATCGTCGTTAAAACCAACTGTATTGAAGAAACCAGCGGTTTCTGTCACTTGGTGTCTAAAGCGCAACATGCCTTCAGGGCTATCGTGGAACCACCATGAAGGACCGAGTTTCAGGCAAGGGTAGTGGCCTGCAAGTGGTGCTAATTCACGGCTGTACGTGGTTTCATCTAATGTAAATAGAATTATGTCCAGGTTAGGCTCGTTACCGTATTTACCGAGTAACGGGCGAAGCGCTTTAACAAAATCTGTTTGCATTGGAATGTCGTGGCCTTTATCGCGACCAAACTGTGCAAAGAGCTGACTATTGTGGTTTCTAAGCGAACCAGGGTGAATTTGCATCACCATGCCGTCTTCTACACTCATTCCCGCTAATTCGGTAAGCATTTGCGCTCTAAATAGCTCTTGCTCTTCAGCGTTACTGTTTCCACTTCTTACTTTATCGAATAAAGCAATACACTCTGCTTCACTTAAATCAGCAGTATTTGCTGTTGGGTGTCCGTGGTCTGTTGCTGTCGCACCGTGCTCTCTAAAGACGGCACGTCTTGCACGAATTGCGTTCAGGTAGCCCTGCCAGGTTGCCGTGTCTTCACCAGTGAGTTCACCAAGTTTCTCAATGTTTGAAACAATATCTTCGCGTGAAGCATCGACTACATCATCAGGTCTAAAGGTGGTAATAACCCGCTTTGCCCACGGTGTATCTTTAATCGCTGCGTGATGGGGAAGAGCATCAAGCGCACCTTCGGTGGTAGCAATCACTTCAATATTGAAGCGGTCCATCAGTGCACGGGGTTTAAAGTCATCCCCTTGAAGCTGCGCAGTGATGTGGTCGTAATAATGCGTTGCGTTGTCGCTACACAACATCTCTCGCAAACCAAATACATCGTGAAATACAGTGTCTAACCACAAACGCGATGGTGTGGCAGCAAATAGATGATAGTTATCTGCCAGAAGTTTCCAGATTTTACGTGGATCCTTTTCCGTCTCACCGCCGTCCCAACGTGGCACACCAATATCGGTTAATTTAATACCTTGGCTATACAGCATTCTGAACACATAGTGATCAGGGGTGATAAACAACTCGGTTGCATTGGTGAAATTATTGTTTTGTGCAAACCAACGTGGGTCAGTATGGCCATGTGGACTTATGATAGGGAGATCTCGAATTTCCTTATACAGCGCCTTTGCAACACTTCGGGTTGCTTCATCGGCAGGAAAAAGTCTATCTTCATGTAATAATATCGATTCCATAACGCTCTCTTTTAGAGGGTGACGCCACGTTTCCAAATAGCAATCTCATGGCTGCCATTCTTCTCGTTGCAGGTTTGTTGACCAGATGCCACTGCCAAACAATGTTGGAGTAGCGCTTCGGCACACTTATCGATAGAGATGCCTTCCAGAACTTGTCCAGCGTTAAAATCTATCCAATGTGGCTTCTTATTAGCGATATCTGAATTTGACGATATCTTGACTGTGGGTACAGGAAAACCAAGGGGCGTGCCTCGGCCTGTGGTGAATAAAACGATATGTGCCCCCGATGCTGCCAACGCCGTTGAACTAACGGCATCGTTACCAGGTGCTTGTAATAAACTTAAGCCTTTATCTTGCTTGGGCTCGCCATACTGCAAGATAGACTGAATAGTAGACGTTCCACCTTTTTGAACCGCGCCGAGAGACTTTTCCTCTAGCGTGGTTAAACCTCCTGCCTTATTGCCTGGAGACGGGTTTTCGTAAATAGGTTGGTTGTGGGCGATAAAGTAGTTCTTAAACTCATCAATCAGCGAGTTAAACGCCTCGAATACGTCTTTGTTTTTAGCGCGATTCATTAAAAGCTGTTCGGCGCCAAACATTTCTGGCGTTTCGGTTAAAATGACCGAGCCACCTAGATTACACATTAAATCGGTAACACGCCCTACTGTTGGGTTGGCAGTAATACCGCTAAAAGCGTCGCTACCACCACACTTCATGCCTAAGGTTAATTCGCTAGCGTCGATAGGCTCACGTTTGTCATTAGCCATTACTTTTAACAAGTCATAAACCGCATTGACACCTTCTTCTAACTCATCTACCACTTCTTGTGCGTTGTAGAAGCGAACCCGATTTGCCGGTTTATCAACGTGAGGCAGTAAACTCTTAAGCTGATTGTTTTCGCAACCCAAGCCTACAATTAACACCGCACCAGCGTTCGGGTGAGATGCGAGAGAGGCTAAGATAGTGCGCGTGTCATCTAAATCATCGCCCAGCTGAGAACAGCCAAAAGGGTGGGTAAATGCGCGGAACCCGTCGCACTCGCTAGCGAAACGACGATTACATTCGTTGGCAATACGGTCTGCTGTTCTATTTACGCAGCCTACGGTATTGATGATCCATACTTCATTGCGAATACCTACTTTTCCATTTTCTCTTCTGTAGCCCATGAACTGTAACCCAGAAGTAAGATGGTTTTGTTTTGAAGCGGTATTTGACGGCGCGTAAACGTATTGTTCAGTGCCTTTTAACTTAGTCTTTGCGTTATGGCTGTGAACATGTTCACCAGCATTAATTTGGCTTGTTGCAGCACCAATGCTGAAACCATATTTTACGATGTCGCCACCGTCTGACACGGTAACTAGGGCAACTTTATGGCCAGCAGGAATGTCTTGGCTAACTGTAATGTCATATTCAGCGATGTAAGTGCCAGCCACGATAGGGCAGGTTGCAACCGCAACGTTATCGTTATTATGCACTTTAACTAGTTGTGTTTTAACGTCCATTACAAGTCCTGCTTTATCTTTACGGCTTATTTAACCGCTAAGCGTTGTTAAATAAGCACTGTGTATTTAAAAGGAGCGATAGATTAGAAAACGTTGCTTTTTACGCTCTGTTTACAAATTGTTTATTTTTAACATTCTTTTTTATTGTCGTGCCACCGGTGGCATAATAGGTCGAAAAAGAAGTGTTAGCAACACTTCATTGTAAAAAATCACACTTTTTTGATTGAATCGCGAATAATTAGGTGAGGTTTGACCAGATACGTTTCGGTTTCACTAACTTCACTGCCTTCGATGTGCGCGATGATTTTACGCACTGCGATAGCTGCCATATCGCCAACGGGACGTTGAACAGTAGTAAGGGCAGGGATTACACGGGCAGCAAGTAGGTTGTCATCGAACCCCGCGACGGATAGTTCGTCAGGTACGGTTATTCCCATTTCATGAGCCACTTTCAATACGCCTGCTGCCATTTCATCGTTGTTTGCAAAAATAGCTTTAACTCGTGGTGACTGAATAAGCAATTGACGCGCGCATTCTATACCGCTTTCGAAGCTGTTTTTACCCTCAATTACCCTGTTTTTAGGTACATCGACCCCCAGGCCGTTAAGCGTTTCAACAAAGCCTTCCAAACGCTCTTTTGAGGAATAATACTGTTGCGGACCGCTGATGATACCAATGTCTTTATGACCTAGTGAAACCATATAGCGCGCTAAGTCACTTAAAGCAGCTCTGTCGTCACTCACTACGATATTTTGATGGTCATCTAAATCTACTGACGCCATTCGCACATAGTTAATGCTCTTTTGTTGCAGCGCGTCGGCTAATACCTTCGATTCGGATACCGGTGGCAATATGATGACACCATCTATGTTTGAACGACGCACAAAGTTAATACAGTCTTCTACAAAACCTTCGGCATTATAACTACACGGGTGTACAACTAACTCATAACCCTTTTGAGAACATATGCTTAACACGCCTCTTTGCACTTGGTCGATATACAAGGCATCGGGGTTGTCGTAAATTAGGCCTATCAAGTATGAGCGGCTAGTACTTAAACCACGCGCTTGCTTGTCAGGGGCAAACCCCGTTTCTTGAATGACCGCTTCAATGCGCTCACGTGTTGCTTTTCCCACATTGGTCGCACCGTTAATGACGCGTGACACGGTACGCTTTGAAACACCTGCTAGGGCTGCAACATCATTGATCGTCGGGCGCTTGTTCATAATTCTCTGTTTTTCCGCGCTATTATGTCGTTACTTCCGATATTACCACACAAATACGGGCAATATGTTTTTGTTACTCAAAAGTGAAAGTTCGTGTGATCAAACTCCGCCTGACCACACCTTTCAGTTTTGATGATTCTACCTTACTAAAATCCTAGTGCACGTGGTAGCGCTTCGCTGAACCATGCGACATACGTAACTAGCATAAGAACGACAAACATAGCCACATATAAAGGTATTAGCGGTCGAATGATGTTCTCAAGTTTAGTTTTGGCAATGGCACAGGTAATGAAAAGTACGGCGCCGACGGGCGGTGAGCACAATCCGATAGACAGGTTGAGCACGAGCATGATGCCGAATTGCAGTTCGCTCATTCCAAGTTCTAAGGCCACCGGCAAAAATATGGGCGTAAAAATAAGTACGGCAGGTGTCATATCCAAAAATGCACCAACTACGATAAGCAATAGGTTGATTAAGAGAAGAATAAGTAATGGGTTATCGCTTATCGACAACAGTGCGTTACTTAAGGTTTGCGGAATGTTCTCAAACGACAATAGCCAAGACATCGCCGTTGAGGCCGCGATAAGCAGCATTACAATTGCCGTCGTTTCTGCCGCCTTCAAGAAAATATCAGGTAGGGCTTTCGCATCCACTTCTTTATAAAACACCACAGCTAACAGCAATGAGTAAACCACCGCAATGGCACCAGCTTCGGTAGCGGTAAAAACGCCGCCCACAATGCCGCCAATCACTAAGAATATGAGGAATAGGGAAGGGAGTGCTGCGATAGTTTTTTCGACAACTACTTTAATAGGAAGCCGCGGCGATAGGGGGTATCCCTTCATTTTTGCGTAGATAAAGCACACCAGCATGAGCGCTAGACCCACCATAATGCCTGGAATATAGCCAGCCATAAAGAGGGCGGCGATGGATACGCCACCGCTAGCGATTGCGTATACAATTAAGATATTACTTGGCGGAATTAACATTCCCGTAGTTGATGCAGCGGCAGTGACCGCTGCGCTAAAATTCGGCTCGTAGCCAGCTTTCTTCATTTCGGGCAACATGAAGCTGCCAATAGCAGACGTAGTCGCTACTGCAGACCCTGAAATTGCACCAAACAGCATGCAGGAAACAACATTTACTAAGGCTAAACCACCGGGAAGGGCACCAATAAGCGCCATTGCACATTCAATTAATCGCTTGGCTATCCCGCCGCGTCCCATGATAAGGCCAGATAAAACAAAAAATGGGATTGCCAAGAGCGCAAAGCTATTAAGACCACCTGCCATACGCTGGGCAATAGTAATGGTAGCCGGAGCAATGTCCATGCTCATTACCATAGCAAGCAGCGTGGCTACACCAATGCTGATTGAAATGGGAACATTTAAAAGAAGGAGTACAAAAAAGGTGACGACTAAGATAATACCGGTCAGTTCCATTACGCTGACTCCTTATTGTTGTTTCGCCAAAGTGCAGTAATGTTAACCAGTGCATAGGCAATGATAAGGCCTCCAGATAAGGGAAGCACGCTATAGATAAAGCCCATTTTTACACCTAGCGCCGCTGAGATTTGCTCTAGCTCTAATGTAAGAGACACTAGTTCAGCACCGCCGTAAACCATCACCAATACACAGAAGATAATGACAATGACTTCAACGCAGGTAAGTAGAAGGCGTTTCACTTTACGAGACTGACGCTCAACAATTAAGTTGAACCCCAAATGCGCGTTTTGGCGATAGGCGTAGGCCGCACCTAAGATGCCAATCCAAATAAGTATGAACCTAGACAACTCTTCGGTGACCGAAGCGGGGTCTTTAAGTACGTAACGTGAGACCACTTGCCAAATTACGGTAAGTAAAATACTTACCATGGCAATAATAAGGGTGCCGGCTAAGGCTTTATCGATGAGGCGTATTATTGTCATTGTTACATCGCTTTTATTTGCGTAATTAAGTCGCCAATTGGCGTGTCTTCAAAGCTCTTATGAAAAGGCTTTACCGCTTCGACGAAAGGCGCTTTATCAGGCGTAATAACTGTGACGCCTTCGGCTTTTACCTTTTCTAAAGAGGCTTGCGTAGATGTTTTCCAAAGTTCGCGTTGGTATTCAACAGAGTCTTCCATTGCTTTGGTTAGCCACGTTTGCTGCTGTTCATTCAAACTTTCCCATACCGGCAGCGATGCCAGCATGACGTCTGGAACACTGGTATGCTCGTCAAGACTGTAGTAACGGGCAATTTCATAATGACGTGAAAGGTAGTAGCTGGGCGGGTTATTCTCTGCGCCGTCTACAACGCCTTGCTGAAGCGCAGTGTACAGTTCTCCCCAGGCAACGGGGGTTGCAGCTCCTCCGAGTGCGCGAACTGTTGCTACTGCAGTAGGGCTGTTCAATACGCGAATTTTGAGCCCGTTCAGATCGCTTGGTGTTTCTATTGGTTTGTCGTTGGTGTAAAAACTGCGGCTTCCCGCATCGTAATAGCCGAGACCTTTAAGTCGAAAGTCTTCAACACCAGATAGCAACTCATCGCCTAAATCGCTGTTTAATACACGCCAGAAGTGTTCGTTATCGCGGAAAATGTAGGGAATGCTAAAAATCTTCATTTCGGGAGCAAACCCTTCCAAAGGACTTGCCGACACCTTAGTCATGGCGAGTGAGCCAATCTGCAGCAGTTCTACCATCTCCCTCTCGGTTCCCAGCTGGCTGCTCGGGTAAATAACCACACTCATTGTACCGTCAGAATAGTAATCTAGGCGCTCTCCAAGATATTCCATTGCTTTATGTACTGAGTGTTGAGTGTCCAGCGTATGCCCCAAGCGCAATACGGTGACTTCGCCTTGCAGTTCATTTTGCGAACACGCCGAGGTTAGCAACAGGGCCGTGGCTGACAGTGTGAGTTTTATATACCGCAACATAATCATTACACCTAATTAGAGCAGGGCTGCTTAACGCAACTGTGAAGGCGGAAACTTATCCATATCATCGTAATCCAGGTTTTCACCTGCCATTCCCCAGATAAATGCATAGCTTCCAGTACCTACACCACAATGAATGGACCAAGGTGGCGATACCACGGCTTCTTCATTCGCTACAAAAATATGGCGAGTTTCGTGAGGTTCGCCCATGAAGTGACATACGCGACTTTCGCTATCCATATCAAAGTAAAAGTACACTTCATTGCGTCGGTCATGTTGATGAGCTGGCATGGTGTTCCAGACAGAGCCTGTATGCAGACGCGTTAGGCCCATTTGAAGCTGACAAGTATCGACAACAGTATTGATAAGTAACTGTTTGATATCACGCTTGTTGGAGGTTTCCTGGCTGCCTAAGTGAAGGATGTTTGCATCTGTGCTGCCTATTTTCTTGCAGGGATAGGCGTGGTGAGCCGGCGCCGAGTTTAAGTAATATTTGGCAGGATTGGACGCATTGTCCGACTCAAAAATGACTTCTTCATTGCCTTGTCCGATGTACAAGGCCTCTTCATTATCTAGGTGATAAGTGGTGCCTGAAACAGTAATGGTTCCAGGCCCGCCGATATTAATTACACCGACTTCGCGACGGGCGGTAAAGAACGGCATCTTTAACTGATCTTCAATGGTTTCTAGCGTTAGCGCTGACGTTGTCGGTACGGCACTTCCAAGCATAAAGCGTTCGTAGTGGGTGTATATCCACACGACTTCACCTTGTGTCATTAGGGCGTCGACTAAAAACGCGTCACGCAATTCTTGCGTGTTGTAAGCATTGGCCTCTTTACGACCGATAGCATATCGGGTGTCTATTTTCTTGCTCATGTCTTTTCTATCGCTCATGGCTGTATCCCCCATTCGTGAATTAACGTGCTAGAAAGCCGCCGTCGACGGCAAGGATATGGCCGTTTACGTAATTGCTTGCTGCGCTAGCAAGAAATACCGCCGCACCTGCTAAATCATCACTTTCCCCCCAGCGATTAGCTGGAATGCGGGCACAAATTTCAGCACTGCGCGTTTCATCATCTTGCAGTGCTTGGGTGTTATCGGTTTTGATGTAACCTGGCGCAATTGCGTTCACCTGCACATTATATTGGCCCCATTCGTTTGCTAGCGCTTTCGTAAGACCCGCGATGGCGTGTTTACTCGCTGTGTAGGCAGGAACGGTGATGCCACCTGTATAACTTAACATTGATGCAATATTGATGATTTTGCCTTGTCCCCGTTCTACCATCGTCTTGCCAATAGTTTGGCTAAGTAGGAAAGCTGAATCGATGTTGACAGCAAGCACGTTTTTCCACTCGTCAAAAGGAAAGTCGGTTGCTGGTGCTCTGAAAATAGTGCCGCCGTTATTCAGCAGGATGTCGATGTGTCCTTTAATGCTTAACGCATCTTCAGCAAGTTTAACTACCGCGTCGGCATCAGCGAGGTCGGCATCTAATGCCATGGCTTGACCACCTTCACTTTGAATTTTACGTAGTGTCTCGTCACATCCACCTGGTCGAGAACTGGCGCAGATGACGAAGGCGCCAGAAGTGGCGAGTGCTAAAGCAAGCGCTTGGCCTATACCTCGACTTGCTCCGGTCACTAATGCGGTTTTACCTTCTAGGCTAAAGTTGACCATGTAATTTACCTTTCACTAAATGGTTCATGGGTATGACGAATTTTATCGACATACTAAATTGAAAAATCTCGTTAACAAAATTTAAAATAATTGCCACCGGTGGCATTTGTCAATATATTGTTTATAAATATCGTTAATTAGTTAAATGCGTTAACAACCGATGGAGAGCATAAAAGTGATGAAATTTAGTAAGATAGGTCTAATTTTGGTGCCATTATTGGCAAGTTGCTCACAAGGGGATATAAATTCGGCTTTGTCTGTTAAGGTGAAAAATTCGGCAGACGGTGGTAGTGGCGATCAAATTTTTGAAGTATCTCTGCCCCCGCAATATTCGGGGTGGAAGTTAAAGCAATATCCGTCAGAATGGATTGAGAATAGCGAAGGGCAAGCGGTGTTACTAGGTGCAGCATCCATTGCGCCAGGAAGTAGTGCGTCATTGGAACTTAGGCCACCTGAGCAAGCTACGAATGTTAACCTCCAAGACCGGGCGCACGCTGAACTTTCCGTAAGAACAGGAGGAGAATGGCAAGACGCAGTATATAGCGCTGAGGGTTTTTCTTTTGAAGAAGTTACTTCATTCACATCGCCTCCGCAATTGACCGATCATTCTTACTTTTTGCGTTACGAAGGACCAGGCTGGGAGTCAGATCAAATGGGCTATCGCCTTTATCTTGATTGGCGTAACGCTATTGATGTCTTTGTTAAAGCGAACGACAGTGTAGTATTACCTGAGGTGGGGCAAGACGGCTACGATAGCTATCATAATTTATCTTCGTGGGGTGGAGACGCGCTTAAAGTTGGTAGATCGTTGGGCGTGGGTGCGCTAGGTCGATTAACAGAACAAGAAACCCAAGACTCCTCAACGCAGACAGTTATGCACTTTCAGCATGTAGAGAATACGCAATACCAATTAGTCTCGAATTCTCAGTTGCGGGCTGAGTTCGAGGTTGGCTACGAAGGGTGGTCATCGTCTGATGCGAAAGCGGACAGCATCGACGTTACCACGCACTATCGAATTGATGCGTTTGACCCCACAACCCACATCAGCGTTTTTGTATCAGAGCCATCGGATAATATTGTCGCAGGTTTAGTGGCGCATGATGGAATGCAGGTGATTAAAGCCGAGCGTGGAGAGTGGGGCGTTGTAGCGACTTGGGGAACGCAAAGTATCTTGGCAGATAATGACAACTTAGGATTAGCCGTTGTTTATCGATTAGATCAGGTCGAAAAGGTATTCGAGGGTGAACATGACCACCTTGTATTGTTCAAACCTTTAACCGCTTTAGATTATAAAATTCTCGCGGTTTGGCCTAAGCGCAGCAGTGATGTACAAACTGCAAAGCAGTTCGAAGATTATCTGGTTAATAAATTAAAGATGTATAATCATCCTCTTACCGTCTTAAACTAAGTATTACTTAGCGACCAGGCTAGCGGGCTGTAGCGAAATGCGTAGCCCGTTAGCTTATATTATGTCTTTCTCTAATTGCCTTCTTCAACTACCCACTTTTTCCATTTTAGCCCATCCAACTTTCAAGCAGTTATGTGCTGTTGTGTTCACGGGCACAAAGCTCTGACCAGTATTGTGAAACAAATAATTCATAAACTGACTGAGTGGTTTAGGTTTTCTTGATTGAGTATTCAATAATCCCAATGATTACAGCGCCTTCGTAAATCTTCGCATTTGTTTTATTCGTTTTTTCATACCCTTGTGTCAATAAAGCTTCATTTTGGTGTCAATTCACTGTCACCGGAATGTCACAAATGTCCTCCAGACTTTCGCCCGCTAAGACCGTTTACTGAGGTGAGTCTTCTGCTTACCTCCACTCAACATCGAAAACAAGTATAAGCAAGGAACTATAATGAAAAGCGAAACTCTTCGTGGAATTAAGTATTCAGCGATAGCACTGGCTGTAACACTAGGGATGACTGCCTGTTCACTGGAAGGTGACGATGGCGAAGACGGTGTACAAGGCCCTGTAGGTGAGCAAGGCCCAGTAGGAGATCAAGGCCCGGTGGGCGATCAAGGTCCTCAAGGTGATAGTGCAGGTACGCTAACACGTATCGCTACGGTTCCACTTGGTGCAGAAGTGACCGGTATATTCTTAACAGACGAAGGCGATTTATTTTTTAACGTTCAGCACCCGTCTGGCACTAATGCGGCGACAACCAGTGTAAATGCAATGCCTATCAACACCGGTACAGTGGGCGTGCTTGCAGGTGCTAACTTCAACAATCTGCCAGTAACATTACCAAATTCACCTGTACCAAGCTCAGATGAAGAAAAAGAGCTGGTGGTTTCTGCCATTGGTCAATATCAAGTACTCGGACAAACGGGCGACACTTTCGGTACTGACCTACCAGAAGGCTTAGGTCACATCTACACGTTGGATGGCGAAGAGTTGGTTCTTGAAAATGACATGCCTGATTTTAACGGCTTCATATCAACCGCCGAAGGCGAAGGTTACCTTTTCTCGAACTGGGAAGAGCTTCCTGGCGGTATGAGCCGCATGAAAGTTGAAAAAGACGAGTTTGGTATGTGGGAAGTAACTGAAGCCATGATGCTGGATTTCTCGCCAGTGTGGGGAACGGCGGCAAACTGCTTTGGTTCAATGTCACCTTGGGGTACACCGCTTACTTCAGAAGAGTGGGTGGTTGATTCGGCGGTGGATACGACAACATCACCAAGCTGGAATAACCCAGAGGCCGTTTCTACAGATGCGCGCTTAGGTCGTATGTGGCAAATGACGGCGCCAGATGCGCCAAACCCTTACAACTATGGCTACATTGCGGAAGTAACAGAGCCGTTGGCTGATGAGCCGGTTATTGTTAAGCATTTTGCCATGGGCCGGTACGAGCATGAGAACTCAACGGTCATGCCTGACGGTAAAACGGTTTACCTTTCTCAAGATGATACGGGTGGCGTACTGTTTAAGTTTGTCGCAGACACAGCTGAAGACTTATCGGCAGGTACACTTTACGGCGCTAAGCTCACTCAGGATGCAGGTCAGAATGATCCTGCGACAACTGGTTTTGCGGTTGAATGGGTGGAATTAGCTAGCGGTGATAACCTGACTATTCGCGCGTGGATTGATGAATACAATGGTATTGGTACCGACGATTACGTGGATGGACAAAGCTCTTACATTACTATGGCCGACGTTCAAGCATGGGCTGATGGCGATGCGACCTATCCAACGGTAGAGGAAGGTGGCTCTAGCGTAACAGCAGGACAGCCAATGGATAACCGCGTAGCGTTCTTAGAGAGTCGTGCAGCGGCCCGTCTTAAAGGGGCTACCGCAGAGTGGAGAAAACTGGAAGGTATCTCAATCAACCAGAAACGCGCAAAAGAAGCGGTTGAAGGTGTAGATACTATCGAAGGTGAAGTGGTACAGAATGCATACCTTTACATCGGCATCGCTGATATCGACAACACAATGATTGACGGTGAAGGCGATATGCAGCTTTCTGCCCGCGTTAAAGACTGTGGTGGCGTTTATCGTGCCAAGCTTGAAGAAGGCTATAACATCTCTCGTATTGAACCTGTAGTGATGGGCGGTACGTACCGTTCAAGCCTAACTGGCGCCGAGCGTTGTGACGTTGAACAGCTTTCTCAACCAGATAACGTAGTGGTGATGAACGACGGCCGTATTCTTATCGGTGAAGACGGTTTCCAAGAAAACAATACGCTGTGGATGTATGAGCCAGCAGATAAGTAAGTTTTCTTTTTAATTTAAAAATACTCCGGGCACTTATGTGCCCGGATTTTTCCGTTGTGACGATTATGAAAATGTTAAAAATAACTTCAGGTGTAAGCATTCTGCTTTCACTACTTATCAGTGTAGGATGCACTGATAACACGGGTACTGACGTGAACAATCAGTCAAACTATGAGCAAAACTCAACAAGCTTTACAGTTGACACACAACTGCCTACTTCTACTCACGAAAAGACCGACAGCACCCACGCTTATCCTTATCAAGAAGGCGATGCTATTCCCGCTCTGGCATATATTGAACACGATGAAGTGTATAACCCTGAATCGGTTATTCCTCCCCAGTGTTACACCAAAACAGAAGGTGTTAACAACCCATGTTATGCATGCCACCAAAGTTACGATTCAATGGAAAAGCGTCCTAATCAAATGGGCGATGGTACGTTACAGGGCAACTACGAATTTTCTGACGTAGGGTTAACAAACAGCTGGAAAAACCTGTTTATTGACCGTACATCACTAATTGCGGGCATTGATGATGCCACGATTAAAAAATATATAGCGCAAGACAACTATACCGCTTCGCTTAACAATGACGCCATGCCAGACTACATGCGTATTGAAAATTTGAGCGCCGCTGATAAAGCCTTTGATAGCGACGGTTTTGCTAAAGATGGCAGCGGGTGGGTATCATACAACTACAAACCTTTCCCGAGCACTTTCTGGCCGACCAACGGGTCGACGGGCGATGCCATGATCCGACTTCCGGAAAACTTTCAAACGCTAAGTGGCGACTACAACAAAGCTATTTACACATTGAACCTAAGCCTAGTTGAAATGGCACTTAAAGAGCTAGACACATTAACTGTAGCGCCGGTTAATGAGGTGGAACTGAATATTGACATTAATCAAGACGGCAAGCTGTCAGAATCCGTAACTGAAGTTGCTCGTTCGTCGCATTACGTTGGCGACGCAAGCGATGTTCCGCTAGCGCACATGCTTTACCCCGAAGGTACAGAATTCTTACATACCGTGCGCTACATTGGCGTGGATGAAAACGGGAATATTTATAACGCGCCGCGTATGAAGGAAGTGCGCTACATGAAAAAGCATATGTTCAGAAGCAGAGAAAGCTTAGCATCTGCCTATTATGCGGAAGCAAAAGATAAGCATTTTGAAAAGCTGCCCCAAACCCGCTACCTAGGTGAAAAAGGGATAGACAACGGCTTTGGCTGGACAATTAATGGCTTCATTGAAAATGAGCAGGGCGAACTTCGTGCACAGCACGATCAAGAGCTTGCGTTTTGTAACGGCTGTCACAAAACAGTAGGGTCAACCTTCGACCAAACATTTTCATTTGCACGGAAAGTTCCCGGACAAGCAGGGTGGGGCTATATAGACCTGCGTGAAATTGAAGATGTGCCAAATATTAACGAGGAAAAAGGCGAGTTCCTTACTTATATGGAGCGCGTGGGCGGTGGCGATGAGTTCCGTCAGAACGGAGAAATGCTGGCCAAATGGTTTGATGAAAAAGGCATGGTCAAGGTGGAAGCAGTGCAACGTGCCAAGTCAGTGTACGACATCATTACTTCTTCACCAGAGCGCGCGTATGCGTTAAACAAAGCGTATTTGACCATAGTGAAAGAGCAAAGCTATTTGTTCGGTCGCGACGCAACGCTGACTAAGGCGACTAACGTGTTAAGCACTATTGATGCCGAACAGCCACCGCTTAAGCCTGAACATCGTTTCAAGTGGGATATGCGACTTAACTGGCAACAAGAAAAGCCAAGCGCCATTGCAGAAGCTCGGTAGCGCTTGTTTATTTAGAAGATAACGCTCGCGGCTAGATGTTAGCCGCGGGTAAAATTTCAAACTGAATCGGTTTGTAACGGAAGTTATTTGACTCGCCCGCTGAACACGCGGTTAACCCTACGATTAGATCCATCTTTGCTTCAAATATTGTGTAATCACCGGCATTAGACTTAGGAGGAAGAACAGATATTTTACCCTTGGCGTCTACCTCCACATTCATAAAGGTATTGAATGTGGTACAAACGTGATGCTCTGGGATGTCAAACTCTGAAAAAGCCGCGACTAAATTGCCGTGGCACCCAGGTACTGGCTCTTCATTGGGATAAAAATGCTTAAACGTGTCAACACTGCAAGGAGTCAAAAGAAAGTCATGGTCTTCTACAGTGTCTTCAATAATTTCGAACATCACGTTACTTTGATTAGAGTATAGCAAGCTGCCTTTTTTGAATTGGATGCTTTCATTGTAATCTAAACTTCGTCCTGAAGAGATAAACTCATTTTTATCGTGTTCATTGAACGCATAGAGGTCGGCCACTTGTTCACCTTCTGGATCAATAACTTTAAGTCTTTCCCCTTTTTTCATAGTAAATGCAGTGCCGCTTCTTGGCTGTATAGTTTGTAACATTATGTGACTTGTCCCTTTTATTTAGGTTTAGTGCTTAATCCGCTTGAACGGGCATTCCCAGTTTTCGGAATGTTTTACACCACTATATTGATATACCTCTGAGCTATCACCATGGTTTGCGAGTAGCTCATTTTTACTTCCGCAGTACGCGGTATCTCGTTTACGAATGTGGTCTTTGAATGCTTCAAAACGCTTCTGCTTTCTCAACATGTCAAATTGCTCGTGTAAATTAAACACGATGGCAGGGTAGGGAAATCGACGGCTTTTTCTTGATGCATTCGGATGCAGTCCAACTACAAAGAAACCCTTTCCGCCTAAACTCAAGCTAAACTGAGCGTTATGAGGGTCACTTGATACTTTACTATCCCAAGGTTTTAAACAGGCGTCAATCTCGTGTAAACGCTGCAATTTTTCCCATAAAACCCGATCAAATTCAGTTTCGCTTATCGTATCTGGAAGCTCAAAAGTTGCGACCAAAGAGGAGTACATGTCCCGTTCAAGATCAAACGACTCTACAAATTGGTGAATTGACGCCAACATATCTGTCTCATTGAGAGGACAGCGAATATCGTCGTATTGATTTACATGAATTTGGCTTTTATTGAGGGCTGTTTTGGCTCCGACGCAGGGGAAATCGGCTTCCCCTACAAACGACAAAAAGCGCTCGGTTAGATTCGGTTTCATTAAAGACATTCCATATCTCCCTGAAAGCGTTTTATGCGGTCGTGCTTAAAAGGTCAGAGCCTTTCTCCGGCGAATGAAAAGACGTAAATTCAACATTGTTTTGGGCGTTGGTTACCGTTAATTGCTCAACCGGCGCGTCCGCCTTGTCTTCCTCTACCTGCTGGGGGAGGTGCTTGATCTTAATGCCGTTTTGCTTGAAGTCAGCATTAATAAAACCTTGGTCTGCATACGCGTTCAATACATTGACACATGGGTAAAATCCCCATTTCGAGTGAAAACGCTGTGCATTATGAACAAAGTCTAAAAGGTGATTTATCGGGCATTGATAATTAGGGCGGTGTGGTGCAAATGTGCGCGTGGGCAATTGCTCTAACGAAAACCCTAATGCTCTACAGTTAGTGAAAAAATCTTCGTCGTTTAGTCCGAAACCCGCGTAGCCTTCATCGAAGCCGCCGGTTTTATGAAAGTCTGCCTTACGAATAAAAAACACTGTAGAACAAATACTATCGTCATTAAACTTTCCATGATTAATTTCCTGATCTCTTGAAGGTATTTCGTTATTGTCGTCTTCGGTTAACGTGTCGTCATTACTTGCTAAATAACCGATTTCTTTTTCATCTTTTGAAATTTGTCGGTAGGGCTTGCAACAGTGCTCATTGGGTAAAAACACCACTGATGTGATCACTACGGTGTTGTCACGAAGCGCAAGCAAGCCATCTCTAAAAAGCGATGGGGCAATAACTGCGTCTACGTTTAGGTAAACTAAATTCGCGTGCTTGGCCGCTGACATACCCTTGTTGCGCGCTTTCGCTATCGGAAGCGCATCTTGAGTCACAAACTTGTGAACAATGTCGAATTTGTCACTGCGTACGAGTGACAAATCAGAAGGAGGTGCCATCCAAACAATGACTAGCTCATCTGGCGTTGGAGAGCATTGCTCTAACTGAGTTATCAAATTGGTCAGCTTCTCAGTTCTGCTCTTAACAATAGTTACTGCACTTATCGGTGAACGCATACTCTTCCTCCCTTTCTAATTTGTTGAACCTGTAATAACGACGACATGAAATGTTGAACGTTATACTTTCGTACAAGCAAAGAGTGTTCCTTTTTTTGTAAATTATTGATTGTTAGATAAAAGAATTGTTATCAAGTTATGTTTTTGAAAATTTTTAGCAATGGTTGAGCGCCAAAACAAGCAAGAGGTGCAAAGGGAGAGAAAAATTTACAAACGAATGTATCGAGGCTAATAGCAGTTTTTTATATTAATTTTTGGTGGTTTGTTCTTATTTGCAGTTTAACATGACGCTTCTTTTCATAAGTCTTGTTTTTACTGTGCATCTAGCGCGTAATTGCTTTGCCGTTCCCACATATTTTGATATGCTTGGTTAGTAGGTTAAACATTACAATTCAATAGTTTAAATATTCCTACAAATATTGCTTAACACGTTTTCTTTCGAGTAGAACTAATCTCATATTATTGGTTTTTACTCACTCAGAGAGTAGGTAAATCTTCAGCCTTACTTGTAACGTATTAATTTCTGTATTTCGTATTTTTTCTGGTGGACAAAGGCTGTGGAATCACAATCGTTTGTATTCATTCGACACTATGACAAACAATCATTAAAGGTGGTTGATGTTATATCTGGTATCTCACCAAATGCTATGCGCAGAGTATTTGGCGGCTGGATATTTTTCGCTGCTGTTGTCGGCGTTATTGTAAGTGTAGCACCAGATTTGAGCGCTCAATTTATCGGTTTAACGCTTTTCGTTCTTGTTGCTTTTACACTCGTAATGTTTGGACAGAGCAGAATAACGGAAGGCTGGCCAGCTATAATTTGTGACAACAACTACATCGGCGTGGTGAGAGATCCTGTTAAGAGAGAGTATATTTGTGTGAACTCTGCTCTGGTCAAAGAAGCTAACCCCACATTAATAAAACCCAATAAAAAAGCGGTTGAGATTGTGTTAGATAGCGAACAACTATCGGCAGAAGATCATGAGGTGCTTAACCAAGCGGTTTGGCCTCGGGATAACAAGCTAATAGGGCTGGCCCACTTTAAAAAGCGTGAGGAGGCGTGTGATAGCCTCATGTGGTGTGTCAAACACCGTAGCTTTCATTAAAGTTAAAGTCTTGAATATTAATCTTTGTCCGTGATTAGCGCTAGTTCAGTATAAAGCGGGTAGTGGTCTGAGCCTATGCTTTCAAGCTTCTCTATATTGACCAATGCAAAGTGTTCCGAGTGAAATACGTGGTCTAACGGCCATTTCACTAAAGGATATTTCGCGTGAAATGTATTGAAAAAACCGCGCCCCTCTCGTGGGTCTAAAAGTCCGCTTATTTTCTTGAACTTTCTGGTAGTAGGTGACCAAGCTACATCGTTAAGATCGCCAGCGACGACAATAGGGCCCTCTGTTTCAGCTATTTCTTCCCCCACAACATTAAGTTCTACGTCTCTGGGCTTTGCATACGTGTTTTCTGTTGGGCTTGGTGGTTTTGGATGAAGAAAATATAGCGTGACATCTTGTCCGTGGTGATTGATTTTAACTTTCATAGACGGCACATCTTCTTCTATTAGAAATCGCAATGAGACCTCTTCAAAGGGAAGCTTACTATAAAGATGCATACCGTAGAGGTTTTCGAGTGGGCAAAATTTACGATACGGGTATTCAGATTCAATTTCACTGATGCCTTTCTGCCACTTCTCATTAGATTCCAACGTTACGAGAAAATCAGGTTGCTTATTACGTACATGTTCAATGAGCTTGCGAAAATCGTCATTAGGCATATACACATTGCTTGATAAAACACTTAGCTTTTGGCTCGCACTCTCAACCTCGACGTGCCTAACTTCTCTTTTATACAGAGGGGTATAAGGAATGATCCAGATAACCTGATAAATAAGGCTAACTGTTAATCCAGCGACAATAATTACTGCTAGGCTATCTATCTGTGCGTAATAGGTTGATTCAAAAATATGCCCAGCAATTAGCAAAGAAATGATAGCTGCTATTTGTAGTCGCGGAAATTCCCACACTCTTACTAACCAATGAGAAGAAGGAAGCAAAGGGGCCCAGCTTACGGCTATAAATAAGACTGAAACAGCAGTAAGTGCAGTATCCATGTCTAGTTGGTCCTTGAGTTAAATTAACGAAAAACACTCCACCTGTTGCTTCTGTCTGCAAGATTAAATTAATGGCAGCTAGTGAAGCGATACGAATCGTTATAACTACGGCTGCTTTGTGAAATAAGTTTAACCTAGGTATCACTGCAACAAGGTGGCGGGCAACGGCGAAGAGTTATTTCCTAGTACAATTAAGAGGTGCTTTCTTAAGTGACGTTGACGAGTTTTGGGCATTAACAGAGTTAAGTAAAAAGTTCTCAAACAAAGGCAAAGTTTGCAAAACAAAAAATACTTAACTAGCCCTGGAACTGAATATTTATCATATAAAACAATATCTTATTTTGTTGGCAAGGAATTGGCATGACTATCTACGAGTTTCGACAAAGGAGAAATGTTATGAAACGTTCACTTATTTCTATGATTGTTGCTACAACTTTGACTACAGCTGCATATGCAGGTGACATGGACACAGACAGCACAAGTAATAAATGGGAGAAAGGTGCCAAAGACGCATGGATTGATGGCAAAGCAGAAGCAACGCTGTTGTTCAATGGTAACCTTGATTCATTCGACATTAATACTGACGTTAAAAACGGTAATGTCGTTCTTACTGGTAAGGTTGAGAACTCTGTTGATAAAAAGCTAGCGGAAGAGCTTGATCTGCTTTAATCAAACAGGACACTTTAATAATGGAATATAATCCAATTATTGAGGTGTTAAATGACAAAACGAACAAACAGAAGTTACACGGCTGAATTTAAACAAGAAGCTGTCAAATTGGTAACCGAGCAAGGCTACAGCGTACCAAAAGCAGCAGCGTCTTTAGGTATCACAGATAAGTTACTTTATCACTGGAAAGCTAAATTCGAGGCTGAGCAATCTGGAGCCAGTTTAAATGCGGATGAACGAGCAGAGCTGCTAAAACTACGTAAGGAAAATAAAGAGCTAAGGATGGAAAAAGAGATTTTAAAAAAGGCCAGCGCCCTCCTGCTAAAGGAAACCAAGTAACGTTTAAAACGATTAAGCAGTTATCTTCGGCATTTCCCGTAGTTAAGCTCTGTAAAGTGATGAAAGTAAGCCGTAGTGCTTATTACGCTTGGCTCAAACGGCCAGTCAAAATCATCACAGCAGAGCAACTGAACTTATATCGAATGGCAAAGCACTTCTTCGAGAAAAGCAGAAATAGCTTAGGTTATCGGGAGCTTAGAAAGAAGTTACGCAGAGAGGGCTTTAACGTCAGTGATTATGGCGTTCAGAAGTTAATGGCAACACTTGGCTTAGTTGTGACTCAACGAGTGGCATACAAGGTGACAACCAAACGCAAACACAGTGATGCTGTTGCTGATAACCTGTTGAACCAGAACTTTAACCCTGTTGCACCAAATCAGGTCTGGGCTGGTGATGTGACTTACTTAAGAACAGGTGAAGGCTGGATGTACTTAGCCATTGTTATGGACTTATATTCACGCCGCATCGTTGGTTGGCATATCGACAAACGAATGACGACTGACTTAGTAAGCAAAGCTATGATGAAGGCTTATAACTTGCGCCAACCGCCTAAAGGCTTAGTGTTTCACTCGGATAGAGGCTCACAATACACCAGTAAGCATTATCGTAAATTGCTAGCCAATTTCGGTATAAGAGCGAGCATGGGTGATGTTGGTGCTTGTTGGGATAATGCGGTAGTTGAAAGGTTCTTCGGCAGCTTAAAACATGATTGGCTATTGAAAATACCACAACCAACTCGTGAACATATGAGAAATGATGTAACTGCGTATATGCGCTATTACAACTTAGAGCGACTTCATACCGCTAATGGTGATCTGTCGCCAATAGAATATGAGCAAAGTTCCTTAAGAAAAGTGTCCTGATTTAGTTGCGCAGAACAGTCTTTTTCTTCACAATAAAGGCGCACATAGGGCTTGCCCATACGATTAGTGACACGCCAGTCAACATTTCTTATATCGTCTCCTGGGCGATAATCTCTTAACTCGGAGAAGTCCAAACCTCTTCCCCTAATGGTAGAGCGTTTACGACCCATTAATTTACTTTTTAATGGTTGATTAGATAAAAAGCTAAAGCCATGAGCGTCGTGTTTTAAACGCATAAGTTGTTTTAGCGTTATTTGTATGCGTTCATCAATTGCTTTAACTGTTTTCATTGGCTTGGTTTATACGACAGCGACTTGCTTAATTATTTCGTTAATAACATCGTCAGAAGTTATTCCGTCAGCTTGCGCTTCATAACTTAGGTTTATTCGATGTCTGAGGACGTCACAAACTACTTGTCTAACATCATCGGGATCTACATAGTCTTTTTCATTTAAGAATGCTTGTGCTCGTGAACACCTGTCTAAAATGATACTAGCGCGAGGACTAGCGCCAACTGCTATCCAGTTTTTTAAATTGCTATTTGGGTAGCGTTCTGGTTTACGAGTCGCCATCACTATTGCGACAATGTACTTTTCTACCGCTTCACTCATGTGTATGTTTAATACTTGTTGACGAGCATCAAAAACAACACTTTGTTGTATTTTGATAGGCGCTTGTTGTTTGTTACCTTCTTCTGAGCGCACTAAACGAATTATTGATAATTCTTGTTCATCATCAGGGTAGTCGATTTGAATTTTTAGCGCGAAACGATCGATTTGTGCTTCAGGAAGAGGGTAGGTACCTTCTTGCTCTATTGGATTCTGTGTGGCCAATACCATAAATAGATCAGGTAATTGATAGCTTTTCCCCATCACAGTAACTTGTCTTTCTTCCATTGCTTCAAGCAATGCCGCTTGTACTTTTGCAGGAGCTCTATTGATTTCGTCGGCTAGAACTAATTGATTGAATATAGGCCCTTCTTTAAAGGAGAGATCAGTTTTACCATCGATATCTTGGAACATTTCTGTGCCTGTAACGTCTGATGGTAACAAGTCGGGCGTAAATTGAATACGCCCCAACTTAGCTTCAAGCACTTTAGCCAAGGTGCGAATAGAGCGGGTTTTAGCGGTACCAGGTAATCCTTCAAGCAGTACGTTGCCGTTGGTCAGCAATGCAATTATTAAGGCATTAACGAGCTTTTCTTGCCCTAAAATTGACTGGTTTACTTCTGACTGAAGCGCTTTAATTTGAGCTAATATGTTTTCGGCCATATTTATTCTTTATTGGTAATGGTGTTATTAGTTTATTTGTAATGCCAAAAGTGTGTATAAATACATGGTTTTTAATGAATTACATAACTAAGCTTTTATTTTAGTGTAGAACGAAAAAGCAAGAGCTGTATTAACTCTTGCTTTTTTTTTTGTGATTTTTATTTATATGTCACGTTTTCCCAAATTTTCATTTTTTCAACAACCGTTGAAAAGGTAAAGTCGGCTGGTGCTTGTGATGGCGGGAATTCTTTAAATGTTTGTAAGAATTTTATTACTTCTGTTGCCGCAGGAGCAACAGTAAATAAGTGATCTACCGACCATCTATCATAGCCTCCCGCATTTATTGGTGCTTCTTCATATGGATCTTGGCGTAAATTTAAAATTAAAGGTAGACGGCGTGCCACTAAAGGACAAGCCCATACTTCCCAACCCTTACATTTTTGCTCTAAGAATAATAATTTCCAGTCGCCCATTCTAATTGCAGCAACTTTGCCGCCATCGGTTGCATAAATAAAGTTTTTACGAGGCCAGTTTGTATTATCGTCAGCAGTAGTATTTTTACCTTCAATTAGTTGTGGCAATATGTTGTAACCGTCTAAATGAATTTTATATTGACGACCGTTAAATATTGCCCCTTTCTTTAACTGTTCTTTAATATTTGTATTACCTACCGCAGCCATAACCGTTGGTAACCAGTCATTATGAGCGGTTAGTTCGTTAACTATCTGACCTGATTTTATTTTATTTGGCCAACGAACCATGGCAGGTGCTCTAAAGCCACCTTCCCAAGTGGTATTTTTTTCGCCACGGAAGCGCACTGTGCCCCCATCAGGCCAAGAAAACTTTTCTGCGCCATTATCCGTTGTGTAAATAACGATTGTATTGCCACTGATGCCTAGCTCATCGAGCTTATCGAGTAATTGTCCTACGTGACGATCATGCTCTACCAAGCCGTCGCCATATAGGCCGCCACGTTTAGAGATACCTTTAACATCATCTTTTAAATGTGTCCAAATATGCATTCGAGTTGCATTAAACCATGCAAAAAATGGCTTTTTAGCTTTGTGCGCTTTTTCCATAAACTTTATGGTGGCTGCTAAAAACTCTTCGTCGGCTGTTTCCATACGCTTTTTGGTTAATGGACCTGAGTCTTCAATACGTCCATCAGCAAATGAATGAATAACGCCGCGAGGGCTAAAACGCTTCTTCATTTCCGCAGTCATGAATCGGTTATAGTCTTCATGTTCAGGCTCTTCTTCGGCATTTAAGTGATACAGGTTGCCATAAAATTCGTCAAAACCATGGTTTGTAGGTAAATGACTGTCTTGATCGCCAAAATGATTTTTACCAAACTGGGCGGTCATGTAACCTAGAGGCTTTAATAAACCTGCTAATGTAACATCATCTTCACGAGCGCCTTCTTTAGCACCAGGTAAGCCAACTTTGGTTAAGCCTGTACGCATTGGATGTTGGCCATGAATAAATGCAGAGCGACCAGCAGTACAAGAGTTTTCTGCGTAGTAATCAGTAAATATTGCGCCTTCTTTAGCAATACGGTCAATATTTGGTGTCCAGTGACCTGCTTGTCCCATGGTATAGGCGCTTAAGTTATCCATGCCTATATCATCTCCCCATATCGCTAATACATTAGGGCGTGAAGGATCTTCTGTTGCATGTACAGGAGTCGTTAAACAGAGTAACAAAGCACTGCTAGCAAGTATTTTTAATGATGTAATAATTTTCAAAATAATTGTCCGTTAATAGAGCAAAAGTTTATTCAATAGTTTGAATATGCTTGTTTTTATGAATTTTATTTAAACTACATTTATAATATTTCTATCAAGCTAAAAAGCGTATTAATAGCCGATTAAAACTATCCTAGTTTTTAGCTATAGATGTTTTGATTAGGGCATGCTGGTCTTAACAAGCAAAAAAATGGTCTGTGCGGGCTATATCTAGTAAACATAAAATCTGTCTCTTATACACATCT